>CABTWG010000001.1 GCA_902488455.1 uncultured Peptoniphilus sp.
AAAAATGATTCTTCTGTTTAACGTCTTCAGGATCAGTACTTATTTTGGTAATAATACCCACCTACTTTCCTAAAGCTTCGTATGCCGTCTTCTGCTTGAAAAAAACGATCATATTTCTTGAGCTGTAAACTTGGAAAGCATGACCAGCTTCATGAGTTACGACTTCTACGTCACCTTGAGTTCCGTTGAAGTTTGAGAAGATGAATGGAACCTTGTAGTTTGGAATATCTGTACAGTATCCACCAGCTTGTTTGCCAGGTTTAGCTACTAGATCCATAAGGTCCATGCCAGTCATAACGTCTATAAATTCACCAGTTTCCTTAGAAAGTTCGTGGTACATCTTAATAGCTTGGTTAACTATAAATTCTGGATCTCCAATTGGATTTGGATTTCCTTCTTTAAAAGAGAATCCCCAGTCATAGTATTTGAAATCGTCTTTAAGTCCGATTCTTTCAGCTTGTTTTTCACGAAGTTTCACAGCAAGTGGTGTGAAGTTCTTGTAGATATATTCTCTATATCTCTTAACGTCTTCTGAATTGTAGTCAGTTCTGTATAGGAATTTATATTGAAGTTCAACATAGTTTTTGTATCCTAGAGCAAGAGCCATTTCGTTTCTAACCTTAACTAGGTCGTCATAGATCTTGTCGAACTCAGCTTCATTTTCTTCGAAGAATTTAGTAACAGCTTCGTGAGCTTCTTTTCTCTTAGCTCTATCTGCAACTTGAGTATAAGGACCCATTTGAGCAAGAGTGTTAGTCTTTCCGTCAAATTCTATTTTTGCAGAAGCGATAAGTTTGTTGTACTTAGTAACTAGAGCATTTTCCTTTTGCATAAAAGGAATAGCCTCTTCCTTCATAACAAGTGAACATTCAAGGATTTCGAAGTAGTGTGATCCAAAATATTTCTTTAGGTCTTCTAAATGTGTAGAAGATAGGATGGTCTTGTTAGCTTCAACAGCAAGATTAGAAAAAAGTGGTCCTACTTCATCGAAATATTCAGTTTCTTTTTCGTAGAATTCATCTCTTGTGTCGATAGAATGGCGAACTGAGCATAGAGTTGCGTTTGTAGCAAAATCGTCAGACTCTTTATTCCATTCATTGATAGTTGCTATTTGTTCTTCTAAAGACTGATCTTTGAAATTTTTAAAAAGTTCTTCATAATTTTTTTTAGCTTCTTCAAAGTCAGGTCTAGTATAAGTCATTTCATTAAATTTCATGTGAATACCTCCAATAATTATATTAACATAAATAGAAAAAATAATAAATGGAAAGGTTTACAAGAAAAAAATACATAAATTTTATAAGAATTTTTCAAATTAATTACTTAAAGTATGTGTTATATTCAATAAATAGGGTATAATGTTATTAGATTAAAAGGAGGAAGATCATGGATAAAGATTTTAATTTTTTTGAAGCCATTTTAAACACAAACAAACAGCTAACAGAAAGCTGGCAAGAAACACTAAATAATTTCACAAGTTCGATCAACGCACCATTTAACATTTCAAATCCACTAGAAGGATACCAACAAATGATTAATTCAATGTCAGGTAGCCCACTATTTTCTTTTGATGGATCTACAACAGATATCTTTCAAAAGATGAATCAAGGTGCAGAAATCTATTACAATATGTACAAGTTATACAGCGACATTTATGAAAAAAACCTTAAACCAACTAAGGTTAATATAGAAAAGGTAGTAGAAGATTACAAAAACTCTTCAAGCGAATATATGGAAAAATATGTAATGCCATATCTACCAAAAGAAGTACAAGAAGTACTAAAAAAAGCTGAAGACATTGGAAATTCTTACCAAAGCTCAACAGATGCAATCTATGGGCCATGGAAAGAAAGTGCAAAGAACTTAACAGATGCATATGCAAAAGGTCTATTTAAAGATCCAGAAGGATTCCTAGAATACTTCGAAATTTGGAAAGAAAATTACAGCAAAACCTACGGCAAACTACTAAATATGCCAATGATGGGTATTTCTAGAAACTCACAACAAGACAGACTTCAAACATTAGATAGATATATAAAATACTTGACCTACTCAACAGAACTATCTTTCAAACTTCAAGCATTGGTAAAAGATACAACTGAAAATGTAATTAGAGAATCATTTGAAATGATGAAGACCGAAAAAACTCCAAAGACATTTGAAGAATTTTATAGTTATTGGAGAGATTCTCTATCCAGAAACTTCGATAGACTATTCTACTCAGATGAGTTTTCTAAATTCCTAGGTGGATTTGTAGATTCAGTACTAGGACTTAAGATTCAAATGGACAAAGTAATCACCAATGCACTTAAGTATTTACCAATTCCAACAAACAAGGATATGGACTCACTTTACAAGACAGTTCATGACCTAAAAGCAGAAGTTAGAAAGCAAAGAAGAGAAATTAGAGCATTAACAGATGAGCTAGAATCTCTCAAAGGGGAAAGGAAATAGGAGGATCAAATGAAAAATTTATTTGACATGGGAGTAGGAGAATCACTATTACAGGTAATGGGCTCACAAGAAAAGATGGTAAAAGGAATAGAAACTCTAATGAACGTAGACTATTCTGGATACAATCAAACACCAAAAGAATTAGTATTCCAAATGGACAAGATGAAGCTTTACCACTACAAACCTAGAGTAGAAAATACAACTAAGACTCCACTAATTGTTGTATATGCACTTGTAAATAAAGAATATATGATGGACATCCAACCAGATAAATCCATGATGAGAAAGCTACTTGAAGGCGGAATAGATGTATATATAGTTGACTGGGGTTATCCGACAGCAGACGATAGATACCTAACGCTTGGCGACTATATCAATGGATATATAGATGAAGCAGTTGAATTCGTAAGAAGAGATAGAAATGTAGACAAAGTAAACATAATGGGAATCTGCCAAGGTGGAACATTCTCATTTATTTACACAGCAACACACCAAGAAAAGGTAAAGAACCTAGTATCACTAGTAACACCAATAGACTTTGACCAAGACGATGGACTTCTATTCAAATGGGGACCATATCTAAACGCAGACAAAATGGTAGAAGCATTTGGAAACGTACCAGGCGACTTTATGAACGCAGGATTCGTATTCTTAAAACCATATGACCTAATGATAGATAAGTATATCGGCGTAATAGATACACTTGATGATGAAGAAAAACTCGCAAACTTCCTAAGAATGGAACAATGGATCTTTGATTCACCAGATCAAGCAGGGGAAGCATATAGAGAATTCCAAAACGAAATGTATCACAAAAATAATTTAGTAAAAGGTGAATTCTACCTAGAAGGCGAAAGGGTAGACCTTAAAAATGTAACCTGCCCAGTTCTTGCAATGCTAGGAACAAAGGACAACCAAGTACCACCATCAGCAACTAGACCAATACCAGATGTAATAGGCTCAAAGGACTGTGAACTTGTAGAAATAAACACGGGACACATTGGACTATTTGTAAGTGGAAGAAGTCAAAGGGAAGTAAGTCCAAAGATTATAGAATTCTTAACCAAGAGAGACAAATAAATAAAGTTAAAAGGAGGGAGACCTCCTTTTTTGATGCAAATTAAAGCTTATAAAGATGTAATAGGTTATAAAAGGGAATAAAAAAACCAGCGATAACGATGGAAATTAAAAACTTTTTATATAATTTATTTCTGTATTATTTCATCATAGTAAGAATTGCGTTTAAACCGTAACCTTCGCCTTCCTCCCTTGCAGAGTGAATATGAGGGTTTTCAAATGTAAACTCTTCTGCGATTTCTATATTTTCTTCCTTAATTCCAATGGATTTTAGAATTAAAAAGTTTGCAAGCTTCATATTTAAATAGAATTTATCTTCCTTTATCTCAGATTTTACAAATGCATCTAGGATACCTTCTACATCTTCAGAAATTTTTGAAAATTCATCGTAGACATCTCTACCTACTTCGTAATTTTCCTGTCCAATGGAAGGCCCGATATAGGCGTGGATATTTTTAACAGATCCTCCGAGACTTTCTATAGCATCTACTGTAGATTTGGAAACTCTGCCAACGGTTCCTCTCCAGCCGGAGTGACAAGCTCCAAGGATTTTTCTATTGTTTTCATAGAATACAATCGGAGTGCAGTCCGCGAACTTAATCAAGATAAGTTCATTCTTCTTATCTGTAACAATTCCATCAGAGTCCATAAAGATTTTCCCGTACACGAAGTCATTAGCTTTGTCTTTTCCAATAATACGCACGTTTTTAGAATGGGTTTGGTAGCATGAGTACACAGTAGGATCTATATTTTCCATCTTTAAAATATTTTTCACATCGAAAGCCACCTTATCTCCCGCGGTTTTGAATCTAAAATCATAGGGAACCCCGTAGACTTTGCAGAAAAGCTCGTCAAAGCACTTTGAAGACGGCGTTATATTATCTATTTCATTTGAGCTATTAGTTGAAGTACCATTTACTTTATCGATTTTATTTGAAAATTTTTCTAAATTATTATCTTTCATATTATCACCGGTCCTATTTTATCAAATATTTCATTATTATTACAATGTAAAAAAATATGTAATATAAACATAATATATATAGCCAAGTATACTTGATATAATGTATGTAGTTGGAAGTGGTGAGAATATGAAAATTCAGAAGAAAATTCTTGTACTACTCCTTTCAGTGTGTATTTTAATGCCAAACTTTGCAAGCGCCAAGAGTTTTTTGGACACAAAAGATCATTGGTCAAGGGAATACGTGGACAAATTATCGGACCTAGGGCTTATCTCTGGATATGATGGAGGTTATTTCAAACCTGACCAAACAATGTCAAGGGTTGAGTTTTATGCCGTTATCAATCAAATGGCAAACCTCAAAAAGACCTATCCGATCTTCTTCACAGATGTAAACCCAAATGACTGGTACTACAAAGATGTTCAAAAGGCTGTCAAGGCTGGTTATATCGTACCAACGTCTGGACCGTTAAATCCAAATGCAGATATAACTAGAATTGAAGTTGTGAAGGTACTTGGTTATATGTACAATTTAAAAGGGAAAGCTGCACCAGATTTTAAAGACATACAGAATTTAAGTGAATCTGACAAGGGAAGCCTTGGAGCTTTAGTATCTGTTGGAGCGCTTGGTGGATATCCAGATGGAAATTTCAAACCAGGTGGTGCAGTATCTAGAGCAGAGATTTCAAGAATACTGATTGGTTTAATTGATAAGGCAGGTCTTCCAGCTGAAAGATCAGTACCAGATAGCAAGATCAAATTTGGAGAGAAAGATCTATATGAGTAAGAGTGCAATTTGCACTCTTTTTCATTTTTTTGGATAAAAATTATTTATTTTTTTGGATAAAAATTATTTATTTTTTTGAAGTAAAGAATTGTAGATGTTATAATAATACTGGAGGACAGTATGGAATTTATCAAAGAAAATAAAAAGAGAGTTTTTATAGGAGCTTCTTTTTTCATTGTTTTACTAACACTACTTATTAATATTAATAATATTTCAGGCTCAAAGATGATGATTAAGGTTAAGACTCCAGGTTTTGTTGAAAATGCTCAAGATTTTCACATAACCTCATCTACAATTATGATCTTTGATGGAAGTTACCTATACATTACAGACAAGGATGGAGAACTGCTTAGAAAAATAGATAAATCTCAAGAGACCTATGTTTCGTTCTTTGCAGGTAATTTTGGATTTCTCTATGACGAGGATTTAAAAAAGCTCTATAAATATGGAGAAAACGGAGAGTACCTAGGAAGCATAACGATGAGCTTAGATCTATATAATATAGAGGAACAAGGTTCAAACATCGTGCTTCATCTAAAAGAAGGAAATAATGAAGAGATATCTATCTTAGACGGACTCACATTAAGAAATGTCTACAAGACAGACAACTACATAACATCCGCGTATGTAATAAATGAAAAGAGATATGCTATATCGGAAATAAGCCCATATGCTCAGGGTTACAAAACAATCTTAACAATAGCAGATGGACAGGTTAGAAAGTCCGACTACAATCAAGAAGTAGGCCTATCTCTAAATATCAAAGACAAAAGGATATTCTTTATAACAGACAAAAATCTATATAAAATAACACCAAATGAAATAACAAAAAAAGATATCCCAAATATTTCGGATGTTCTCTATAGAAATTCACATATTTACCTACTTCACAGTGGAATTCTATCAAAATATAATCTAAATTTAAATGAAACAGACAAGATGATAGTAGCAGCAAATGTTACAAGACTAAAAGATGTTGGAGGAAGCATCTATGCCTATGGCGAAAGCGACATAGGAGGAGAAATAGGTACATCCCAAGAGTTTTATACCAGACTCGGATCAGGTATAGAAAGGATGGAGGTTGGAGGAGTCACCGTAGCCACACTAAAAGACGGCAAGGTGAACATCTACAAAATAGTCTCTTCACGTTCTGTTAACAAGAATACAATGAGAGATATTTCAGGAGAAAATGATTAGGAGGTGGACATGCTTTATTATGAACTAGGAGACATAGTAACTTTGAAAAAGCCCCATGCATGTGGAGAAAATGAATGGGAGATAACAAGGCTAGGAATAGACATGAAACTTAAGTGTCTAAACTGCCAAAGAGTTGTATGGATATCTAGAATCGACTTTGAAAAAAGAGTAAGAAAAATAAAAGAAGATGGAAAATATATAAGTATAGTTCACCACAAGAAAAAAGAGGAGTAAAAATGGACATTCAAAAAATTTATGATGCAAGAGAAAGACTAAAAGGTCACATCAAAGAAACACCAGTAGTAAAAGCTCCAAACTTAGGAGATGACATCTATCTAAAAGTAGAAGTACTTCAAGACACAGGATCATTTAAGCTAAGAGGAGCTTATAACAAAATAGCAACCCTAACACCAGAAGAAGCAGCTAAGGGAGTAATAGCATGCTCAGCAGGAAACCACGCACAAGGAGTAGCTAAATCAGCAACAGAAAAAGGAATCAAATCAATAATCTGTATGCCACTTCACGCACCAATCTCAAAAGTAGAAGCAACAGAAAACTACGGCGCAGAAGTAGTACTAGTTCCAGAAACATTTGACGATGCAAAAGCAAAAGCAGAAGAACTAGTAAGAGAAAAAGGCTACACATTTATAGCACCATTCGACGACGAAGAAGTAATAGCAGGACAAGGAACTATAGGACTTGAAATAGCAAAACAACTTCCTGACGTAGACATAGTAGTAGTGCCAATAGGTGGCGGCGGACTGATCTCAGGAGTAGCACAAGCAATAAAGAAAGAATGCCCTCACGTAAAAGTAATAGGAGTTCAAACAACAGCAATCCCATCTATGTATGAATCTAAAAAAACAGGTAAAATAACAGAAGTACCTGGAGGATCAACAATAGCAGATGGAATCGCAGTAAAAATACCAGGAAGTCTAACATATGAAATAGTAAAAGAATTTGTAGATGAAATAGTGCTAGTAGATGAACAAGAAATCGCAAGTGCAATCCTAACACTACTAGAAAAAGACAAAATAGTAGCAGAAGGAGCAGGAGCAACCCCTGTAGCAGCGGTAATGTACAATAAATTTGAACATGCAGGCAAAAAAGTATGCTGTGTAGTATCAGGCGGAAATATAGACGTAACAAGAATCCAAAAGGTAATCGACAAAGGATTATTCAAATCAGGAAGAGCAGCAGAATACGATGTAATACTAAACGACGCACCAGGTGAAATGTCAAAACTTACAAAGATACTAGAAGAAGAAAAGACAAACATCACCTATATCAGACAAAAGATTGAATCTAACTCTGATTCAATAGATGCAGTAATAGTAAACGTAGTAGTAAGCACAAGAAACTTTGAACATCAAGAAGAACTTGAAAAGAAACTTACAGAAAAAGGATACAAATTTATAAAAAAATAAAAAGAAAAACAAATTAGAGAAGATATGAATCATTAGGTTCATATCTTTTTTTGTATATGAAGGTACGAAAAATAAAATAAGAAAGAGTCCATTTTATTTAATTTCCAATTGATTAAAGAAAGCTATTGTGATAGAATACATATGTTATAGACTAAGAAAAAGATTGGGAGGTCAGTATGCAGACAGTATTATCAATCATAATTCTATTGGTTTCTATAGTAATAACCGTTACAGTAGCATCAATGGAATCTGAACAAGCTGGACTTGGAACTCTAGATGGATCAGTAGATTCACTATGGGGCGAACACACAGGTCAAAGCAAAAAAGAGAAGTTAAACAAAATAGTAACTTACTCATCAATAGTATTTATAGTATCATTACTAGTACTACTAGCAATCCAATAATTAAAAACAGGAGGAAGAAAAATGAATATCTTAGTAATAGCACCTGTTATAGGGGTAGTAGCACTTTTATTTGCATTTATGAAAGCAAGCTTCATTTCTAAGCAAGACGCTGGAAATGAAAGAATGAAAGAAATTTCAGGCTACATCCAAGACGGTGCTATGGCATTTCTTACAAGAGAATACAAAGCACTTGTATTCTTTGTATTGGCACTTATTATAGTTCTATTTATCGGACTAAAAGACATCAAAATTGCAATCTGCTTCTTATTCGGAGCACTTTTCTCAATCCTAGCAGGATATGTAGGAATGAAGGTTGCAACCAAAGCTAACGTTAGAACAGCAAACGCAGCATGGAAATCAGGACTTGGAAAAGCTCTTGACATTGCATTCTCTGGTGGAGTTGTAATGGGAATGTGCGTAGTAGGACTTGGAATCATCGGTATCTCACTAGCATACCTATTCTCAGGACAAGATCCTACAATCGTAACAGGATTTTCACTAGGTGCATCATCAATCGCTCTATTCGGAAGAGTTGGTGGTGGTATCTATACAAAAGCTGCAGACGTAGGAGCAGACTTAGTAGGTAAGGTAGAAGCAGGAATTCCAGAAGACGACCCAAGAAACCCAGCAGTAATAGCAGATAACGTTGGAGACAACGTAGGGGACGTAGCAGGAATGGGAGCTGACCTTTTCGAATCATACGTAGGAGCACTACTATCAGTAATCACCCTTGGAGCAGTAGCATACCAAGAAAAAGGTGTTGAATTTGGACTTATAATAGCAGCAGTAGGTATCGTTGCATGTATTATCGCAGCATTCTTCGTAAAAGGAGATAAGAACCCACAAAAAGCACTTAACATGGGAACATATATTGCATCAGTTGTTACAATAGCAGCTGCAGCATTCTTCTCAAATAGAATCTTTGGAGAAATGAAACCATTCTTACCAGTAATAATCGGTATCGTAGTTGGACTTATCATCTCTAAATTTACAGAATACTACACTGCAGATTCATACAAACCAGTTAGAACAATAGCAGAAGAATCAACTACAGGTCACGCAACAAACATCATCTCTGGACTATCAGTAGGTATGATGTCAACAGTTGGACCAATCATCATAATTGCAATAGGAATCATTGCAGCTTACCTTGGAGCAGGTGGAAACGCATCAGCAATTCACGGACTATACGGAATCGCACTTGCAGCAGTAGGTATGCTTTCAACTGCAGGTATGACAATAGCAGTAGACGCATACGGACCAATCGCTGACAACGCTGGTGGTATTGCAGAAATGTGCGAACTTCCAGAAGATGTAAGAGAAATCACAGACTCACTTGACTCTGTAGGTAACACAACAGCAGCAATCGGTAAAGGATTCGCAATAGGATCAGCAGCTTTAACAGCACTAGCACTATTTGTATCATATATAAACGCAACTGGACTTGAAGGAATTGACATTTCAAAACCAGCAGTAATAGCAGCAACATTCGTAGGTGGTATGCTTCCATTTGCATTCTCAGCACTTACAATGGCAGCTGTAGGTAACGCAGCTTCATCAATGATTGACGAAGTTAGAAGACAATTCAAAGAAATTCCAGGAATCATGGAAGGAAAAGCAACTCCAGAATATGCAAAATGTGTAGATATTTCTACATCAGCAGCACTTAGAGAAATGGTAGTACCAGGACTTATCGCTGTAATTGCACCTATCTTAGTAGGAGTATGCCTAGGACCAGAAGCACTAGGAGGACTTCAAGCAGGAGCACTAGTAACAGGAGTTCTAATGGCAATATTTATGTCTAATGCAGGTGGAGCTTGGGACAACGCAAAGAAATATATTGAAACAGGAGCTCACGGTGGAAAGGGATCTGATGCACATAAAGCAGCAGTAACTGGAGACAC
Source organism: uncultured Peptoniphilus sp. (assembly GCA_902488455.1). Lineage (GTDB taxonomy): Bacteria > Bacillota > Clostridia > Tissierellales > Peptoniphilaceae > Peptoniphilus_B. The sequence goes on from CABTWG010000001.1 coordinate 10,212, forward strand.
AGTAGGAGACCCATTCAAAGATACTTCAGGACCATCTCTAAACATACTAATCAAACTAATCACAGTAGTTTCACTAGTATTTGCACCACTATTTGTAAAAATAGGCGGACTTTTCCTATAATAATTAATAGAATCAAGGACTTTGCAAGAGGTCCTTTTTTTATTGTAATATTGACTTTCGTTCTTATAAAAACATATTTTAAGAACCAAAAAGGCTGCAAATTAAGCAAATGTTGGTAATGATTTAAAGTCTTATCAAAAATATAGAGAACGGTTTTTGGTATGGAAAAATATTTATAAAAATTCTTGACAAGTAATAAATGGGCATGATATATTCAACATGAAAATAAAAACTATAAGAATATAAAAACTATAAGAATATAAAACAGTAGAGAAAATATTAAGCAATATCGAATGAGGTGGAAAAATGGAATTATCAAAAGGCGAATTGATGGTAATGGAAGCTTTATGGGAAGAGGAATGTTTAGATGAAAACGGTGAAATTCAGGCATTAGAATTATCTAAGTTTTTAAAAGAAAAATACGGCTTGGGAAAGACTTCTTGCTATACTTTCTTTGGAAGACTCCTTGAAAAAGGGGCTATTACAAGGCGTTATCCCAAATATACATTAAAACCTATCATTTCAAGAGAAGAAGCTTTGAAAAATCAACAGGAAGAAGCTATTGATTTATTGTTTCAAGGGTCGCTTATTAATGTATGTCAAGCGTTTTTAAGAGAAAGAAAGGTGAGTAATGAAGAATTGCAGGAAATGAGAGACTTAATTGACAGCTTTGATGTAGAGGAAAAGTAATGGGATGATAGAGTTTGTTGCGGTTTCATCACTTGAGCGAAGCATAAAGAGCATTTTCATCATTGGTTTGATTCTCCTCTGTAGAAGAAAGTTAAATGTTAAAAGCATAAAATGGGCAAATGTTATTTTATGGGTGATACTTTTTATATATCTTCTTGTCCCATATTCACTTTTGATAGAGATTAAAAATATTGAACAATATGGAATGTTAAAGTATGTTTTAGAATTACTTATGTTAATCAGAGAATATACGAGAACATTCGCAAAAGATTTAGGATACATCTTATCAAGTTTTAATCAAATGCTTGTTGGGAGTTTGATTTTTTTCTATGTCATAGCACAAGTATTTAAAAGAAACAAAGCGATGAAAAATTCTGTATTAATTGAACAGGATAATTGCATAAAAGAGTCACTCGACTTATTTCAATTAAAAAGAAAAGTAGACATATTTGTAAACGATAAAATAAAAGTGCCGGTAACTTATGGTGTTATTCATCCTAAAATAATATTGCAAAGCCATATATTAGATGATGATGAACTGTTGAAATATGTACTGATACATGAAATGACACACATTAAAAAGTGTGATATTGTTTTTACTCACATAAAAAATTTAATCACTTGTTTGTATTGGCATAACATATTTATTCTGCTTGCATCCAGATATATTGAAGACGATATCGAAATGCTTTGCGACAAATTAGTCATCCAAAAAGTAGGAGATACGGTTCAAAACAGAAAAGAATACTGTTTATCAATGTTGAAGCTCATAGAGCCAAAAGATATAGAAAGGAACAAGATAGTATTAAAACTTAGTCCAACTAAAGAAAGGATGATTGTTATGAAAAAATGGAGAAGAAGATTGTCGGGTGTTTTTGCTTTCGTATTGGTTATGACTTTATCTGTAACAGTATTTGCAGATGTAAGAGTTGCTGAAAAAGAGCAAATAGTTTCAAGTGAGAGTTCTACACAAATTGAAATTAACAAGGATGATAGAGTCAAAGAAATAACGGACGAAGAATACAACGCTTTGACTCTTGGAGAGATACAACTTGAAAAAACAAGAGTTGCAAATGTTGATGACAGTACAACATTAAGTGGGTTAGACCATAAGTCTTATAAATTTAATATGGCATCTTGGACAGAGCCAAATCATGATGGATTTACAGTAAAAACAAGTGAGATGTCATGCAGAGGTGGTGTAGATTATGCAATTATGATAAAAGAAAATGGAAATGTTATATATAAGGGATATTTTCAAAAGTCTGTTATATTAACTGTTAAAGCTGATTATAATAGCAGATATGAAGTTATTATACAAAATCAGTCAGCAGATATTTTAACATATAAAGTGAAAATAAATAGCTATATCAGATAAAATATGTGTTTAGTGAAAGGAGAGAACTTATGAATTACATGAATCCTCAGAGGTACAAGAACGGAGATTGAAAATGTCTGATAATAACTGACAAGAACTTTGAAAAATTTTAAAATGGAGAATAGAGCAATGAAAAAGATATTAACGTTTTTACTAAGCTTAGTAGTAGTTATGGGTATGTGTACATCTGTTTTTGCAACAGAGAATGATTATGCATCAGATAATAAGAATATTGATGTCAATCTGACTGATAAACAAAATGTATACTATGATGAATCATTAAGGGCTAATGTTGTAGCGTTTACTATTAATGATGATGGTACAGTAAATTATTTAACGAAGTCAGAAGCTGATGAAATCACAAATGATGCTGGAATAGACGATGTAAATTTCACGGAATTGAGAAATAATAAATATTATGGTAGAGAAGCGTTAAGAGATTACAGGAATTGGTATGTATTTAGACAAACAAGCGGTCCAACTAAATATACTGGAAGCCTAAAAAAGGTTTCAGCGGATTTAGAAGCACCTAATGGTGGAGGCTCAATAACAACGAATGTGGGTTATATATCAACACATTTCTTTTCTGCAACAATAGGTTCTCAAGATCAAAAGTCTGCAATACAAGCTGGGGCTACTATTGGTTGGCAGTCTTCTGCAAGTACATCAACATCTTATACTGTACATTTAAATCCTGGTGAAAAAGGCTATATTGGATTTTATCCTTATTATAATAAAGTAACAGGGAACCTTGAACTTTATGGTAATTGGGGTGATGGTTTGATCAGTACGGAATATGGGGTAGCAGGATATTCTGTGAAATTGACAAGTAACGGAGAAGCAGATGGTCTATATAAGCTTATATATAGATAAAGGTGTAAAAATATCAAGATGAGAAAAAAGTTTATATTTCCTTCTTTATTATTCAGTATAATTTTTGCAATTCTTATTTTAGCATCATGTTCACCACATAAAGAGAAGAAAATAGTATATTTAGGAATAGATGCAGAAATAGTCGATGTTGATGAAAAAAATCAGATATTGACTATAATTGGATTAGGTTATGGAAATACTATTTTTCCAACAGAAACAAAAATAGATTGTAGTTCTTTAGAAGAAGACGGAAAAATCTTTAAAATGAAATCGTCAACCAATATAGTTGATTTACATTTCAATGATTTAAAAATTACTGATAAAATCAAAATAAATGTGAGTGATAAGGAATTAAATAACCAAGAGACTACATTAATAAAAATAGAGCAAATAGAGTTGCTCGATGAAAACTAATTAAGATGGAGTTGTTATTACGGCAGCTCCATCTTTTAGCTGAAAAAGCTGAAAGGATAGAATGGAGAAGCTACCAATGGAACGTATATATCATATCAGATACGAACGCATAATTATTCACACTCGCGAAATAGTACCGATAGTCTGAATAAAATAATATAAAAAGCTTATTTTAGATTCGACGGTACATACGGTCGCAGAACTGCACCGACTGTTTTTTATTGCCTTGAATTTATAATATAGGCGCAACAAAAGCTGGCATCAAATAAAAAGGCTCTATAATATCTGTTGAGGAGAAAAACACCAACAGATATTATAGAGCCATAATTAATAGAATCAAGGACTTCTAAAGAGGTCCTTTTTTATTGGAAAATTTAAACGATGAAAGAAAATTTAAATGTTTAAATGATTGAGAGAAAATAAGTTGAGCTTTTAAAGATTATTTTGTAAAATAACTTTAAGAAGAATACACATAAGTTAATACAAAAATATCAAATAATTTTCTTCGAAATATCTTCTAAACTCTTGAAACTATGGTGTTCATATGATATTATAATTAACTGTAACCGCTCTAAGTGGGTTTTCAAGTTATACACCTACACAGGCGAGTCTTAAATATTTAAGGAGGTGCTACAATGTACGCAGTAATTGAAACAGGCGGAAAGCAATACCAAGTTGAAGTTGGTGACAAAGTTAAAATTGAAAAACTAAATGTCGAAGAAGGAGACTTGGTTACTTTCGATAGAGTTCTAGCAATAGGTGGAGAAGAGATTAAAATCGGTACTCCAGTTGTTTCCGGAGCTAAAGTAGAAGCAAAAGTTCTAGCTAACGGAAAAGGTAAAAAAGTAATCACATACAAATACAAAGCTAAGAAAAACGAAAGAACTAAAAAAGGCCATCGTCAACCATTCACATTAGTGGAAATCACTAATATTGCATAATGACAAAAGTAAGTCTATACACGAAAGACAATGTAACTTTCGGATTTGAATCAAAAGGTCACGCTACAGGCATAGATGAATACGAAGAAATAGTTTGTAATGGAGTTTCGGCTCTTACACAGACGCTGTATTTTTCTCTACTTGAAGTATGTGGACTTGATGAGGAAAAGATATACGACTATCAGGAAGATGGATATTTAAAAGTAATGATAGAGGATGACGCTTACTTAAGAGAAGATGTAAAGACTTTATTTTCTTCGATGGAGCTGGGACTTAGGCTCATCAGTAAGCAATTTCCAATTAACCTAGAAGTAATTAAACTGGAGGTGCAAAATGATTAGATTTGATCTTAGACTTTTTTCATCTAAAAAAGGAGCCGGTTCTTCAAAGAACGGTAGAGACTCTGAAGCAAAGAGACTTGGAGTTAAAAAAGGTGACGGACAATTTGTACTAGCTGGAAATATCATAGTTAGACAAAGAGGAACTAAAATTCACCCAGGTCACAATGTTATGAGAGGAAAAGATGACACTTTATTTGCTACAGAAGAAGGAATACTTAGATTCGAAACTCGTGGCAGAGGGATGAAAAAATACGCAAGTGTTTATAAAATAGAAGCATAATTTAAGTCGCACAAGTTGCGACTTTTTTTAAATTTAGGGAATTTAAAAGTTTTTTAAAATTTCATGAATTCATCATATGATATAATATTTTGGAGGTTAATATGTTTATAGATAAAGCACATATCAATGTCCAAGCCGGCAAAGGTGGAGATGGAGCTGTTGCATGGAGAAGAGAAAAATTCGAACCAGCAGGTGGTCCACATGGCGGTGATGGTGGTAGAGGTGGCAGTGTAATTATAAAGACTGACACAGGAATACACACCTTGATGGACTTTAGATACAAAAGAAAATACAAAGCTCCAAATGGTGAAAATGGCATGAGTAAACTAAAATACGGTGCAAAGGGCGAAGATATAATCCTTAAGGTACCTGTGGGAACTCTTGTTAAAGATGAAGATTCAGGTGGAGTAATAGTAGACTTAAATAAACCGAATATGGAATATATAATTGCAAAAGGCGGCAGAGGTGGTAGAGGAAACGCGAAATTTAAAAACTCTACAAGACAAGCTCCATCTTTTGCAGAGGCAGGAAATTTAGGTGAAAATAGAAATATAATCCTAGAGCTTAAGATGCTTGCAGATGTAGGGTTAGTTGGATTTCCAAACGTAGGTAAATCCACACTACTATCTGTAGTTTCAAATGCAAGACCTAAGATTGCAAACTATCACTTCACAACCCTTGAACCAAACCTTGGTGTGGTAAGCCTAGGTCCAGAAGAAAGTTTTGTCCTTGCAGACATACCTGGACTTATCGAAGGTGCATCTGAAGGTATTGGACTTGGAGATGAATTTTTACGCCATATTGAAAGAACCAAGGTTCTAATCCATATCATAGACGCATCAGGCTCTGAAGGAAGAGATCCTGTCTCTGATTTCTACAAGATAATGGATGAACTAAAGGGTTATAATGAAAAATTAATGAATAAACCAATGGTAATTTTTATGAATAAGATGGATATTCCGGGTTCAGAAGAAGGACTTGAAAAAATTACGAAAGAATTGGGAGATAAGTACGAAATTTTCTCAGGATCTGTAGCAACTACAAAGAATGTAGATAAGCTTATGAAGTATGTACTTCACCTAGTAAACACTACAGAACTTGAAGAAGAAACCTATGATATAGAATATGTAGAACCAGAAAGAGAAGAAGGAATAAAAGTCTACGTAAATAGCTACGGTGAGTACACCGTTGACGGATTATATATCGACAAACTTTTACGTTCTACTAACTTTGACGACAGAGATTCAATCAGATATTTCCAAGAAAATCTAACAAAGAATAAAGTCATCGAAAAACTTCGTGAACTTGGAGCGACCGATGATGATACAGTTATCATAGGCGGATATGAATTTGAATTTTTTAAGTGAGGTAGTATGATCAATTCAAAACAAAGGGCATATCTAAAGAGCCTGTCCCATGATATGAAACCTCTTATCCAAGTTGGAAAGAGTGGAGTAACAGAAGGACTTATATCTCAAATAGATGCATCTTTAGAGAGCCACGAACTTATAAAGATAACATTTTTACAAAACTCACCAGTAGAAGCAAAAGAAGTAGCAGATGAAATAATAGAAGCAACTGGGGCAGAATTTGTAAATCTAATAGGAAAAAAACTCACAATTTATAGAGAGTCAAAGGAAAATAAAAAGATAGAGCTATGAAAATAGGAATAATGGGCGGCACTATGAATCCTATTCATATGGCTCATCTTATGATAGCTGAGCATATAAAGGAGGATTTCAACTTGGATAAAGTATATTTTTTACCAACGGGAGATCCTCCTCATAAAGATTTAGAAGTTTCAAGTGAAAAGAGATATGAGATGACTCTTATCGCCACTTCTGACAATAGTGATTTTGAAGTGCTGGATATAGAAACCAAGAGAAAAGGTAAATCATTTACAGTAGATACAATGACAGAGCTTTCCAAAACCGGGGATGAATACTACTTTATAATCGGCACAGATACATTATTTCTACTTAGATCCTGGAAGGATTTTCAAAAAATAGCGAAGATGACAAATTTCATAGTTGCAATTAGACCCGGATACGAAGAAGAAAAGAAAATCTACGATGAAGTTAGAAGTTTAAAGGAAGAGCTTGGATTTAAAATATACTTAGCAAATATACCAAAGTATGAAATTTCATCTACTGATATAAGAAAGAGAGTTAGCGAAAATAAAAGCATAAAATACTTGGTGCCTGATGATGTAATCTCATATATAGAAAAGGAAGGTCTCTATGGTAAAAATTGACCTGATTAAGGAAGATCTAAAGAAAAACTTAAAAAAATCCAGGTATGAACACTCTCTTTCAGTTGCAAATACAGCAAAAAAACTTGCTAGAATCTATGGTGTAGATGAAGACAAGGCGTATGTTGCAGGGCTTGTACATGACTGTGCAAAGTATGCCAATGGAGAAGAATACGCAGCAAAACTATATAATGTGGATCTTCTCAAAAGATTTAAGAGCAATAGTAAGCTCATCCACACCTATGTGGGTCCTATTAAAGCAAAAGTCGATTATAAAATAGAAGATGAAGAGATCTTAAACGCCATAGCAAGCCACACAACGGGCAGTATTCCAATGACGATGCTCGACATGATAATCTTTATTGCAGACTATATAGAGCCTAGCAGAGTCTTTAAAGGCGTAGATGAAGTAAGACATATGGCATATGAAGATATAAATATGGCATGTATTATGAAACTCGACATGAATATAGAATTTTTGATAAAACAAAGGGTGCCTATAGATATTTCCACTATAGAAACCAGAAATTATTTATTGGAGATGAGAAATGGCTAAATTTTTCAAAGGGTTTTTCATAACCCTACTAATATTAATAATAGTAGCCGCAGGTGTATTTATATATACGGTCGCAAAATTAGGTGCAGATGATCCAGCAGACATACTAAATGGCCTAAAGGCAAACAACAAAAGCATCACATTTTTACTTATGGGTGCAGATAAACTAGATATAAATAGCGAAAAAAACTCTAGATCTGACACCATGATACTATTTAACTACAACTATGAAACTGAAAAAATAAACTTGATCTCTATTCCTAGAGATTCAAGGGTAAGCATAAATGGCAAAAGACATAAAGAAAAATTAAATCACTCCTTTAACTACGGAGGTCCAGAGCTAACCCTAAAGACTGTAAACGAAATGCTTGGAACAAACATACCTTACTACTTGGCTGTTGATTATGACTTTGTAAAAGATTCAGTAGATGCAGTAGGAGGCGTTGAAGTAGATGTACCGATGGATATGCAGTACACCGATGAATGGGACGATCCACCACTAATAATAGATCTTAAACAAGGCCTACAAACTTTAGATGGAAATAAAGCTATCGGATTTTTAAGATTTAGACATGGATATAAAGATGCGGACCTTGGAAGAGTAGCAGCACAAAGACAGTTTGTAGAAAGTTTTATACACACAGCTACGACTCCACGAGGACTTCTAGGAGTACCGAAGATATTAGATTCTTATAAACTTCATACAAAAACCAATATTCCTTTTGAAAACTTGGTAGAATTGGGTAAAAATATAACAAGAAGTGATTTAAGCAATATAGAGACTTTGACATTGCCAGGAAATCCAAAGTATATAAATAGAATTTCCTACTTTATTTACGACAAAGAAAAAAGTAGAGAACTTGTAAGAAGTTTGGGAATTGAATAAGGAGGTACAATGGATACTCAGAAAAAATTAGAAATAATTAAGAAATCTTGTGAAGACAAGCTTGGAATAGATATAAAGATTTTAGACATAAAGAGACTTTCAAGCGTAGCAGATTATTTTGTAATAGTAAGCGGAAACTCTTCTAACCAAGTGAGAGCTCTTGCAGATGAAATCGAAGACAAGATGGCAGAAGCAAAAGAATTTGTCAATAATAAAGAAGGACAAAACTCAATGAGATGGATTCTTCTTGATTATGGTGATATAATAGTACATGTATTCCACAGAGATGAAAGAGAGTACTATAATTTGGAAAGACTTTGGGATGATGAAAATCAAAAGGAGGAAAAATAATGGAAGTACTACACACTGACAAAGCTCCAGCAGCAGTTGGACCTTATTCACAAGCAATTAAAGCAAACGGAATGATTTTTACATCAGGACAAATTCCACTTTGCCCAGAAACAGGAGAATTAGTTACAGAATCTATTGAAAAAGCTGCAGAAAGATCTCTTGAAAACAACAAAGTAATCCTTGAAAATGCAGGATCATCACTAGATAAAGTAGTTAAAGTTGCAATTTTCTTAGCAGATATCAATGATTTTGCTAAAGTTAACGAAGTTTATGGAAAATATTTCTCAGACCATAAACCAGCAAGATCATGCGTTCAAGTGGCTGCACTACCAAAGGCAGCACCAATTGAAATTGAAATGATAGCATTAGCTTAAAATTAATTCCCGAGAAAGCCTCGGGAATTTTTTATATCATTAAATTCTTGACAAATAGGCAAAAAAAGTATAAAATATTATAGCGCTTTTGAGGTGATAATATGATTTTAAATGTAAAGAATTTTCTTGAATCGCCAGATAGAACCTGGGAAATCGAAGGAGTTCTTGAAGAAAATGAAAGCGACTATATACTTGAAGGAATAGATATAGAATTTCCAATAGAGTATAAAGGAGTATTATATAACTTAAATCCAGAAATTAAGCTTGATTTATCTATAAAATATAAGTATAATACTTCTTGTGACAGATGTCTAAAGAAATTGCAAAAGGACGTAGAGTCATTCGTATGTTGCTATTTTATAAAAGATTTAGGTAACTTAGAAGATTACGACGATGCAATGACTGAATATTTTGAACTAAAAGCAGATGGGATCGATCTTTCAGACATAATCATATCCCAAGTCATCTCAGATACAAATAATAAACATCTTTGTAGTGAGAACTGTAAAGGACTATGTCCAAAATGTGGAAAGGATCTAAACAATGGTCCTTGTGATTGTGAAAATGAGAGAGAAATTGACCCTAGATTTGAGGGATTATTAAATCTCTTTAATGAGGAGGTGTAAGAATGGCTGTACCTAAGAGGAAAACATCAAAACAAAGAAGAAATAAGAGAAGAGCTTCAAGCTATAGATTAAACAAAGCAACAGTTGTAAAATGCCCTAACTGCCATGAGGCTAAGCTTCCACACAGAGTGTGCCCAAGCTGCGGATTTTACAATGGAAAAGAAGTTATTGCAATGGACTAAGTGCCACAGCTTATAAAATAAGCGCATGTGGCGCTTTTTTTTATTTCAAAAAAATATTAAATAAAAATTTACAACTTAATAGATAAAGTATAAAATAAGAATGAAATTTACACATCATTCTGATATATTAGAATAAAGAAAATAAAATAATATAAAACACAAGAGGAGATAAAAATGTTTGGAGCACATGTTGTATTAGTTAATGATTCATCTTTTAATGACGAAGAAAAAGATCTAACCGGACCAAAAGTTATAGAAATTTTGGAGGAAAATGGATTTAATGTGCTAGGAAAATCTAAAGTGAGCGATGAAAGATATAAAATAGAAGACGAACTCATAAGACTTGCAGCAGATAAAGATATAAAACTCATAGTAACAGCAGGTGGAACAGGCTGCGCAATAAGAGACAACACACCCGAGGCAACTCTAAATGTATGCGAAAGATTAGTCCCAGGACTATCAGAAGAGATGAGAAGATGCTCAGCTCTTAAAGTTAGAAGTGCAATTCTTTCAAGAGGAGTATGTGGAGTAAGACACGGCACACTAATAATAAATCTACCAGGCAGTCCAAAGGCAGCGGAAGAAAATCTTGAATTTATAGTTGACCTACTTCCAATTGCATTAGAAATAATGTCAGAAGAAAAGACAGACTGTTCAAAAACAGGTACGCAAAGACATAGAAGATAAAAAAGTTGGTGATAAAATGAAATCCATGACCGGATACGGAATGGCGCTTCTAAAGAGCGAAAACTACATGACAAAAGTAGAGGTAAAATCAGTAAACTCCAGATACTTAGAATTAAATCTAAGAGTTCCAAAAGATTTTATGGCAATAGAAGATAAAATAAGACAAATCATAAAATCTAAACTTAAAAGAGGCAAAGTAGACCTATATCTAAGCTACGATGTCACAAGTCCAGATCTACAAGAATTATCCTTGAACAAGGACTTGGCAAAAGCCTACTACAGAGATATGGAAGATCTTAGAAAGATGCTAGAAATAGATGAAAAGATAACATTAAGAGATATTGTTCTGCTAGAAGGAGTACTTAAAAAATCAAGCACCAATGAAACAGACAAAGAACTTCTATCTCAAGTTCTAAAGACAGTTGAAGAAGCTGTAGAAAATTTAGACGAGATGAGAAAAGTAGAAGGCGAAAATCTAAAAATAGATCTAGAAAATAAAATAGTAAATGTCGAAGAGCTTGTAGGAGAAATAAAAACTCTAGCACCAAAAGTAATAGAAGAAAATGAAAAAAAGTTCACTGAAAATATTTACGAAAGACTAAAAGAGGAAGATTTAGACCTTCCAAGGCTGACAACAGAGCTTGCGATAATGGCGGATAAACTTTCAATAGACGAAGAAATTACGCGTCTAACCTCCCATATATCTCAATTTAATGGTATAATAAAGGATAAAGATTCGATGGGAAGAAAGCTAGACTTTCTATTGCAAGAGTTCAATAGAGAAGCTAATACCATTGGATCAAAGACGACAAGTAGTGAAATCTTAAAACTTGTAGTAAGCCTAAAAAGTGAAATAGAAAAGATTAGAGAACAGATCCAAAACATTGAATAGGAGGCAACATGTCAAAAGGCTTTTTAATGGTACTAAGTGGACCTTCCGGAAGTGGAAAGGGAACAGTCAGTGCCGCTCTTATGAAAAAGAATAAAGAAATTGTATTTTCCACATCGGTAACCACTAGGACACCTAGACCTGGAGAGGTAAATGGCGAGAACTATTTCTTTGTGTCTGTAGAAGAATTTGAAAATATGGTACAAAATGATGGCCTTTTGGAATATGCTTTTGTTCACACAAACTATTATGGAACACCTAAGGATTTTGTATTCGAGGAAATAGAGAAAGGCGAAATAGTTCTTTTGGAAATAGATGTCCAAGGTGCACTACAAATAAAGAAACGCTACAAGGAAGCTGTGTTTATATTCCTTCTTCCACCTTCTATGTCAGAGCTAAAGCAGAGACTTATAAATAGGGACACAGAGACTGAAGAAGAGATCAATACGAGATTTTCAAATGCCTACAAGGAATTAGACTTCGTAGGAGAATATGACTTTTTCGTGGTAAATAATACGGTGGAACAAGCAGTAAGAGATATAGAACATATAATATCAGCAGAAAAATTAAGAACTAAGAGATTTAAAAATATAAAAGCAGAAGTGTTAGAAAGAGGTAACGACGATGATAATACCATCCTTTGAAGAGATAAAAAAAGTAACAGACTCCAGATATAAATTAGTTATGCTTGTGTCAAAGCGTGCAAGAAAGATTGTAGAAGGAAGCGAACCACTTGAAGAAACTGATCTACAAAAACCTGTAAGCATCGCCCTTGATGAAGTTGTAAAAGGAGATATAGTCTATGGACCAGCCATGACAGACGACCAGTATGACGAATATATCGAAGAGCAAAAGAATGAAAAGCTAAATATTTTAAAAGAAGAAATGTTAAAAGAAATCAAACTTAGTACTGTAGAAGGGCCTGAAGCTTTAGAAGAAGCCGAAGAAGAATAAAAAAATATTTGCATTGAATTAAAAGTAGGATTGTTCCTACTTTTTTTATAGGGAGAAATAATGTATATCAAGGTATTTATTGACAAGAGTGCGTCAAGCTTCGATACACTCTACACATATAGAACAAATGAATATATAGAGCCTGGCTGCAGGGTCATAGTTCCCTTTGGAAGAGGAAATAGAAAGGCCATAGGGATTGTCCTTTATAATTTAGAAGAAAGCGACGTGGAAAAGACAAAGGATATCTTAGAAGTAATAGACGAAGAGCCGATAATAGATGAAAAATTAATAGAGCTTGGACTTTTCTTGAAAAAGAGATACCTTAGAGGATATTTCAAATCATTTCAACCAATCCTTCCTCCAGGAGATATAAAAAGTATCGAAGTCTATGCAGAAAGTGACTCAGAAGAAGTTCCAGAGAATCTATTAAATGTGGATATAAAAACCTTAAGCGAAGAAGATAGAAAGACCCTTAAAAAATATAAAGAAAAAGGCGTGCTCAATTTAAAATACAAGGTAAAGAGTGAAGTCAAAGAAAAATTCGTGACCATGTACAGATTATCAGATGACTATTTAGAACAGCTCTACGGAAAAAAACTCACCAACCAAGGAAAGTACGTGGTGGAATACCTATCCAAAAATGGAGATAGCGAACTAAAAGAAATCTTGGAAGCCCTATCTATTTCAAGCTCCCCAGTAAAGACATTAGTAAGACAAAATATAGTCAAAACCTATGAAAAGAAAGAGACTAGAGATCCTTACGCCGAAGAATATACTACCGTAAGACATCCGTTAAACGAAGAGCAACTAAACGCCTTAGAAGGAATAATAAACTCATATAAGACCGTAAATTTGCTCCATGGCAAGACCGGATCAGGCAAGACAGAAGTATATTTAAAACTAGCAGAAGATGTAATCGAAAAAGGTGGACAGGTCTGCATGCTGGTACCGGAAATCGGCTTAACGCCACAGATGATAGAGAGGTTTAGAGGAAGATTTCCAGGCAGAGTATCCATACTACATTCAAGGCTATCCCTTGGGGAGAGGTTCGACCAGTATCTAAAAATAAAAAATGATGAAGTTGATATAGTAGTTGGGGCAAGGTCAGCAGTATTTGCACCATTTAAAAACTTAAAGATGATAATAATCGACGAAGAGCATGACAATTCATACAATTTCACCAGTCAAAACGCCTACTACACATTGGAAGTAGCTAAATTTAGAATGGAAGGCACTGGCAAGATAGTACTAGGTTCAGCAACTCCTAAGGTAAGTACTTACTACAAGGCAGAATCAGGCGAATATGGCCTCTTTAAACTAAAAAATAGAGCAGTAAAGGGCGCATTACTTCCAAAGGTGCATATAGCGGATATGAGATCTGAGTTAATTAGAGGAAACACCAGCATCTTCAGCGGAATTTTAAAAGAAAAACTAGACGAAACCATAAAAAATAAAAATCAGGCAATTTTATTTTTAAATAGGAGAGGCTACTCAAACTTCGTAAGTTGTAGATCTTGCGGAGAAGTTATAAAATGCGACAACTGCGACATTTCCATGACCTACCACAAGGATATGAACATACTTCGCTGCCACTACTGCGGTGCGACGAAGAAGATGGTGACCACATGTCCAAATTGTGGCTCAAGCTTTATAAAGAGGTTTGGAATAGGCACTCAACAGGTAGAAGCAGAAGTGAAAAAGTTTTATCCAGATGCAAATGTATTTAGAATGGATAGAGATACCATGGGAAGAAAAGATTCCTATGACAAGATGTATGAAAATATGAAGTCTGGAAATATAGATATATTAATTGGCACACAGATGATTTCAAAGGGATTTGACTTTGAAAATGTAAGTCTAGTTGGAATTATTGCAGCGGATATGAGTCTTTATGTTTCTGATTATAGAGCAAACGAAACTACATTTCAGCTAATCACACAGGTAAGTGGTAGAGCAGGAAGAGGTAGCGTTTCTGGGAGCTGTGTAATACAGACATACACTCCAGACAGTTACAGCATCACCCATGCAGCAAGAAGCGATTATGAAGGCTTTTATAAAGACGAACTATACCTAAGAGAAAAGATGGAATACCCACCATTTGAAGAACTTATCTCAGTGGTTTTCACATCTGGTACCGAAAAAGGGCTAAAAGAATTTGCCCAAGATTTTTTAGAAGTGCTTACTTATAAGTGCCAGGACTTAATTAAATATTCCCAAGTAACGACCATGCCTAAGATAAAAAATATATACAAGGTGAGATTTATGTTAAAAGTCATGCCACAGAGACGAAATGAGTTATTAACGACGTTAGAATGGGTAAAAGAAAATATGAAGAATAATAGAATAGATGTATTTATAGAATTTTGAGGTGAATATGGCAATTAGAAATATAAGGACAGATGAAGATCCTATACTTAGAAAAATTTCGAAAGAAGTTAAAGATATAAATGATAGAACAAAGACACTTATAGACGATATGTTTGAAACTATGGACCATTCAGATGGAGTAGGACTAGCTGCTCCACAAGTAGGCATACTTAGAAGGATAATAACCCTTGATGACCAAGAAGGACTTCGAGGAGCGTTTATAAATCCTAAGATTGTTGAAAAAGATGGGGAACAAGTTGGTCCGGAAGGATGCTTGAGTGTGCCTGGTAAACAAGGAACTGTAAATAGAGCAAACCATATAGTTGTAAATTATATGGATGTAGATGGAGAAGAAAAAACTTTGGAAGCTGAAGGATTTACAGCGAGAATCTTCCAACACGAAATAGATCACTTGGACGGAATCCTCTATACAGATTTAGCAACTGAAATCCACAATATTGAAGTGGAAGATGAAGAGGTGATAGGTTGAGAATAATCTACATGGGAACGCCTGAATTTGCAGTTAAACCATTAGAGAAACTGGCGGAAAACTTCGAAGTTGTACTTGCAGTTACAAATGAAGACAAAAGTTCGGGAAGAGGCAAGAAGATTACCATGCCTCCGGTAAAAATAGCAGCACTAGAAAGAAATATCGATGTATTCCAACCTAAAAATGTAAATTCAGATGAATCAATCGAATATTTAAAGTCATTTGACGCAGATTTAGTGATCGTCTGTGCCTATGGCAAGATTTTAAGAGAAGGAATACTAAATTTAACTGGAGAAAACCCTGTAAATATCCACGCCTCTATCCTTCCTAAACTAAGAGGTGCAGCTCCGATCAACTTTGCAATTATAAATGGAGACAAGGAAGCTGGAGTCTCTATCATGAAGGTGGAAGAAGGTCTTGATACAGGAGACTTCTCTCTAGTTGGAGAGACTGATATTGGCAGTAAAACTGTAGAAGAACTGGAAGAGGAACTTTCAGAAATGGGAGCAGACCTAATTGTAGAGTTTGTAAATAGATTTATGGAAGGCAATCTAAATTGGACTAAACAAAATGACGAAGAGTCAACCTATGCTCCTAAGATTTCAAAGGATTTTGGATATTTGGATTTCAAAACCATGGATAAAAACTATATCGAAAGACTTTCCAGAGGACTTACGAAGAAGAGTGGAATTTCTATCCTCTATGAAGGAAATAGAATTAAACTTGATGAAATAGAAGTAGCAGATGGAAAAGGAAAACCTGGAGAAGTTTTAGAATCCGAAAAATTTTTAGAAATAGCTACAAAAGATGGATCTGTAAAAGCACATAGACTACAATGGCCTGGCAAGAAGATGATGGATGCAGAAGATTTCTTCAGAGGTAGAAAGATAGAAAAAGGAAGTATAATAGGAGGTTAGCTATGTTTGGACAAACAGGTGGAGCATATTTGGGATATTATTCCTACATGATATATGTACTACCAGGACTAATACTCGCGCTTTATGCTCAGTCAAAGATAACTAAAAACTATGCAAAATACTCTAGAATTAGAAACTCACGTTCATTAACGGGAGCAGAAGTTGCAAGAATTATCTTGGATAGAAATGGTTTAAACGATGTAAGTATCAAAAAGATTAATGGAACACTGACAGATCACTACGATCCGAGGGATAAATCTCTTTCCCTTTCAGAAAATGTATACGAAGGGGCATCAATAGCCTCTGCGGCAGTTGCAGCTCACGAAGTCGGCCATGCAATCCAAGACAAGGAAAGCTACAGACCCCTAGTACTTAGACAGACATTGGCACCAGCGGCACAAATTGGATCAAACTTTGCAATAACTCTTGTAATAATTGGTATGTTTGTAAGTGAAGTGCTTATAAATTTAGGAGTTGCACTATTTGTAGTTGCAGTTTTATTTACAATTATCACACTTCCTGTAGAAATGGACGCATCCAAAAGAGCAAAGCTTCAACTTGCAGATAACATCATGACAGATCAAGAACTCGTTGGTGCAGGAAATGTACTTTCAGCGGCAGCTATGACATATTTGGCATCAATGATAACTGCAATTGGCAACTTACTAAGAATACTCGCAATTTCAAATTCTAGAAATAGAAGGGATTAATATGTCAGTTAGAAGAGAAGCACTGCAGATACTAAAGAATGTATCTAGCGGTGCATTTTTATCAGAAGAATTAAATAAAAGTAAGACGGATAACATTTCACTACTTAGAAATATAACCACAGGAACTCTTAGAAATAAAACTTATCTTGACTACCTTATAAAGAAAAACTCCAAAGTGAGGTTTAAAAAGATTCACGAAGATATTAGAATAATTCTTGAAATAAGTCTCTATCAATATATATTTTTGGATGGAATACCAGACTATACAATAGTGGACGAAGCTGTTAAACTAACTAAAAAAGTATCTCACAAGGGAAGTGTAGGATTTGTAAATGGGCTTCTTAGAAACTTTATAAGAAAGAAAGATTTTGAAGTGGATTTAAAGGGAAGAGACTACTACATAACTAGGTATTCTGTTCCAGGAAGATACTATGACTACTTGGATAAAAATTATTCCAAAGAAAAGTTAGAAGAAATACTAAAATTAAATAACACTGAGGACAACTTTACAATTAGGACAAACTTCACAAAAATAACAAGAGATGAACTTATAAAATCTCTAAGTTCCAATTATAATTTAAGAAAAGATAGCCTTACAAAATCGGGGATAATAGTTGAAGATCCAAAAGATATATTTAAGACAGAAGAATTTAAAAATGGAAAGTTCTATGTACAAGATTCAGGATCAATTTTGATTTCAGAACTACTAAATCCAAAAGAAGGAAGCGAAGTCCTTGATATGTGTGCAAATCCTGGAGGCAAGACCACTCATCTGTGCGAAATTTTAAATAAAACGGGGAAGGTCACAGCATGGGATATAAAAGAAATGGTAGAGCTTAGAGAAAACGCAAAGAGACTTGGCTTTTCCAATTTAGAAATAGAAAAGAGAGATTCAACCATCTATGATAAAAAGTACGAAGACTACTTTGACTATGTGCTACTAGATGCGCCTTGTTCAGCTATTGGACTTATTAGAAGACATCCAGAAATTAGATACAAGGATGTAGACTTAGAAAGCATAACAAGCACTCAGAAAAAACTTATTGAAAATGCTGGTAAATATGTAAAACCAGGCGGACTTCTCATGTACTCAACCTGTTCCGTACTAGAAGCAGAAAATGAGGAAGTAGTAGCAGAATTCTTAGAAAAAAATAAAAATTTCGAAAATATAAAGACCTTTGGAAAGGATACTTTTAAAACGGATCCAACTATGGAAGCAGATGGATTTTCCATAAGTCTTTTAAGGAGAATTTAATGTTTATAAACGATATGACATTTGAAGAGCTAAAGTCCTATATAGAAGAAATCGGAGAAAAGAAGTACAGGGCGGAGCAACTCTTCACATTTTTCAATAAAAATAAAAAATGGAATTTGAAAGAATCTTCAAATCTTCCTAAAAATTTAAAATCTCTTCCAGTAAGAGAGATTAAAATATTTGAAGAGTATCATTCAAAGCTTGATGAAACTGTCAAATTTTTGTTTGAATTAAATGACAGAAACTTAATCGAAGGCGTACTTTTAAAATACGAACATGGATACTCCCAATGTATTTCGACTCAAGTCGGATGCAGAATGGGATGCTCATTTTGTGCATCTACAAAGGGAGGACTTATAAGAAATTTAACTCCTTCAGAAATGGCAGGACAGATCTACTTAGTTGAAAATAAACTCGGAATAAGTATTTCAAACATAGTACTTATGGGAAGTGGAGAGCCCCTTGACAATTATGAAAATGTAATCTC
This sequence comes from uncultured Peptoniphilus sp., assembly GCA_902488455.1. Taxonomy (GTDB): domain Bacteria; phylum Bacillota; class Clostridia; order Tissierellales; family Peptoniphilaceae; genus Peptoniphilus_B. The sequence continues at coordinate 29,232 of CABTWG010000001.1, forward strand.
TTTCTTCGACATCATCCACGATGAGAGGGGAAAGAATCTAAGCAATAGATCCATCACCATCTCAAGTTGCGGAATAGTTCCGAAGATTAGAGAGCTAAGTAAGTTAAATAGACCGATAAATCTTGCAATCTCTCTTCACAGTCCATTCGATGAAGAGAGAAAAAAGATTATGCCAATCACAAATAGGTATAGCATAGAAGACATTTTAAAGGCTTCAATGGAATATAGCGAAGCTACTGGAACTAGAATAACTCTTGAATACACACTTATAAAAGATGTAAATGATAGAGAGATAGATGCAGATGAGCTTATAAGAATAACAAAAGGCATGAAAGTCCACGTAAATCTTATTCCACTAAACCCAATTAAAGAGTATAATAGAGGAAAGACATCAGGAAAAGGTGCAAAGAAATTTCAAAATCTGCTTTTAAAAGGTGGTATTAATGCTACAATAAGAAGAGAGCTTGGATCAGATATTTCTGCATCTTGTGGCCAGCTTAGAAGAAAGAGGTTGGAAAATGAAAATAGCAAAGAGAACTGATAAGGGACTAGTAAGAAAAAACAACGAAGACTACTTGTATGTGGATCCTGAACTTAACCTCTTCATCTTATGTGATGGGATGGGAGGTCATTTGGCAGGAGAAACTGCAAGCAAGACTGCCGTCCTAGAAATAAGCGAATATTTTAAAAATTTTAAAATAGAAAATAGCGAGGATATTGAAAAAGCCATACTCGAAGCAATCGAAATGGCAAATTCAAAAATCCTAAGATTATCTTCGGAAAACGAAGAATACAAAGGTATGGGTACAACTCTATCCATAGGATTGGTATTTAAAGACAACTTATACTACACAAATATAGGTGACTCCAGAATTTATGAAATGGACGATGAAGGTCTAAGACTTTTGACAAGAGATGACACCTATGTAAACTATCTATTAGATATGGGAGAAATATCTGAAGAAGAAGCAAAGAATCATCCTAATAAAAATGTATTGACTCAAGCTTTGGGAACAGAATCAAAAATTAAAAAGAAAAATGTATTTGTAAGTCCAATTAAAGATAAGATATTTCTTATGGCTTCAGATGGACTTACCAACATGGTTACAGATAAAAAATTAGAAGAGATATTAAAAAACGAAGATCTCGAAGCTGCCGCAGACGAACTTTTAAGAGAAGCACTAGACAATGGCGGAGTCGACAATATAACTTTTATAATATTTACAAGTAGGTGTTAAGAATGATAGGAAAAGTTTTAGGAACTAGATATGAAATTTTAGAAAAAATTGGCACCGGTGGTATGGGCGATGTTTACAAAGCTCATGACAGAAGACTTGATAGAATAGTCGCAATCAAAATATTAAAAGCTCAGTACAATGACGAAACCGGTTTTATAAAGAAATTTAAGAGAGAATCACTGGCAGCTGCATCAATCTCACATCCGAGTATAGTAAGTATCTATGATGTAGGTACAGAAGATTTACAAGGACTTAAAGTACATTACATCGTAATGGAATATATAGAAGGTAGAACCTTAAAAGAAGTTATCAAAGAAGAAGGACGTATCCCAGAAAAGAGGGCACTTAACTATGCAATTCAAATCTTGGATGCACTTAAAATTGCCCACGCAAAGGGAATCGTCCACAGGGATATCAAGAGTCCAAATATCATGATTACCCATGATGACAGGGTAAAGGTAACGGACTTTGGAATTGCTAGAATAGCTGATAACACAACTGTGACAGCTACCAATGCGATTATGGGGTCTGTTCACTACTTTTCTCCAGAACAAGCAAGAGGAGCAAAGGTAGACAATAGATCTGACATATATTCTTTGGGAATTGTTCTATATGAGATGCTTACTGGAAGACTTCCATTCGATGCAGAAAATCCTGTATCTGTGGCACTGATGCAAGTTCAATCCAAGATGCCTAAACCATCTGATAGTTATCCAGATATAAGCGAAGATGCAGATATCTTGGTAGAAAAACTCACCATGAAAAATCCTGAGGATAGATTCAAAGACGCATCAGCTGCAATAAAGGCAATAAAGGGAATCCTTTTAGGAAGAGGAATAAGCATTACAGAAAAAGAAATTGACCCTCCAGTTAGTAAAAATAAAAAAGTCATAAGAAGAGACGATTCAGAACACTCTCCTTATAGCAATATAGCTTTAAATAACGAAGAAAACTTTAAGAGAAATAAAAATAGGAAGAAGAAAAATTCCACAGGACCACTTCTTCTTGGAGTTTTAGCTGCACTACTTACAGTTGCACTTCTAGTATTTATAGTTCCAAGGGTAATCTCCAATAGGAATGCAGATAAACCTCAAGTTGAAGAACCAGAAGTAACTGAATTTGAAGCACCAGATCTACTAGGAAAATCCGAATCTGAAGTAAGATCAATCCTAAAGACTCTTGGACTTAAACTCGAAGTAGAGTACGAAGAAGAAGACACAAGACCTAATGGAGTGGTACTATCTCAAGATCCAGTTACTGGAACTAAATTAAAATCAGGAGATACACTAAAAGTATATCTAAATAAATTAGATGAAGTAGTTACAATACCGAATGTAATCAATAGAACTAGAGCAGAAGCTGAAGATCTATTCACATCAAGCTCTATAAATATTGGTGAAGTAAGAGAAGAATATTCAAATGAAATAGAAGAAGGCAAGATTATATCCACAGAACCAAAGGCAGGATTTGAAATCAAGAGAGGTCAATCAGTAGATATAGTAATTTCAAAGGGAGTGGACAACAACCCAGTAAATGCCATCAACTTCAGAGGAGAAAAACTAACTGTTGCGAAGAAGTATCTCGAAGACAGTGGACTTAAGGTAGAAGTTGAGTATCAAGAGTCAAACGAAGTTGGAAAGGATGAAGTAGTAAGACAAGATCCAATCGGTGAAGTTGCGAAAAATTCTACAGTTCATCTAATCGTTTCAAGTGGACCAGTGACTCAACCTATAGAGCCTACAGAACCAGAAAACAGCGGAAATACTGAAAACAACGAAAACAACACATCTGAACAAACTCAAACCTTTAGAGTAAGAGTAAACGATGATGGACAAAGACATAGAGTCGTTGTAAATAGAATTAGAGATGGTGAAAGCACAGTTTTCTATGACTATCACAAGACATTTGAAGATGGAGATGTTTCAATAGAAATAAAAGGTAAGTCAGGTGACAAATTCGTTCTCTATATAGATGGCGAAGAATCTGACAGCATGGTGCTTAAATGATAGGTAAGATTATAAAATTAACCGGCGGGTTTTATTATGTAAAAGAAGACAAAGTCTACGAGACAAGAGCTCGTGGACTTTTTCGCCATAAGGACGAAAAACCTGTGGTGGGAGACATTGTAGACTTCGAAGTTGAAGAGAACATGCTTGGATACATAACGAGGGTTCATCCAAGAAAAAATATGCTTAAAAGGCCATCAGTTGCCAATGTGGATTTGGCACTGGTGGTAATACCTGTTAAAAGTCCAAACCCAAATATATTTTTAATAGATAAAGTGCTTGCTGAATATGAAAAAGAAGATATGAAGGTAAAGATTTTGATTTCTAAAATTGACCTAGATAAAGAGTATGCAGAAGAACTTAAAGGGACTTATGAAAAAGCAGGATACGAAGTCTATACCTATAGCGCAGTTACAAATGAAGGTAAGGATGAGCTTAAAAAACTACTTGAAGGCAAAACCACAGCACTATCAGGAGTATCTGCAGCTGGAAAATCAACTTTGATTTCGAATATATTAAATATAAATCTCGAAACCGGTGATGTTTCTTCGAAATTAAATAGGGGAAAACACACCACAAGACATGTGGAGATATTTCCTGGAGAAAACAACACATTTATCTTCGACACACCAGGATTTTCAAATTACGAAGTGGACATAGAAGAGGAAGATTTAAAATATTATTTTAGAGAGTTTAACAAATACACTTGTAAATTCAACGACTGCCATCATGTAAATGAACCTGGTTGCGGAGTAAAAGAAGCTCTATTAAATAAAGAGATAGAAAAGACAAGGTACGAAAGTTATATAAGACTTTACGAAGAATTAAAAAATAGGAGGAAGTACTAATGATTTCACCGTCAATGCTTTCATGTGACTTTGCGGATTTAAAAGGAGAACTTGAAAAATTAAACATTGCAGGAGCAGACTTCGTTCATCTTGATGTAATGGACGGAAACTATGTTCCAAACATCACCTTCGGCGCTCCAATAATAAAAGCCATGAGACCACATACAGAGATTGCTTTCGACGTTCATCTTATGATCGAAAGACCAGAAAGTTTTATAGAGGATTTTGTAAATGCTGGAGCAAGTATAATAACTGTCCATCCTTCTACGACGAAGCATCTCGACAGAACTCTATCTCTAATTAAATCTTACGGCGTTAAAGCTGGAGTTGCGCTAAATCCATCAGATGATATTTCGATTTTAAATTGGATCTTGGATAAGGTGGATCTAATCCTAGTTATGAGTGTTAACCCAGGATTTGGTGGCCAAAAGATGATTGAGTCTTCATTTTACAAGATAAGACAAATTAAAAAATTAATCGAAGAAAGAAACTTGGATATTAAGATCGAAGTTGATGGCGGAGTTAAGCTTGATAATGCAATGAGATTTTATGAAGCTGGAGCAGATATCTTAGTTTCAGGATCAGGAGTCTTCACAGGAGACGCTATAGAAAATATTAAAAAATTTAAGGAACTAAGATGAAGGGACTAATCGTTAGCGGCGGCAACAGAGTAAGAAGAGAAACTCTTTTTGAAAATATAGAAGATAGATTTATCGTTGTTGCAGATGGAGGAATAAAAAACTTAGTAGGCACAGATATAATTCCAGATGAAGTGCTTGGAGATTTTGATTCGATAGATGAAGAAGGAAAATCCTTTATCGAAAAAAACAATATAAAGATAGAAAAATATCCTTCGAGAAAAGATTTCACAGATACAGAGCTATGCTTAGAAGTCCTTCTAAAAAAAGGTGCAGATGATATCATAATCCTTGGAGCGACAGGAACTAGGCTTGATCATATGTTTTCTTCCATGTTTCTACTCGAGAGACTAAAAAAAGAAAGTGTAGCTGGAAAATTCATCGACGATTACAATGAAGTTTCATTTATTTCAAACGAAACTGTGGAAGTTAAAAAGAATAAGTACAAGTATCTTTCAATCGTTCCAGTTTCAAAAGAGGTGTGCCTTACCTTAAATGGAACTGAATACGAAGTAGAAAATTTAAAATTTAATAGATTTACTACAATAGCAGTCTCAAATGAAGTAAAGGACGAGGTGGCAAAGATAGAGATAGATGGAGAAGGATTTTTAATTCTATCAAGAGATTAAAATTAAAAACTTTTTTAAATAAAACTTAGAGTCTTCTTAAAAGTTTTGTAATACATACCTGTTAGTATAATTACGAGGTGTATTATGAGATTTTTAAGAAGACTTTTTTCATTTATATTTAGATTAATAATAATTATATTTTTTCTAGGACTAATTATTTTTATTTTTCCAAGAATCACAAGAAACTTTAGAAACGCATCACTATTTCAAACGAAACCCAAAATTGTAAAGAATATAGAAGGCGATGTGAAGGAATTTTTAATCGAAAATTACAGAGGATACTACGACATAGATAATTTTAAAATAATTTCCACAGAAGAAACTGCAAGAGGAGTGGAGTTTACCACAGAGTTTAATATGACTCTTAAGAAATCTCCAAAGGACCTTCCATTTGTAAAGAGTTTTAGAGAAGCGGCAAGCACAGACGAAGCTAAATCCTACGCTAAATACCTTGAAGACTATGTAGAAGATTTCTATAATAAAAAATCCAAGACCACATTGGTATTTTTAATGCCTAATGGAGGGAAAACTTTAGAAGATTTAAAATTTCCACTTCACGATGGAACAATAGATATATCTTCAATAAAGATAGACGATGATAGACTTAGTAAACTAGGCACAGCAGCTGCGACAAACTTTATAAAAGAGGTCGGAGAAGGAGATTACAATGGAAATCTTGCCTGTGACTACGCTCTTAAACACTATAAAGACGAACCAGAATACGAAAATAACTGCGCCAATTTCGTGTCCACTTGCATAAACGAAGGAGGCATAGATGAAACTGGAAGCTTCCATCCCGGGGCAATCAACTGGATCACAACAGGTTTTAAGAATGACGGCTCAGGACTTGTTCCATACCTTACTCGCCATGGATATTTCTATCAAGAAAAGTTCCGTGGAAAGGTTGAGCCGGGATCAATTGTATATTGGACAGATGCCTCACATGTAGGACTAATAACCTACCAAGACACTGTAACTATGAAGTACACAGCCCATACCAAGGCGAGGAGGAATGAAATACTTCCTCTCGGCAGCAAAACTTTATATTATGTTCCCACTTCTAAATAAGTGGGATTTTTTTATGGAGATTTAATGGTATAATAAAACAAGGAGGGATTTATGGGTGTTTATTTTGTACTTGCAATAGTAGTAATTATACTCTTTACGATCCAGCTAACACTTAACAAGATCTATATAGAATTAAAAGAGATAAATTCAAGGAGAAAATATGAAGGAAAAGAATAGAGTAATACTTTTTTCAGAAGAAGATATAAAAAATAGAATTAAAGAACTGGGATCAGAGCTAACACGTGACTACAAGGGAAAAGATATCTTGGTAATTTCACTACTTAGAGGTTCGTTTATCTTCTGTGCCGATCTTATAAGAGAGATGGATTTACAGCTTGAAGTTGATTTCTTGACCACAGCGTCCTATGGTCACGGTGAAAAAAGCAGCGGCAAAGTAGATATTATTTCTGATATAAGAGCGAAGGCAGAAGGAAGAGACGTGCTTATAGTTGACGATATTGTAGATTCTGGTCACACTCTTAAAGCTGTAGTTGAACATATAAAGAATAAGAATCCAAAATCACTTAAGACCTGTGTGCTTTTAGACAAACCTTCCAGAAGAGAAGTGGAAGTTGAAGCAGATTACACTGGCTTTGAGATTGAGGATGTCTTCATAGTTGGTTACGGTTTAAACTATGGAGATCATATGAGAAATATCCCATATATTTTCACTTATGAAAGCTAGAAATTACTATAAAAAAAATATAAATATATTCACAGTTAATATTTTCTGTCTAATATTTGGAATATTATTTTTAACCATAGGAAATACCATCCAAGAGAAGAATTTCTTCCTAGGGACATTTATAACAGAAGTTTTCTTACTTCTAATACCAGCCTTGGTTATTTTATTCTTCTCTGGAAGCGTAAAGAGACTTCTATCGGTAAACAAGATTTCATTTTTAAATATAGTCCTTGTAATAGTAGTGACCATATTGGCATATCCGATAATACTTCTTTTAAATGGACTGTTTTTAAATGCGATTTCAAAGGTGGTTGAGTTTAACAACTTCTCCCAAGATTTGTTTACGAAATCATCATTTTCCACTTATTTGATATTTGCATGTCTAGTTCCGTCCATCTGCGAAGAGATATTCTTCAGGGGGATGATTTTAAATGCCTATGATATCTATGGTAGGAAGTTTGCGATTCTTCTAAGTAGTTTTATCTTTGCCATGAGTCACTTCGATATACAGAACTTCGTGGCACCGTTTTTACTTGGAATTTTATTTGCAAATCTTATGGAACTGACAGGGTCTATCTATGCTCCTATCATCAGTCATTTTACAAATAATATAATCGCTATACTTGGAGCTAAGTTTTTAACAGATAATTTTAGTAGTATTTTTTCAAGTTCAAATCTTGCAAAATCGATAGGATCAACGGAGGCATTCACCGTAGTTGTCCTAGCAATGTTATCTATTATAAGTGTAATTTTACTCATTATTATTTTTAAATATATGAGCAAGAAGAGAAATATAAGACAGAACAGCGAGGTTTTGAAGACGCCAAGAAGATCCATAGATGATTTTGAGTGGTTTAGCTTCATACCAGTGGTTGCACAGTTTATTCTATATGTTGTATACAACTTATCTATTTTTAGGAGGTAGTTATGAGTATTAAAGAAGCGGCAAGACTAATAAGAGATTCCAAAGGAGTTTTCGCACTTACCGGTGCAGGAATATCTACTGATTCTGGAATCCCTGATTTCAGATCAGACACAGGTTATTATCAAAAGTTTGACCCAGTTACCGCCCTATCTAGAGAAGTTTTGATGTATGATCCAAAGAGATTCTACAAGGAAGGCTATATAATTTTAAAGGATCTTTTCAATAAAAAACCAAATAAGGGGCACTTCGCCCTAACCGAGATGGAAGATTTAGGTTACTTAGATGGAATAGTAACTCAAAATATAGATAATCTCCACTACAAGGCAGGATCACGCAATATTTTTGAAGTCCATGGCGAAACTAGAGACACTCACTGTGTTAAATGTGGCGCTACATATTCTTTTGACTATTTAGTTTCTAAGGTAGATGCAGGGGAAATCCCGCCTAAATGTGAAAAATGCGGCGGCACTGTAAGACCAAATGTGGTTATGTTTGGAGATAGCATGCCTATGGATTTTCAAAATGCACTTACAGAAGCAAATGGTAAAGAACTACTTATAGTAGTTGGCTCATCTCTAACAGTAAGCCCTATTAACTTTTTCCCAGAGATGTTTCCACACCTTATTATAATAAATAACGATAAGACTCCATTCGATTACAGGGCAGACTTTGTATTTCATGAAAATTCATCAAAAGTGCTTACAGAAATTGTAGAGGAACTTAAAATTGTATAAGGGTTTTGCATATATCTACGATGAACTTATGTATGACTTGGATTACGAAGGTTTTTCTAAGTTTATAAGAGAAAAATTAAAGGGAAGACATTCAGTTCTAGATATGGGATGTGGCACTGGAACCATGATGAAGCTCCTTGAAGATGAATTTAAAGTAGATGGATTTGACCTTTCTACTGACATGCTTTCGGTTGCAAAGAACAAGGTGAAAGGAGATCTATTCTGTCTCGATATGAGAGATTTCGACATACATAAAAAATATGATGCAATTATATCGTCAGGAGACAGCCTAAGTTATATACTAGATACAGAAGAGTTAAGAGATGTTTTTAAGAATGTATCCAACAATTTAAAATCAGATGGAATATTTATCTTTGATTTAAATACATTTTACAAGTTTCAAAGCATGGAAGAAGTCTATATAGATGAAACTGAAAATGTATTTTATATTTGGGAAAATTTCTTCGACGAAGAGGAAAGACTAAATTATTATGATATAAATTTCTTTGTAAGGGAAGAAAATGGAACTTATAGGAGATTTACTGAAAATCATGTGGAATGCGCCCATGATATTGAAACTGTAAAAAACTACCTAAAAAAATGTGGATTTAGAGTAGAACTATATAATAATTACACAGAAGGAGGAGGAATAGACACGGCTAAGCGTGTCACATTTGTTTGCTATGGGGAAAATTTATAGTACGATTTCAAAAGACAAGACGATTAAGATGAGGTTTGCAGATACCACTGACGTCGTAGAGAAAGCAAGAGTTCTCCACGGACTATGTAAGACTGCTTCATGTGCCCTGGGAAGGACGCTTACCGCAACAGCGATAATGGCTTCAACACTTAAAAACGAAGACGACACCATCACAGCTATCATAGCAGGAGATGGGCCTGGAGGGCGTGTAGTAGTTACAGGGAAAAACGACGGGAAGATAAAAGGTTACGTAGATAATAATGTGGATCTGCCTGCGAGAGAATCAGATGGCAAGATTGACGTAAGTGGCTACATAGGTAAGGGAACCTTGAACATTACCATGGACTTAGGGCTTAAAGAACCATACTCAGGCTCGGTTCCACTTCTAACATCTGAGATAGGAGATGACTTTGCATACTATCTCCTAAACTCTAATCAGGTTAAGTCAGCTGTAGGACTGGGCGTATTGGTAGATGTAGATCTAAGCATCAAAGAGGCAGGAGGATTTATCCTTGAACTTATGCCAGACTGTCCAGAAGAAAATATAGAGATCATCGAAAAAAATATATCACAGATAAAATCTGTAACCGATCTTTTACTCGAATATACTCCAGAAGAAATAATTAAAAAAATATATGGGGAAATGGAATATGAAATTCTAGAAGTAAAGGATATAGAATTTAGTTGCGATTGCAGCAGAGAAAAGGTAGAAGATTCCATAGCATCAATAGGAGTCCATGAAGTTAAAAAGATCATAGAAGAAGATGGTAAGGCACATGTCGTTTGCCATTTTTGCTCAAGAGAATATGACTTTACGAAAGAAGATTTACAAGAAATACTAAAAAAGGCGGCGAAATAAATGAAAAACACAAGAAGTATAACCATTACAGCTCTATCAGCTGCATTGATATTTTTATTTACATGGGTAGTAAGAGTTCCAGGTCCAATAACAGGAGGGCTAGTCCACATGGGCAACGTTCCATTTTTTGTAGCATCAATAGTCTATGGACCATACGTAGGAGCTATAGCAGGAGCTATAGGAATGGGAATGTTTGACATATTCTCAGGATATATAGCATGGGCACCAATCACAGTTATCACATGTTTAATCATGGGATATGTGCTAGGAAATGTGACCAAGAGATTTAATACAAAAAATCTAATTATAGGATTTGTGCTAATGGTAGTTATAAAGGTTCTAGGATATTATTTCGGAGAAGTAATAATGTATAAATCATTCGTAGCACCATTTGCATCAATACCAGGAAATATAGTTCAAATACTACTAAGCGCAGTGGTAGTATTTATAATAATTAATCCGATTAGAAAAGGACTAAAGAACATATAATGCATCAATATAAAGGTAAATTAATCCTGCACACAGGCTCTATGTTTTCTGGGAAGACATCGAGTCTTGAAAGAGAAATGAAGAGATTTGCCATTGCTGGATATAAAACCTGTGCATTTAAACCTGCAATGGACACAAGGGATAAAAAGGACAGAATCACCACCCACGACAAGACCTATATAGATGCGGTGATGGTAGATAGTGTCCAATATATAATCGACTATGTAGAAGAAAATCCTGTAGATATAGTAGGAATCGATGAAATTCAATTCTTAGGCGGAGAAAGAGACGAGATACTAGAAGATATAAATAGACTCCTCTACGACGGCAAGACTGTGGTAGTGGCAGGTCTCGATATGGACTTCGAAGGGACTCCATTTGAAATTGTAAAAGACCTCATGCCAATTTGCGACTATATAACCAAACACCATGCAGTCTGTGTAAAATGCGGCAGTGACGCCTGGGTTTCTCACAGAAAGTCAGACGAGATGCAAAGAGTTGTAATAGGCGCGCAAAATGAATACGAGCCAATATGCAGAAACTGCTACAACAAGATGAAGAAAAATAAAAAATAGATTAAAACCCCAAAATCCGATAAGGATGGAGGGGTTTTTTGATGTAAAAATTTACTATGAATTTTAAATTAATGGATCATTAACAAAATAATTTTTGGATTCTATTGAAAATGACTAGACAATTGATTATAATATAAACAAAAGTCGAGGTGATTTTATGACTCCAAGAGAAGAAGAAATACTTGCTCTTATAAAGAAGAATCCATCCATCTCACAGAATGAAATGGCTGAGATTTTAAATATTTCTAGAAGCTCTGTCGCCACATATATTTCCTCTCTTTTAGAAAAGGGATATATCGAAGGCAGAGGATACATTCTTGGAAAGAGAAAAAAGATAATGGTAGTAGGCGGTGCCAACGTAGATATCCTCTCAGTGCCATTTAAAAAACTGATAATGAGAGATTCAAACCCAGGTCACATCACGACTTCTCCTGGAGGAGTTGGGCGAAATATCGCAGAGAATTTGGCAAGGCTTGGATCCACTGTGTCCTTTATAGGAGTAGTAGGTTCAGATCCTGAAGCTCAAATAATTGAGAAGTCACTTTCAAATGTAGGTTGCGACACCAAGGACATGCTCAGGATCCACGATAAAAACTCTTCTAAGTATCTTGCGATTCACGACGAAAATCACGACATGATCTATGCAATTGCAGATATGGATATAATGGACTCTTTAAACGTAGAATTTCTAAAGACGAAATCAAATATTATAAAGAGTTTTGACCTATTGGTCATCGATACAAATTTAAGAGAAGATGCCATTGAGTATCTTTTAAGCCTTGGAGTAGAGACCATGGTTGAGGCAGTATCTGTAAATAAAGCTGTAAAACTAAGAGATCACGTAAAAAATATTTCAATACTTAAAGCAAACAAGTACGAAATAGAAGAAATCTCAGGAATAGAAGTAAAAGATGAAAAAACTTTAGAAAAAGCCCTTAGAACTCTTATAGAAAAGGGGATAAAGGAAATCGTCCTAACCCTTGGGGAAGATGGTGCAATCTACTATTCAGAAGATAAATTTATAAAAGCGCTGGCTCTAAAAGCAGATATTGTAAATGTATCTGGAGCTGGAGATGCATTCTGTGCAGGATATGCCCATGCATATTTAAACAACATGGAAATTGAAGATAGACTACTCTTTGCTTCCAAATGTTCCAAGATCACATTGGAATCAGAAGGAGCAGTGTCAGATAAATTAAATATAGAAAGTGTGAGGTAAAGATGAATAGAGAAAATTTAAAAAAATATGTAGATTTCAGTGATGAAGTTAAGAAAGCGATGGAAGAAGGACGCCCAGTAGTTGCCCTTGAATCCACAATTATTTCCCATGGAATGCCTTATCCAATGAATCTTGAAACGGCAAAAGCAGTTGAAGAAATAATCAGAAAAGAAGGCGCAACTCCAGCTACAACAGCTATTATAAATGGAAGAATAAAGGTTGGTCTATCAGAAAAAGAACTTGAATTTATGGCAACTTCAAAAGATATTATCAAGTGCTCAAGAAGAGACTATCCATACATCGTTGCAAACAAACTAAACGGTGGAACCACAGTTGCATCTACCATAATCACCTGTGCAATAGCAGGAATAAAGGTATTTGTAACAGGAGGAATCGGCGGAGTTCACAGAGGAGCAGAAAAGACCTTCGACATCTCAAGAGACCTACAAGAGCTTGCAAACAACGAAGTGCTAGTAGTTTGTGCTGGAGCAAAATCAATTTTAGACATTGGACTAACACTTGAATATCTAGAAACATTTGGCGTGCCTGTACTGGGAATGAGAACAGAAGAAATGCCAGCCTTCTTCACAAGAAAATCTGGATATAAATTAGACTATGAAGTTAACTCAGAAGAAGAAGCAGCAAATATCGCAAGCACAAAATGGGATTTGGGACTAGAAGGCGGCCTCGTAGTAGCAAATCCAATTCCAGAAGAATCACAAATGGACGAAGATAAAATAAACACTGCAATAAGAGAAGCTCTAGTTGAAGCAGAAGAAAAGGGAATCCACGGCAAGGAAACCACACCATTTTTATTACAAAAAGTACTAGAAGCGACAGAAGGTAAATCACTTGAAGCAAATATTGCCCTAGTAAAACACAACGCAGAAGTAGGAGCAAAAATAGCTGTAGCTATGAATAAATAAAAAAATGACCATGGATAGAAATATCTATGGTTTTTTGATAAAAAATAAAAAAATTTAAAATTACAATAAAAAACCCCGAAGTCCATTTGAACTTTGGGGTTTGTTTTAGATTTTGAGATTAAATTATTTTACTGTTACAGTTGCTCCTGCTTCTTCAAGTTTAGCTTTTAGTTCTTCTGCTTGATCAGCTGGGATTCCTTCTTTGATAGCTTTTGGAGCTTCGTCTACAAGAGCTTTAGCTTCTTTTAGGCCAAGTCCAGTGATATCTTTAACTACTTTGATAACCTTAACTTTTTCTCCACCTGCTGATTCAAGAATTACGTCAACGTCTGTTTTTTCTTCAGCTGCTGCTGGGCCTGCTGCTGCTGGGCCTGCTACTGCAACTGCTGCTGGAGCTGCTGCTGATACTCCGAATTCTTCTTCAAGAGCCTTAACTACTTCTGAAAGCTCGATAACTGTAAGTGTTTTAATTTCTTCAATAAGTGCTTGTACTTTTTCTGACATTATATTTCCTCCTAAATGTTTTTAAAATTTTTTAATATTTTTTTTGAAGCATTAAGCTGCTTCTTGTTCTTTCTTTTCAGCAATAGCATTTAATACCACTGCTAGTCCTCTTATTGTACCGTTTAGTACATTTGCTAATCCTTGGATTGGTGCGTTTAATCCACCAAGTACTTGTGCGATAAGAACTTCTCTTGATGGAAGTTTTGCTAGAGATTCGATCATATCAGTTGATATAACTTTACCATCTAGTACACCTGATTTAATTTCTAAAGCTTCATGGTCTTTTGCAAATTCAGATGCGATCTTAGCAGCTGGTACTGCGTCTGCCATTGAGAATGCAATAGATGATGGTCCTTTTAAAATTTCGTCTAATCCTTCGTATCCAAGCTCTGTAAATGCTCTTCTCATCAAAGTATTTTTGTATACTTTGTAATCAACTTCTTCTGCTCTGAATTTATCTCTAAGTTCAGTAACTTCTCCTACGTTAAGTCCGTGGTAGTTCATAAGAACGATACTCTTAGCAGCTTCAATCTTTTCTTTGATCTCATCTACTTGGGCTTGTTTTTGGCTTAGTACTTGTTCTCTCACTCTTTCACCCCCAAAATAAAAAAATCTCACTAAAGCCGTGAGACGTAAATCCGATCATTAAAAAATAATGTTTTTCGAACCTCGGCAGGATATTTAAGCTGTTGCACCTGCTGTCTTTGGCTTTAACATAGATATTATATATTGTGAAATTTATAATGTCAAGATAAATTTAAAATTTTAGTATTAAAATAAATAAACGGTCCTAAAAACTTAAGACCGCTTAATTAATATTTGAAATAAATTTATTTATCTTTATTTTGTTTTTGTTTGATTAAATATTCTGCAGCGATGCCAGGTTTTGTCATTGCTTGTGGGTCGAATATTTCATTTATTTCATCTTCTGTCAAAAGATTTCTATCTAGGATAAGCTTTCTAATTGGAGTGCCAGTTCTTAGAGATTCTTTTGCAATGTCTGCAGATACTTGGTATCCAATGTGTGGAACGAATGCTGTTATAGTTCCAACTGAAGTTTCAAGATCCTTCTTAAGCACTTCTAGGTTTGGTTTGATATCTACTATACAGTTATCAACTAGAGTTTCTACTCCGTGAGTTATAAATTCTATAGATTCATATAGTGAATAGAAAAGTACAGGTTCAAATGCGTTTAGTTCAAGTTGTCCACCTTCAGCACACATTGAAATAGTTACGTCGTTTCCTATTACTTTAAATGCAACTTGGTTTACTACTTCTGGGATTACAGGGTTTACCTTGCCAGGCATAATGGAAGATCCATTTTGTTTTGGAGGTAGAATAATATCTGCAATCATGGTCTTTGGACCAGAACCCATAAGTCTTAAGTCGTTTGAAATCTTAGAAAGGTTTACTGCACAGGTTTTAAGAGCTGATGATAGTTCTACAAGTCCGTCTAGGTTGTGAGTTCCATCGATTAGATCTGGAGCTTGTTCTAGGTCGTATCCTGTTAATTTTGAAATTTCTGGAACGATCATGTCGAAGTAGTTTCTATCTACGTTTATTCCTGTTCCAATAGCAGATCCACCCATGTTTATTACTTTGATCGCATGAGAAGCGTGTTCAATTCTATTGATATCACGTCTAATTACTGATGCATAAGCGTGGAATTCTTGACCAAGAGTCATAGGAACTGCGTCTTGAAGTTGAGTTCTACCCATTTTTAAGATGGTTGAGAATTCGTCAGATTTATTCATAAGTGCGTTGTAAAGTCTGTTTAATTCTTTTATAGAGCCTTGAATTAAATCAAGAGCTCCTAGTTTACCTGCTGAAGGGTATACGTCGTTTGTACTTTGACCCATGTTTACGTGGTCGTTTGGATGTACGTGTTCGTAAGTTCCAAGTTCACCGCCTAGGTGTTCGTTAGCGATATTTGCTATAACTTCGTTGGCGTTCATGTTTGCAGAAGTTCCCGCTCCACCTTGAACCATATCGGTTAAGAATTCTTCTTGGTACTTGCCAGCTAGGATTTCGTCGCAGGCATATACGATTGATTTGCAAACATCGTCACTCATAATTCCGCACTTGTTATTTACGATTGCACAGGCTTTTTTAACTATTGCAAGGTTTTTAACCATTGCTGGGTGTAGTGTCTTGCCAGATATTTTAAAGTTCTCAGCTCCTCTTAGAGATTGTACTCCGTAGTAAGCTTCAACTGGTACTTGTTTGTCTCCTACACTGTCGTGTTCTATTCTATATTTCATTTTTTCACCTCAATTAAATTATAGCACAATTATTTTTTTTAGGACAAAGTTTTCCTTAATATTTTAAAATAATAGAAAATTAATCTTTATCCATTGACAAAAGATTATTAAATGGTATCATTGAATTAGAACTTAATAAATTTTATGTCTTCAGGGCGGGGTGCAAGTCCCCACCGGCGGTAAAGTCCGCGAGCGCAAGCTGAATTGGTGAGATTCCAATACCGACAGTATAGTCTGGATGAAAGAAGAAGTATTTTTTTGTATTATAGAACCCTGAAATGGGTTCTTTTTTTGATGTAGGAGAAGAAATGAAAAACTTAGACGATAGATATTTCATGAGTAGGGCAATAGAACTTGCAAGAAATGGAATCGGTACCACAAAGACAAACCCCCTTGTCGGATGTGTTATCGTAAAGAATGGAAAGATTATAGGTGAAGGCTTCCATAAGACTTTTGGCTCTAACCATGCAGAGGTAAATGCAATAGAAGATGCCAAAAGAAGAGGAGAAAATCTGGAAGGATCCACCCTCTATGTAAATCTAGAACCCTGCTCCCACCATGGAAAGACTCCTCCTTGCGCAGATAGAATTATAAAAGAAAAAATTGCAAGGGTTGTAATTGGAAACTGCGATTCATTTAAAGAGGTGCAGGGAAGAGGAATAGATAAATTAAAGACTGCAGGTATCGAAGTTAAGTGTAAAGTCTTGGAAGAAGAATGCACAGCTCTTAACGAAAGATACTTCACATATATAAAAAACAAGAGACCTTTTGTGGTTTTAAAAGCTGGAATGACCATTGATGGTAAAATCGCGACAAAAACATTTGAATCACAGTGGATAACTTCAGAGGAGTCAAGGAAATTCTCCCATGAACTAAGAGGAATGTGCGACGCCATAATGGTCGGCATAAATACAGTTCTAAAAGACGATCCAAGCTTAAACGTAAGAGCAGGAAGGTACCCTCACAGTCCAGCCAGGATAATAGTCGATTCAAAACTTAGAATTTCACAATCGGCAAAGGTATTGTCAAAGGATCTTGAAAACATAGCAATAATTGCCACAACAGATAGCTATGATAGAGAAAAATTTGAAATCTTATCTAAGATGGAAAATGTAAGAATAGTAATTGTTAAAGATAAAAATGGCAGGGTGGATCTAAGAGATCTACTTGAAAAACTAAAAGAATTTAATATCTCTTCTATTCTCCTAGAAGGCGGAGGAAGTCTAAACGCCTCAATGCTTAAAGAAAATTTGGTGGATAAGTTCTATTTTTTCATCGCACCTAAGATCATCGGAGTAGATGGGATCTCAGCCATAGGCAAAATTGGAATCGAAAAGATAGATGAAGTTTTAAATTTAAAAGATGTGGAAGTTTCTAAAATATCCACAGACATACTTATAAAAGGAAGGATCTGATCGTATTTTCACAGGAATAATAGAAGAACTAGGAAGTTTAAATAGTATTAGAAAAGAAAGAGATCTCTACACATTAAATATAAAGGCGAAGGCCGTGCTTGAAGGGACGAAGCTTGGAGATTCAATAGCTACAAATGGAGTCTGTCTAACGGTTACAAAACTTGGAGAAGATTTTTTCGAAGCAGAAGCCATGCTCGAAACCATAAATAACACCACATTCAAAGATCTAAAAGTTGGAGAGGTCCTAAACCTTGAAAGGGCGCTAAGCCCAATGAAAAGGCTCGACGGTCACATAGTGCAAGGTCATGTGGACGGAGTTGGAAAAATAATAAACATCACCCACAATGCAAATGAAATAGTATATAAAATTTCTGCCGATGAGGAAGAACTTAAATATGTGGTGAACAAAGGATCTGTGGCACTGGATGGAATTAGTCTTACAGTTTCTTTGGTGGACAGAGATTCTTTGGAAGTTTCCATAATCCCAACCACCATAAGAGAAACTAACCTAAAGGACAAAAAACTTGGAGATAGCATAAATATAGAGACTGATATCATTGGAAGATACGTCTATAAATTCATAAATAAGGAAGAGAAAAGCATTATTGATTTGGAATTTTTAAAAGAAAACGGATTTTAAGGAGAAGAAAATGAAAGTAAACAGTATTGAAGAAATCGTAGAAGCACTAAAGAATAAGGAAATAATCATTGTTACAGACGATCCATCGAGAGAAAACGAAGGCGACATGATCATGGCTGCAGAGTTTGCAACAGGCGAAGCAATAAACACCATGGCATCTCTAGCAAAGGGTTTAATCTGCATGCCAATGTCAAGAGAATATGCGATGAAACTCGATCTACCACAGATGGTAGTTGAAAACACAGACAATCATGAAACTGCTTTTACTGTTTCAGTGGACCATGTGGAAACCACCACAGGAATCTCTGCATATGAAAGAGCCCTAACTGCAGTTAAACTTACAGAAGAAGATGCAAAGCCAGAAGATTTTAGACGACCAGGTCATATGTTCCCACTGGTTGCAAAAGAAAATGGAATGTTCGTAAGAGAAGGACACACAGAAGCAACTGTGGATCTTCTTAAGATTGCAGGTTTAAAAGAAGTTGGAATTTGCTGCGAAATCATGGCAGACGATGGACACATGATGCGTGGAGAAGAAATATTTGCTCTTGCAAAAAAATTAAATATGAAGATAACCACAACAGAAGAACTTATAAAGTATAGAAAGAGACACGAAAAGATAGTAAAAGAAATAGCAGTTGCAAATCTTCCTACCAAGTTTGGAAAGTTCAAAGCCCATGCATATATCGATACAGTTACAGGAGAACATCACATAGCACTTGTAAAAGGCGAAATCGGAGATGGAATGGATGTGCTTTGTAGAGTTCATTCAGAATGTTTGACAGGGGACTGCTTCGGATCATCACGTTGCGACTGTGGAAACCAACTTCACATGGCAATGAAGAGAATCGACGAAGAAGGAAGGGGAATTCTTCTCTACATGAGACAAGAAGGAAGAGGAATCGGTCTTGTAAACAAGATTCGCGCCTATGCACTTCAAGATCAAGGAATGGATACTGTAG
The DNA here is from genome assembly GCA_902488455.1 of uncultured Peptoniphilus sp. Taxonomy (GTDB): domain Bacteria; phylum Bacillota; class Clostridia; order Tissierellales; family Peptoniphilaceae; genus Peptoniphilus_B. The sequence continues at coordinate 48,553 of CABTWG010000001.1, forward strand.
AAGCAAACCTTGCTCTAGGATTTCCAGAAGATGCAAGGGACTATGCAACTGGAGCACAAATCCTTGAAGATTTGGGAGTAAAGGAACTAAGACTTCTAACCAATAATCCGGACAAGATCTATTCACTAAAAGAATTTGGAATGAAGATAAAGGAAAGGGTTCCAATTGAAATCCACTCTACAAAGGACGATGAGTTCTACTTAAAGACCAAAGCTGAAAAGATGAACCACATGCTTTCAGAATTTGTTAAGTAATAATTTATAAAATAAATAAATTATAATAAAAAGGAGATAAAAATGAAAATTCACAACGCAAATTTAAGTTCACAAGGTAAGAAATATGCAATCGTAATGGGAAGATTTAACGAGTTCATCGTTTCAAAACTATTTGACGGATGTATCGATGGTCTTAAGAGACATGGAGTTAAAGAAGACGAAATCGAAGTGTTCTGGGTGCCAGGATCATTTGAAATTCCAATTACATGCAAGATGCTTGCAAAGACAGGAAAATTCGACGCAGTAATAGCCCTTGGAGCAGTTATAAGAGGAGCTACAACCCATTACGAACTAGTATCTACAGAAGCAGTTAAAGGAATTGCACAAGCTTCACTTCAAACAGAAGTGCCGGTTATATTTGGAATCATAACCACAGAAAACATTGAACAAGCTATCGAAAGAGCAGGCACAAAGATGGGCAACAAAGGATTCGATGCAGCAGTAACTGCAATTGAAATGGCAAATCTTTTGGAAGACATAAGAGGATAATAGTATTAAAGTCCATTTTATAGGATTAAAGCAAAATTAGATTGACAAAGGAAATAGATTAATATAAAATGAAATAAACTTAATAAGAAATCTGTGAAGGTGACCCAGTAGAGAAATCGAATTACACCACCGGAGATTTCAGTGATTTTTAGAACAAGGCCCTAGGCAAAGAATGGTGGTAACACGAATGCGTCCATTCAAGCTTAGGGCGTATTTTTTTGTAGGAGGAAAAATGAACGTAATTGATATTTTAGAAGAGCGTGGTTTTATTGACCAAATGACACATGAAGAAGAGTTAAGAGATCTTCTTGAAAAAGAAAAAGTAAAATTCTATATAGGATTTGATGCAACAGCTGACTCATTAACACTAGGACATTTCTTGCAAATAAGAGTTATGCAACATATGCAAAACGCAGGCCATATTCCTGTTGCACTTCTAGGTGGAGGAACTACTATGATTGGTGATCCATCTGGCAAGAATGACATGAGAAAGGTAATGACAGAAGATTTTATAAATCACAACGCAGAATGTTTTAGAAAACAAATCTCACACTTTTTAGATTTCAGCGAAGGAAAAGGAATCATAGAAAATAACAAAGACTGGCTACTAGATTTAAAATTCCTTCAATTTATGAGAGAAATAGGAGTTCATTTCTCAGTTAATAGAATGTTAAACTTCGACTGCTACAAAAATAGATTGGAAAGAGGACTTACCTTCTTTGAATTTGGATACATGCTTATGCAATCCTACGACTTCCTATATCTATATAGAAAACACGGAGTTAAACTAGAGTTAGGTGGATCAGACCAATGGTCAAACATTATTGGTGGATATGAACTGGTTAGAAAACTTGAAAGTGACCTAGTATTTGGAATGACCTTTAAACTTCTAACCACAGCGTCAGGACAAAAGATGGGTAAATCAGAAAAGGGAGCAATCTGGCTAGATAAAGACAAGACATCTCCTTATGAAATGTTCCAATACCTAAGAAACTGCGACGATAGAGACGTAATCAAATTCTTAAAACTTCTAACCATGCTACCACTAGAAAAAATCGCTGAATACGAAAAACTAGAAGGACAAGAGTTAAATAAGGCAAAAGAAGTCCTAGCATTTGAAGTTGTAAAGGATGTTCACGGAGAAGAAGCTGCAAAAGAAGCACTAGATGCATCAAAAGCACTATTCCAAGGTGGAGCAGATTCTGACAATATTCCAAACGAAGATATGGATAGAAAAATATTTGAAGAAGGAATAGGAATCTTAGATCTTATGACCAAGCTTAATTTAACCAAATCAAACTCAGAAGCTAGAAGACTTATCCAAGGTGGAGGAGTTTCAATAGACGGAGAGAAAGTTCAAGATCCAAACCTAGTAGTAAAAGCAAGTATGTTTACCGATGACAAGCTAATACTTCAAAAAGGAAAGAAAGTTCACCAAAGGATAACCCTAGTATGATTTTTAAAAATATAAGGCTAGTAGATCCTGCAAATGGAAGAGACTTTGTAACAGATGTAGAAATTTCTGACGGAAAGATCATATCCATCGAAAAGACCAATAAGACTGGAATAGATATGATGGGAAAAATCATGGCACCAGGATTTATAGATGCCCATGTTCACTTTAGAGATCCAGGTCAAACTGAAAAAGAAGATATAGAAACAGGCTCTATGGCTGCAGCTAGAGGAGGATTCACATCAGTAATCTGCATGGCAAATACAAGACCAGTGATGGATTCAAAAGAACTCATAGAAGATTTTGTCAAAAGAGCATCTGAATTAAAGATAAATGTCTACACAGTTTCTGCTCTTACAAAGGGCTTTAAAGGATCTGAAATTGTAAATATGGAAGAGAATTTAGAAGCTGGAGCAGTAGCCTTCACCGACGACGGAATCCCAGATATGAGAACAGACATTGTAAAAGCTGCAATGGAAAAGGCGAAGGACCTTGACGCTGTCATATCCTTTCATGAAGAAGATCCAAGCCTTATAAAAGAAAATGGAGTAAATCACGGCAAAGTCTCCGAAGAATTAAATATCTACGGAAGTCCAAGGACAGCAGAAGATGTAATGGTGGCTAGGGATGGAGCACTATCTCTATATACTGGAGCAAAGGTTGTAATTCAACATATTTCTTCTGGAGTAAGCGTGGACCTGGTTAGATTTTATAAATCACATGGAGCAAGACTCTATGCAGAAGTAACTCCACACCACTTCACTTTAACAGAAGATGCGGTGTTAGAACATGGAACTCGTGCAAAGATGAATCCGCCACTTAGAACGGAAGAAGATAGAGAAAAAATCTTAAAGGGAATCGCAGATGGAACCATCGATATGATTGCAACTGACCACGCACCTCACACCAAGGAGGAAAAGGACAGAGAAATCACAAAGGCTCCAAGTGGAATAACAGGACTTGAAACATCATTTTCTCTTGCGAATATGCATCTTTTAAAAAAAGGAATTATAGATCTAAAGAAACTTGTTGAAATTATGAGTACAAATGCGGCGAGACTTTATAATCTTCCTGGAGGAGAAATAAAGGTTGGAGAAGAATCTGACTTTGTAATCTTCGATACGACGACAAAATGGAAATTTGAAGATAGCCTATCCAAATCAAGTAACACTCCATTCTTAAATGAAGAGATGGAAGGAAAAATTTGGATGAGTTTTGCAAAGGGCGAAATTGCATATATTGATAAGGATTTAAAAATAGATTAAAAAAATTATTTAATCAAATAAATTTCAAAAATATAAAAGGAAGGTTTCGCGACCTTCCTTTTTTTATGAGCTGACAATATTTTCTAAGACGTCCATCTTCCTGATAAGTATATTTCCCTTAGGAAGAAGTCTTACGATCTTTGCCTTTTCAAATTGATTTAGTTTTCTTGAGATGGTTTCTCTTGTTACGCCAGAATAAAATCCAAGTTCCTCTCTATTTATATTTAAGTCTAGGAGGATTCCGTCCTTAGTAACCTTGCCATATAGATTTGCAAAGTTTATAAGAAGTTTCGCAACCTTCATGTCTGCGTTGATTCCAGAGAGAATATCCACAAGGGATTCGGACTTTCTAATTCTTTCGTAACATTGTTCTATTAAAACCATTAAAAAATCATAATTTTTAAGAAGCACATTTCTAAAATCTTCAGAAGAAATTTTGATAATTAGAGAGTCTGCAAGACATACTGCGTTGTAGACATATTTATCGCCGGAAAGAATATTAAGACCACCTACGAAATCTCCAGAAGTGAAGATATACATAATCTGCTCTCTACCATCGGTAAGAGGCATGGAAAGTTTGAAAACTCCTTCATGAAGGATGAACATTACATCGGCAGGATGACCAGAAGTAAATATGGTCTCACCCTTTTTTACATATTGAGCCTCAAGAGACGAACTCATCATCGATAGTTCTTCCTCTGAGAGCATCTGAAGCATAGGGATATCTTTGCTATCTATTTTTCTATTATTGAGTAGTATATCCATAAAGATCTCCTTTATATATTTAAAATTATTTCGATAACCTCATTATTTTCTAGCTTATCACCTAAATGAAATATCTTCAAGGTTGAAAAATGAAAAGAGCTAAATTATAATTATTTAAGAGGTGAAGAAATGACAAAAAATTCAGAACATGCACTGATTTGGTTCGGAGCAGGGGTCTCCATTGCAGAAATTTTAACTGGAACCTACTATGCCTCACTTGGACTAAAAAACGGAGCATATGCAATATTACTAGGCCATTTAATAGGCTTTATTTTTATGTACTTAGCAGGATATATTTCTGAGAGAAGTGGAAAATCTTCTATGGAAACTGTAAAGATAACCTTCGGTAAAAAAGGTGGAATATTATTCGCGATCTTAAACGTCATTCAACTTGCAGGATGGACAGCAATCATGATTTACGACGGAGCACTATCTGCTAACGAACTTTTAAATTACGGAAGTGGAACATGGGCAGTGGTAATAGGAGTTTTGATTATTATTTGGATAGTAGTAGGCGTAACGTCCTTAAAATGGATAAACACAATTGCTATGACTCTACTATTTGTGCTAACACTTATCCTAAGTAGATATGTATTCTCAGGAAATGCTGCAGGAGCAATGGGTGACGCAATAAGTTTCGGAGCTGCAGTAGAACTTGGAGCAGCAATGCCACTATCATGGATACCAGTTATAGGGGACTACACTATGAACTCAGAAAAGAAAAAGATAGGCGCGCTAGTTGCAGCAGGAGTCTATACCATAGTAAGTATATGGATGCAGTTCATCGGACTTGGAGCAGCCATATATGCAGGAGAAACAGATATATCCCTTGTGATGATTAAGGCGGGCATAGGCACCATTGGACTATTAATAGTAGTGCTTTCTACAGTTACCACCACATTTCTCGACGCATATTCAGCAGGAATTTCATCTAAGAGTATATTTAAAAGATTAAACGCAAAAGTCGTTGGAGTCGTAGTTACGATCCTTGGAATGATCCTAGCGATGGTCTACAATATGGACGACATCACAGGATTTCTCTATTTAATTGGATCAGTCTTTGCACCTATGACGGCAGTCTTAATTGCAGACCAACTCTTACTTAAATCAAAATATATAAGATATGATTTTGAGTTCAGTCATCTGTTAGCATGGGCTATAGGATTTATAATTTACAGAAGGCTTCTCGCAAGAGACTTTTATCTAGGAGTTACATTTGTAAATATACTGATAACCATAGTAATAACAGTAGTTCTAAATCGAATTGGACTAATAATTAAAAAATCCAACAAGAGAATAGAAGGAAGATAATTTTTAATAGAGCCGAAAGGTTCTATTTTTTTATAAATTTTAAGAACGTGAATATAAAATTAAATTTAATACAAAAAATAAAAAGCAGGCTACTTATCATGAGCCTGCTAATAGAGTGTAGTCAAAATCCAAAAACGCTTTTCCGACTGCAGAAATTGATAAATTCTAAATCTCATAATCCTGCAAATCGCAAACTCGCTAACGCTCAAACAGTGCGATTTGCGGGCGGATTATTTCGATTTGAATTTCTTGCAATTTCTTTCGTACGTAACGCTTCCTTTTGGATTTTGCTACTTTGTAAATTTCCAAATTTCCAAATTGAAGAATGAGCTTGCTTAAATTTAAATTCTTATAATTTCATCCGCTTTCTTCGTGAAGTCTTCTCTGTGGGTGATGGATACTATTGTGATATTTTCTTCTTTTGCAAAAGCTATAATATCTCTTACGAAATTTTCGCTGGTAGCTTCGTCAAGAGCACTGGTAGGTTCGTCAAGAAGTAGAAGGTCTGGTTTTCTTATAAGCATCCTTGCAATTGAAATTCTCTGTTTTTCTCCACCACTTACATTTTCTCCTCTTTCATCGATTACAAAATCTAAACCCTTTTGTAAAACCAAGTTCTTAAGTTGGCAAACTTCGATAACCTTGTTTAACTCCTCGTCGCTAAAATTATCTCCAAGGGTTATATTTTCCCTAATTGATTTATTTACAGTAAAAGGCCTTTGATCTACCTGCATGATATTGTCATAGATGGCAGCTGATGAAATCTCAGAGATATCATTTCCATTTATCAAAACTTCTACATCTTTATTATCTACGAACTTAGAAATAATATTGTAGATGGTAGATTTACCCTTTCCACTTTCGCCGACAATGGCATAGACTTTTCCTCTATTTAAAGTAAAATCAACATCTTCTAGGATTGTTCTCTCACCAAAGGAATATCCACTAGATTTAAACGTAAGATTTTCAAATGAACTGCCTGCACTTAGCATAGGTTTATTGAAATCTAACTGAGGAAGTTCTAATAGATTTTCATTCTTCTTTAGAAGTTCGTCGGCAACTTTTTTCTTGCTTATAAGATCTCCAAGGAATGTAATCGGTTCAGTTAGTGCTCCTGCAATAGAAAGAATCGCAACAAGTTGTCCAACGGTCATAGTGCCTCTAAGTACAAATATTAAAGAAATAACCACAGTTGCAAATGGCATAATATTGTTTGCAAAGACATATACATCTGAGTAGAGAGCTATTTGTACTGCAAGCTTTTTGGAAGCTTTGTACTTTTCATCTAGGATATCTTTATATTCATCGAAGAAATACTCTTCTTTTTTAAGTTGTTTTACAGTCCTTGCTCCTTCCATGGTCTCTATGATTTGTGAATTTTCTTTTCCAGAGATGGCTTGGAGCTCAACGCTATATTCTGCAATTTTCTTAGAAGTTATCTTAGAAACGAGCATACCGATTAATACACAAAATAGTGCAAATATACTTACATAATAATTGTAGTAAGTAATAAGACCTATGGTTATTATAAATTGTGTCGCCATCATAAAGGTTGTAACTGTGGATAGAGAGTACATCTCAGATATACGTTCTGTATCACTGGTGATGGAAGTTAGCACGTCTCCAGATTTAAATTTCGAAATATCTATGTAGTCCAGTTTAAAAAGATTGGAAAATAAATTCTTTCTAATTTGAAAAGAACCGGTTTGAATGATAATTCTTAGATAGTATTGAAAAGCGAAACTTACTATTAAAAATGCTACTAAAAGTATAACGAATTTGATGGACAGATCCTTTATAAGATGTACTTCGTTAGAAGTAACTGCGTCGACGATTTTTTGAATCATAAAAGCACTTAGAACAGCGCCGATAGAATTCATCATTCCAGTTATGATTGCAATGATTTGAGTCTTTTTTATTTCTGAAAAGTGTTTATTAAACATATTCTCCTCCTATATTAATATTTTTTATGTAAACATTTTCTATATTTGATTTTACCATATATATACTTATATAACACATAAATTTAACAAAAATAAAAAATTCAAGATAAATTTTGAAACTAAAAACAATAATATTTTTGTAACAAATTGCATGTTATTTTGAATTATTGTAACAAATGTTAGACTGTGTTAGAATTTTAAATAGGAGGTAATTATGAAAAAAATATTTAAAAAATTATCTATTTTATTATTATTTACATTAATTCTTACTGCTTGTGGCAAAAAGGATGATGAAAATAAAGCTGTAAATGATAAGAACAATGTAGAGACAGAAAGTTTACATAATAAGGACGAGCTTGTACTAGGTTTTGGGACTGAACCGGACAAAGGTTGGGACCCTATCCATGGCTCTGGCCACTACGGAACTTCTATTTTCCAATCAGCTCTTTTAAAGAGAGACATTGATCTAAATATCGTTCCTGATCTTGCGAAATCTTATGAACTTTCAGAAGACAAGAAAACTATTCTAGTTGAACTTAAAGATGATTTGAAATTCTCAGATGGTTCAGATTTAACTGCAAGTGATGTAGCTTTTACTTACAATCTTGCTAAGAAGGAAGGAACTCCTGGAGTTAATTTAACTAGGCTTGTAGATGCTGTTGCAACAGATGATAAACACGTAGAGATTCATCTAAATGAACCAGATATTTCATTTACATCTTCAATGTGTTCACTTGCGATCGTACCAGAAAAATCCTATGGTCCTGACTATGGAAAGAATCCTATCGGTTCCGGTCCATTTAAGCTTGTGGAATGGAAGGTTGGTCAACAACTAATAGTTGAACCAAACGAATACTACATCGGAGAAAAAGTTCCTTTCAAGAAGATTACATTTTTATTCTTTAAGGACCAAGACCAAGCTCTTGCCACTGCAAAATCTGGTGACTGCGATGTAATTAGAATCCCTATTACTGCAAAGCACACAGAATTCCCAGGGTTCCACACTGAATCTATAAAGACCGTGGACAATAGAGGGATATCTCTTCCAACTGTGCCATCTACTGGTGAATTTACAGGAGATAAATCCATCGTCCAAGGCGCACCTATTGGTAACGACGTTACTTCTGATATAAATATTAGACGTGCCCTTGATATCGCTATGGATAGAGAAGAAATGATCGAAACCATTCTTGATGGAGAAGGTACTCCTGCATATTCTATCGCTGACGGACTTCCATGGTTTAACGATAAGACCATTGAAGAAAATGATGGCGACATAGAAAAAGCTAAGAAGATTCTAGACGATGCAGGTTGGGTAGAAGGCTCTGATGGAATTAGAGAAAAAGACGGCGTAAAAGCTAAGTTCGACCTCTACTACGCATACCAAGATCGTGAAGACATAGCAGTTTATTTCTGCGACCAAGCGAAAAAAATTGGAATCGAAATTAATCCATTTTTTGGAGATTGGGATTTCGTAACTCCACATATGTATTCAGACGCAGTTCTATTCGGTTGGGGAGGATACGATCCACTTGAAATGTTCTACAGCTATTCATCTCAGTATAGGGGAGTTGAATACTACAATTCAAACTTCTATTCAAATAAAAAAGTTGACGAATATTTTGAAAAGGGATTATCTTCAGACACTGTTGAAGAGTTAAATGAAAACTTCAAACTTGCTCAATGGGACGGAGAAACTGGTCTTTCTGCTAAGGGAGACTGCCCATGGGTTTGGCTTGTAAATGAAAATCACGTCTACTTAATAAGAGATGGACTTGATATAGGAAGACAAAAGATTCAACCACATGGTGGTGGATGGCCAATGTTAGATACCATTTCAAATTGGAAATGGACTAAATAAATAGGAGGGGAAGATGGCTAAAAAAGTACTAAAACAAATAACTTACTTCATTTGTTTACTAATCTTTGTAACATTTATATCTTTTCTTTTGATGGACATCTCCCCTATTGATCCCGTCTCTGCTTTTGCGAGGAGCAGAGGCGTGGGTCTTACACCTGAAATGAGAGAGAAACTTATAAGAGAATGGGGACTTGACCTTCCATTTTTAAAAAGATACTGGATTTGGATAAACCACCTCGTAAGAGGAGATCTTGGAATTTCAAATATATACGGAAGACCTGTAATGGAAATAATAAGAAGAGGTTTCAAATCATCAATCATGCTTATGAGCTTTGCCTGGATTATTCAAGGAATATTTGGATTATTTTTAGGAATTGTAGCAGGTTCAAACGAAGGAAGCTTAAAGGATAGATCTATAAAATTATATGCAATTATTTTGGCATCCACACCACAGTTTTGGGTTGGAATGCTTATGATTATAATATTTTCAATTAAGCTAGGACTATTTCCAGCGTCAATGGGAACTCCAATAGGCGTGCTTGAAAAAGATATTTCCATCGCAGATAGGCTCTACCATATGCTTCTTCCTGGAATCACTCTTGCTCTAGTTGGAATTTCAAATATCGCCCTTCACACTAGACAAAAGGTCATAGACGTTATGAACTCTGAGTATGTTCTCTATGCATATTCAAGAGGAATAGGAAAGAGAAGGATAATAAATAGTTACGCCTTAAAAAATATGATTCTTCCAGGACTTACTATTCAATTTACATACTTCAGCGAACTTTTCTCTGGAGCAGTCCTTGCAGAAAGTGTATTTAACTATCCTGGACTTGGAAATCTCACAGTAGAGGCAGGACTTAGAGGAGACGTGCCACTACTACTTGGACTGGTTCTATTCAGTATGATATTTGTCTATGTCGGAAATAGACTTTGTGATCTAATGTACTTGATCTTGGATCCTAGAATAAGGAGGCAAAATGAAGATTAATTCAAAAACTATTAGAGATAGCCTGCTTAAAGAAAGAGAAGTTGAATACAAGGATGAAGTGAGTAGAAGAAGAGTATGGATGATGATCATCATGATTTTAACAGCATCATTTATTCTCTATGTATACATCCACGGATCACTTATAGATGAAGAGGCTCTTTCTTCAAACTTTAGAGAAAAACTAATGGGTCCATCAAAGGAGCATATCTTCGGAACAGATCATGCAGGACGGGACATGTACCTTAGAACCATAAAAGGTCTCGCAACTTCAATTAAAGTTGGATTCATAGGAACTTTGGCAAGCTTTGTAATCTCGATATTTTTCTGTATCCTACTTGTAATTGGAAAAGAAAAGACTGACACAGTTGTAAATTTCCTAATCGATGGATTCTTATCAGTACCTCATATGATGTTTTTAATTCTTATCTCTGTTGCTGTTAGCAGGGGGATAAAAGGAGTTATAATCGGACTTGCTCTTACACACTGGACTGGACTTACGAGGATTCTCCGATCAGAAATATTAGAACTTATGGAAGAAAATTATATAAATATTTCAAAAGCCATGGGAAAGAGCAATTTCTATATTTTTAAGAATCATATCTTTCCTCATATACTTCCACAGATAGTGGTGGGGCTTGTACTATTATTCCCACATGCAATTCTCCATGAAGCCGGGATAACATTTTTAGGATTTGGACTTTCACTTTCAACTCCAGCGATAGGAATAATTCTACAAGAGAGTATGAAGTATATAACCACTGGTCATATCTATCTTGCACTATTTCCTGGACTTATGCTCGTATTCCTGGTTCTATGTGTAAATAGGCTAGGTGAGAATCTAAAAAGTTTCTTAGATCCAAATGAAATTCACAGGTGATGCTATGTTATTAACGGTTAATAATTTAAATATATCATTTGAGCAGTACACAAGCTTTTTTAGAAAGAGGATCGTCCACGTGGTCCACGATTTAGATTTGGAAGTAAGGGACGGTGAAATCATGGCAATATTCGGCGCATCAGGCTCAGGCAAAAGTCTACTTGCTCACGCGATCTTGGGACTTCTTCCATACAACGCATTGGTTTCTGGAGAAATAAAGTATAAGGAAGAAAACTTAACCAAGGAGAGATTAAATAAACTCTATGGAAAAGAAATTTCCTTTATACCGCAGACTGTAAACTCACTAAATCCACTTTTAAAAGTTGGAAAGCAGAGTGAATACACTGCGAATAGACGCGATGTTGAAAGAGTCTATCAAGAGTTCGGATTGGAAAGAGAAGTTTTAAATCTCTATCCCCACGAACTTTCTGGAGGAATGTTAAGAAAAGTGTTGGTCTCTGATGCAATTCTTTCTGATGCAAATCTAATAATAGCAGATGAACCGACGCCGGGAATGGATACGAAAAGCACAGACACAATAGTAAATTATTTTAAATCGGTGAAAGAGAAAGGAAAGTCTGCAGTGGTCATAACCCACGACATTGAAATGGCGATGAAATGTGCAGATAGAATAGCGTTCTTCTACGATGGAACTATAATAGAAACTACAGAAATAGAAAATATTGGCGAAGACGGTAGCGGACTTACTCATCCATACTCAAGGGCATTATTTAGAGCTCTTCCTGAAAATGGATTCCATTCAATAGAAGCAGGTGACCTATGTTAGAAGTTAAAAATGTTTCATTTTCATATGGAAAAAAAGAAGTTTTAAAAGATATAAGTTTGACAGTGGCACCAGGTGAACTGCTTATCATTACAGCTCCATCAGGGTATGGAAAATCCACCCTTGGAAAGATTATCGGAGGATACTTAAAACCAAGTAAAGGTGAAGTTATAGTCGATGGCAAAAATATTCTCGACTATAGTGGATACTTACCAGTTCAGATGGCGTTTCAACATCCAGAAAAATCTGTAAACAGAAAATGGAAGATAGACAAGATCTTAAATGAAGGCTGGAATGTAAATCGTGACGTGGCAGAAAAGTTTGGAATAAAGGACTACTGGCTTGAGAAGTTTCCACAGGAATTATCAGGAGGAGAGCTCCAAAGGATTTGCCTTGCAAGGATAATGTCAGATGAGACGAAGTACCTAGTGCTAGATGAAATAACCACCATGGTAGATGCGATAACCCAGGTGCAACTCTTCGAAGTGTTAGAACATTTTAGATTAAAGCACAATATGGGGATGATACTAATCTCCCACAATCACAAATTAATAGAAAGACTTGACGGAAAGGTACTAGACCTTACCAAGTTTTAAAATCACCACCTTTAGATTAAAATCGAAGGTGGTTTTTTGTATGAAATAAAAATATTTAATTGTAAAAATTCTTTACATAAAAGAAAATTTCTCTTTATATTTTCTTTACAATCATTTCTTATAATGAATTTACAAGAGGTGATATTAATGAAAAATTTTATGAAAGGATTAGTTATCGTCCTAGCATTTGCACTATTAGTAGCATGCGGAAAAGATACAGCTAAAACAAACCAAAAACCAAATGAGACAACAAACAATCAAAAGACTGAAGAACAAACTGACCAAAAGTCTGATAAGTTAGAAGGATCTATTACAGCTTCAGGTTCATCTGCACTTCTTCCACTAGCACAAGATGCAGCAGATAAATTTAAAGAAGTAGAACCAAATATTTCTATTACCGTTAACGGTGGTGGATCAGGAACTGGACTTAAACAAGTATTTGACGGTTCAGTAGATATTGGATCATCTGACGTTTACGCAGAAGACAAACTAGAAGCTGACAAAGCAAAAGAATTAGTAGACCACAAAGTATGTGTAGTTACTATGGCAGCAATAGTTAACAATGACATTGGAGAAAAAGTAAACGACCTTACAAAAGAAGAGCTTAAGAAAATCTTCACAGGCGAAATCAAAAACTGGAGTGAAGTTGGTGGACCAGATGAAAAAGTACTTTTAGTAACAAGACCTGACTCTTCAGGAACAAGAGCATTATTTACAAAATATGCACTTGATGGAGATACAACTCAAGGAGATTCTTACCTAGAAACTGATAACTCTGGAGAACTTCTAGAAACTATTAAATCTAACAAAGGTGCAATAGGATACGTAGCTCTACCATATATTTTAAATAACAGTGACGTTACCCCTGTTTCCATAGATGGTGTTAAACCAAGTCTTGAAACAACTTACGACGGAAGCTATCCTGTTTGGGGATATGAACACATGTATACAAAAGGCGAACCAAATGAAGTAGTAAAAGCATTTATCGACTACATCATGTCTGATGAATACGCTTCTCATATCGAAGAACAAGGATACGGCGCAACTTCCAATATGAAAGTAGAAAGATGATAAAAGAAAGAACAAAAAAAATATCTAGTCAGGACAAGAAATTTAGAGGGATAGTCTACGGGATTTCATTTTCTACCATCCTTATAACTGTCTTCATAGGAGCATTCCTAATGTTCAAGGGTCAGTATACATTTACTACCCTTGGACACTCTCTAAAAGAATTTTTATTTTCTTCAGATTTTAATCCTGCAGATTCTATTGGAGCCAAGGGTACTATTGGATCAGTACCATTTATACTTGGCTCTTTTTACACATGTGGACTTGCATTATTATTTGCAACACCGTTTGCAGTAGTGTCCTCCGTTTTTATAACAGAAGTATCTCCAAAGCTTGGCGAAAAATTTTTAAGACCAACCATAGAAATATTTGTTGCGATTCCTTCAATCGTCTATGGATGGACAGGACTAGTGGTGCTTGTGCCATTTATAAGAGATCTATTTGGCCTAAGTTACGGAAACAATATACTCACAGCATCAATAGTTCTATCAGTAATGATTTTTCCAACTATTGCATCTGTGATGATCGACTCATTAAAAGGAGTTCCAAAAGGATATAAAGATGCTTCCTATGCACTTGGAACAACGAGATGGCAAATGATATATAAAGTCCTTATACCAGCAGGAAAATCAGGAATGATTACAGGAATTATACTAGGACTTACGAGAGCCATGGGAGAAGCACTGGCAGTATCAATGGTAATAGGAAAGACGAGAAATGTTCCTAAATCTATATTTGATTCAGCATCAACACTTACATCTGTGATTGCATCAAACATGGGTAATACCTTTGATAAGACTGAGTACAACTCTGTGCTATGGTCAATGTCAGCACTACTATTTATAATTTCCATTCTTTTAATATTTTTGATACACAAAGTAGGAGACAGAAATGAACAAAATTGATAGAGCAAGAAAGATAGACAAGTTTATAACAGGATTATTTACACTAGTAGCAGGGCTTATTATACTTCTTCTTTTGGCTTTTGTGTCCTATGTAATCATAAAAGGTATAAAATCATATGACAGAGAATTCTTGACCTTTACGAGAAAAGGCATAATGAACCAAGTATTTAACACCATCTACATGGTATTTCTATCCCTATTAGTTTCTGCACCTATTGGAATCCTTACAGGGATATATATTGTTGAATTTGCAAAAGAAGGAAAGTTTAAAAACTTCATACAGCTTTCAATAGAGACTCTAAGCTCACTTCCATCTATAATTGTAGGTCTATTTGGATACCTTGTATTTATTCTTATGACAGGAGCCAAGTGGAACATGGTTGCAGGGGCGCTGACTCTATCCATTCTATCTGTGCCACTTATAGCAACCACAACCATCGATGCACTAAACGGAGTAAAACAAGAGGTAAGGCTTGGAGCGTATGCACTTGGAGCAACATCTAAGATTACAATTCTAAAGGTGCTACTACCAGCGTGCATCTCAAGAATATTCACAGGAGTTCTACTAGCAGCAGGAAGATCATTTGGTGAAGCGGCAGCTCTACTATATACAGCAGGAATGAGTACGGATATCGTCTGGTCAAACCTAGACATTACATCTAGGACGAACTTCTTAAATCCATTTAGACCTGCAGAGACACTGTCCCTTCACATTTGGGCACAGTTCACAGAGTCAACAGCAAGAAACGCAAAAGATATAGCAAACTTTTCTTCTGCGGTGCTAATTATAATAGTTCTTCTTTTCAATGTATTTGTAAGGAAGTATTCAAAATCGTTGGATAGTAAATTGGGAGGAAAAGTTGAGTAAATTTAAAATAGAGAACCTAGATTTTTATTATGGATCTTTCAAAGCTCTAAAAGATATAAATGTAGAGATGGAAGAGAAGGAAGTAACCGCTCTTATCGGTCCTTCTGGATGTGGAAAGAGTACATTTTTAAAAATCTTAAATAGAATGAGTGACTTAAATGACAACTCAAAAGTAGAAGGTAAAATTCTACTAGATGGAAAAGATATCTTTACAGAGATGGATCCAATAGAGCTTAGATGGAGAGTCGGAATGGTATTTCAAAATCCAAACCCATTTCCAAAATCAATCTATGATAATGTAGCATTTGGACCAAGGGTGCAAGGAATAAAGAATAAGAAAGAGTTAAACGAAATAGTAGAGAGATCTCTCTATGACGCAGCTCTTTTAGATGAAGTAAAGGACAGACTTAAGAGTTCAGCCCTAGGATTATCAGGTGGTCAACAACAAAGACTATGTATTGCAAGAGCACTAGCTACAAAACCAGAAGTTCTACTAATGGATGAACCAACTTCTGCACTAGATCCAATCTCCACATCAAAAATCGAAGAGTTGGTAGATAGATTAAAAAAGGACTACACAATCGTAATAGTAACTCACAACATGAGTCAAGCTCTAAGAATATCGGATAAAACAGTATTCTTCTTACTTGGAGAAATAATCGAAGAAGGTCCAACCTTAGAATTATTTGAAAGACCAAAGAAGAAGAAAACAGAAGAATATATAACAGGAAGGTTCGGTTAATGAATAGATTAGATAATAAATTATTGGATTTAAACACAACCATGCTCGAAATGAGCAGGTTAGTTGAAAGAGCCATAGAAGATCTTTTAAGCGCAATAAAAGAAGAAGAGAGCATAAGTCTAGATCATTTTAACTCTGTATATGAAGAGCTAGATTCACTGGACAAAGAAGTACAAAACACATGTCTTAGAATGCTTTTGGAATTTCAACCAGTGGCAGGCGACTTCAGAAAGATAAGCTCTGCTCTTAAGATGGTAACTGATATAAATAGAATTGGAAACCAATGTATAAATATAGCTAGAATAATCTCTGAGATGGATCCAGTAGTGGAGAAAGATCTTTACCTCGAAATATTTAATATAGCCACATATTCAAAAGACGTTGTTAAAAGTGCAATCTATTCTTTTATAAAGAACAGTTATGAAGATGCAGAAGATGTAACTAAGAAAGATGATGCGGTAGATGTAGAGTTTGTAAATATAAAAAATAGAATGATAGAAAGAATAAAAAACGGTGATTTGGATGCACCGATGATAGTCGATATAATAATTATAGCTAAGTATTTCGAAAGAATTGCTGATCACGGTAGTAATATTGCAAAATGGGTAAAATATTCTACAGGGGGAACAATTGAGAATAGCAATAATTGAAGATGAGGAAGATATAAGGAAATTAATTGAATACGCACTATCGACCCAAGGATTTGAAGTAAGTACCTTCGAGAAAGGTTCAGATTTTTTTAAAACAGAAATAATTCCAGACATCATTCTACTAGATATAATGCTACCAGGAATGAATGGACAGGAAATACTAAAGAAGATTCGTGACAACACAAAATTTGACAACACACTAGTAATAATGCTTACAGCTAAGTCTGCAGAGATGGATGTGGTAAGCTGTTTAGAAGCTGGAGCAGATGACTATATCAAAAAACCTTTCGGAGTTATGGAACTCATATCGAGGGTTAAGGCTCACATTAGAAGAATCGGAAGAGAAGTAGAAGAAATCGAAGTAAGAGATATAAAAATAGATACAAAGAGACGAACAGTTATTAAAGGCGAGGAAGAGATATCACTTACTTACAAAGAATTTGAGCTTTTAAAATACTTGGCAGAGAACAAATCCATAGTTCTATCGAGAGAAAACATCATTGAGAAGATATGGGGATATGACTACCTAGGCGAAACAAGAACTGTAGATATGCATATAGCAAGCCTTAGGCAAAAAATCGGCGAAGACTATATAATAACGATACGTGGCGTAGGCTACAAAATGGAGTAATATGAGAAAGAAAATATTTAATTCCATGGTGCTTATATCTGTTTACTGTTTACTATTTACAGCATTTTTTTCGGGACTTGCATTCTATAGAATTTATAGACAAAATGTAGAGAAAAATCTTCAAACTACCACAAGGTTAATAGTAAGTCAGTATGAAACAGATAAAGAAAGTCTGGAAAAATTAAAAGTAAAAGGACTTAGAATAAATTTAATAGACAATGATGGCAAGGTCTTATACGATAATCAAAAAGATTCTTCAACCTTTGAAAACCATAAGGAAAGACCAGAGATAAAGGATGCACTAGAAAAGGGAGAAGGAAGCTCTATAAGGTATTCAAAGACATTAAATAGGGATACAATCTACCATGCCATAAGAACAGATGATAGTATCATAAGGGTCGCACAGGAAGTAAACTCAGTGTTTTCTATATTTAAAGTAATATTTCCAGTTGAGATTTTAATAGTGATTGTACTATTTTTGCTATCATTATTTATATCTAAGAGAATAACAGAAAGTATAACCACACCTATAAAATTAGGAGTATACAAACATCAAAATCTCTATCCAGAACTAGATCCATACCTTAGAGAGATCGACGAAAAAAATCTGGAACTAGAAAAACTCTACTCAAAGGAAAAGAGTCAAAACGACACAGTAGAGGCAATCCTGTCCAAGATGAAGGAAGGACTTGTCATCTTTGACAGATCACTAAGGCTCGTACTAATAAATGATTCAGCAATAAATATACTAAAACCTATCAATTCAAAGAAAGGATCTCATATCTTGGAACTTACCAATGAAACCAAGATATTAGATGCAGTAAAAGAAGGTTTTGAAGGCAAGTATATAAAAGGTGAAATAGAAATAGATAACAAGATCTACGAATACTTCATTTCACCGGAATCAGAATCATTAGGTGGAGTAGCACTTCTACTTACAGATAAGACCTATGAAACAAGTCTTAAACAAAAGAGAGAAGAGTTCACAAGCAATGTAACCCATGAACTAAAAACTCCGCTTACAATAATATCTGGATTTGCAGAATTATTGAAATCTGGAAACGTAGAAGAAGAAAAAGTAAAAGAATTTGGAACAATAATCCATAAACAATCAACCAATTTGCAAAGTCTTATAGATGATATCTTAAAAATATCTAAACTTGAAGCAGATGAACCGATAATAATAGAAGAGATAAATATAGATGAGCTAGCCGATGAAGTCTGCGGAGACCTTTCAATAGAAATCAAGAATAAAAATATTAACCTAGTAAAAAATTTCGAAAGAGTGAAGGCAAAGGTCAACAGAGAGATGATAAAAGAAGCAATGCAAAATCTATTAACAAACGCCATAAAATATAACAAAGAAGGCGGAGAAATCATCTTCAAGATAGCAAAAGAGGGTAAGAATGTATTAATACAAATATCTGACAACGGAATAGGAATCGAAGAAGAACTCTTAGATAGAATATTCGAAAGATTCTATGTAGTGGATCATTCCCGTTCAAAGAAGATATCTTCAACAGGACTAGGACTATCCATAGTAAAACATGTTGTAGAAGCCCATGACGGAAGAGTTGAAGTTACTTCAGAAGTTGGAAAGGGAAGTACATTTACAATCTATATTCCTATAAATAATTAAAACTAAATAAAATTTTTCAAGAAATAGACAATAAAAAATCCCAGGAAATTAATCCTGGGATTTTCTTTTGTAAATAATCTTATTTATTGATCTTATCTAAAAGATTTTTTATAGTTGGGTCTCCAAGTAGACTATCTTTAGTTTCGTTATATTTTTTGATAGCTTCATCTGGGTTGTAAGGAATTCCTTCGGCATTTGCTTTAAGTGATTTTAAATGTTCTGCAATTCTTATATTAAATACTGTTAGATCTTCAACAACCTTTGTAGCTGCCTTTGGGTCCTTGTTTATAAGTGAATCGTCAAATCCATTTATGACATCCTTTAGGGTGGTCATTGATTTAAGTAGGAAACTATGAGATTCTTTAAACTTATCAGGCACCTTTAGCTCTTCAATCTTTTTAATGATTTCTAGTGCTTCTGCCTTCTTAGCTTCATATATTTCTTTAAGTTCAGTTTCGTTATACTTTCTTGCGTTTTCAAATAGGTATGACTTCATTTCGTCAAACTTGATCTTTAGATCTTCTTCCAAACTCTTAGCTTGGTCGTAGTAAGCTCTTTCTTCTTCAGTTAGATTAAGTTCGTCAGACTTTTTAGTTTCAAGGATAACTTTATATGCTTTAGCATCCCATCCAGTCTTAACCCCGAAGTTTTCAGAGATAAATCTAAGTGGCACAAAGGTTCTGTTGTCTTTAAGTAGTGGTGCTACGTCTATTGCAGCAGCTTTGCCGTCAACCTTAGCTTCCTTATTACCTATGGTAAGCTCGATCTTCTTATCATTATTTGTGATTGTAACAAGTTGTGCTTTTTCATCCCAGTCAACTTTAAAGCCTAGTTTTTCAGAAATAAATCTAACTGGCACAAAGGTTCTGTTATCTTTTAAAAATGGTTCTGTGTCCGTCTTTACTACTTCGTTGTTTAAAACAATTTCAATTTTCTTTGCATTATTTGCAAATGCAAAACTAGGTATAAGTAGTAGAGCAAGGATAATTGTAAATATTTTATTCTTCATTTTTTCCTCAATTCTTATCGTTTGTAG
Organism: uncultured Peptoniphilus sp.; assembly: GCA_902488455.1. Lineage (GTDB taxonomy): Bacteria > Bacillota > Clostridia > Tissierellales > Peptoniphilaceae > Peptoniphilus_B. The sequence goes on from CABTWG010000001.1 coordinate 68,702, forward strand.
TATCTTCTACTGTAGTGTCTTGTGGTTTTTCTTCTCTCTTGTATCTATTTTCCACATAGTTTAAGCTTTTGTCTTCGCTAGACATAATTTCTATAAAAGAATCTTCTGATCTAGCAGGCACGATCTTTCCATTTTCGTCGTCTTTATAGAAGACGATGTATTCTCTTCCAGATTTAAGAGTCTTTGGAATGGTCATCTCTACTTGAGAAAGGTCACCTTTGTAATCCACTACGAAGCTTGCTGTATATCCTTCAGTTGAGTCTTGGTTAACTCTAATACGAGAGATGTAGGAAGAGTCGTCGCAAAGACTTCTTAAAAAGTCCTTGTCAAATGCTTTTGCAGTAGCTTCTGGATTAGTTTCATCTCCAACTTCAGTGTTTGCTGGATCTGTCTCATCAGGATTTTCTACATTTTCGCCATCTGTAGTTCCTTCTGGATTTTGTGTATCTTCCCCTTCTTTATTTGTAGTTATTTCTGTAGTCTTGTTATTTGTATTATCTACAGGGAGTTTGGTAGTTTTATTTTTCTTGCAACCTACCAACAGAAGTGGGAGTATTAGAAGTATGATAAATAATTTTCTTTTCATAAAAACCTCCTGTTATGTCTATTGTATCATAAAAGCTGTATTTGTAATATTTTTAATTCTTAATTCTTGCTGCTTTTATAAATTAACTAGTGATTATTGATGTGTTATAATATATCTATGAAAAATATAATTTCTGACGAGCTTATGGATCTTTTTAATATTTTAAATAGTAGCTACGAATCTTACTTCGTTGGAGGTGCTGTAAGGGATATGATTTTCGGCTACAGTATTAACGACTACGATATCACCACCTTGGCAACTCCCGATGAAATTAGAGAAACTCTACATATGTATAAGACCATCGACATAGGTGGATCTCTTGGAACAGTTCTTACTAGGACAGAAAATTTTTCTGTAGACATTACTCCTTTTAGAATTGAAGGTGAGTACAAAAATTATAGAAAGCCTGAGGGAGTTATTTTTTCAAAGGATGTTAGAGATGATATCAAGAGAAGAGATTTTACAATAAATGCGATCCTCTTCAATGGAGAGTTTATTGACTATGTTGGCGGTCTAGAGGATTTGAAAAATAAAATTATCCGTGCAATAGGTGATCCAGAAGAGAGGATAAGAGAGGATGCTCTTAGGATTCTTCGAGCTGTGAGATTTGCATCGAAGTATGACTTTGAAATAGAAGAGGGTTTAAAGTCTGCAATCATTTCAAATGTAAGTTTACTTAAAAATATTTCATACGAGAGAATTCGCGATGAATTTGTAAAAATTTTACTGGATAAAAATGTAAAGCTGGGTATCAATCTACTAAAGGAGCTACATATTTTGGATATTATCCTGCCAGAGATCGTAGAAACCTATGACTACGACCAAAATTCTAAGTATCACGAAAACAATCTCTATGATCATATTTTAAATGTGGTGGGATATTCTCCAGAAGTTTTAGAAATAAGGCTTGCGGCTCTTCTTCATGATTTAGGTAAACCTAGTACCTTTTCAATGGGTGATGATGGTGTGGCTCACTACTATGGACACGAAGTAGAAAGCAGCGAAATCGCAAGGAAAGTCCTTAGAAGATTTAAATTTTCTAACGAAACTATAAAAAATGTAAGGATTCTAATTGAAAATCACATGACTTTTCAAAGTGTCATGACTGACAGAGCCCTTAGAAGACAGATTAGAAAAGTCGGAAGCGATAATATCTTAAATCTCTATGACCTTATGGTTGTCGATAGACTTGGCACTATGAAGTCTCGCTCGGCAGATGATATTTTTGAGAGAAGAGATAGAGTAGAAGAGCTTCTTAAGGAACCGACTTCGAAGCCTAAGTTTTTAAATTTCGGTGGCTCCGATTTAATTGAGATGGGTTTCACACCGGGACCTGAATTTAAAAAGATACTTAACGAACTTACAGAACTTGTGTTAGATGACCCAAGTTTAAATACAAATGAAAAACTAAGACAGATAGTAGAAAGGAATTACAATGGCTAGACTATTTGGAACAGACGGAGTAAGAGGTATCGCAAATGAATACCTAACTCCAGAATTGGCATATGATATAGGAAAAGCAGCAGGATATGTGCTTGGAAATGAAAGTACATTTAGAAGAGTTATAATCGGAAGGGACACTAGACTTTCTGGAAATCTTTTGGAATGTGCAGTTGCATCTGCTCTTATGAGCACAGGATACGATGTGGAATTAGTGGGCGTTGAACCTACACCGGCGATAGCTTACCTAACTAGAACAGGAGATTACGACTTCGGAATAGTTATCTCCGCATCACACAATCCATTTGAATACAACGGGATTAAATTCTTTAACCATGACGGATACAAACTAAGCGACGAAGTTGAAGATAGAATAGAAGAGATCATAAATTCTGATGTTTCTCTTTACAAGACTCTTCCTTATGACGAAATCGGAAGGGTAATCCATACAGATGCGAGGGAAAAGTACAAGGAATATTTAAAATCTTGCCACGACTTTGATCTAAAAGGACTTAAAATTGGAATCGACGCTGGAAACGGCGCACTATATAAGATTGCAAAAGAAGTTCTAGAAGATCTAGGTGCAGAAGTAATCATAATAAACGACAGCCCAGACGGAACCAATATAAATAAATCCTGTGGGTCAACCAATCCAGAACTTATAAAGAATCTTGTAAAAGAACATGGACTTGATGTTGGATTTTCCTTCGATGGTGATGCAGACAGAATAATCGCTGTTGATGAACTTGGTAGAGAAATAGACGGAGACCACATCCTTGCAATCTGTGCAACATACTTAAAAAATAAGAATGGACTTAAAAATAATATAGTCGTAGGAACCATTATGACAAATATAGGTCTTGCAAGATATTTAGAAACCATCGGAGCAAAGCTTATAACCACCAAGGTTGGCGACAGATATATCTTGGAAGAACTTAGAAGAATAGGTGGAGTCCTAGGCGGAGAACAATCAGGCCATGTGATCTTTTTAGATTATAACACCACAGGGGACGGACTTGGAACTGGACTATTCCTTCTCGAAGCTATGAAGAATATGAATATGAAAATGTCTGAGCTAAACGACCTTATGGTTTCATATCCACAAGTATTAGAAAATGCAAGAGTTAGAAACGAACTCAAATATAAATATGAAGAACACGAAGAAATTGTAGATAAGATTAAAGAAATCGAAGAAAAATTAAAAGGTGAAGGCAGAGTTGTCATAAGGACATCTGGCACAGAACCTGTAATTAGAGTTATGATTGAAGGACAAGACAAAGAAGTAATAGGAGAGTACGCAAGAGAGCTAAGAGCGCTCATTGAAAGCAAGCTCAGTTAGGAGGAAGTATGGTAGGAATAGTAGTAGATTCATGTTGCGACCTAACAAAAGAACTAATTGAAAAATATAATGTGGTGGTCGTACCATTTAAAATGACGATAGACTACAAAGAATATGTAGACGATGAGAGTCTGGATATAGATGAATTTTTGACTAACATGCAAAATTCTAAAAATAGTGTAACTACATCCTGTCCATCACCTTTAGAATATAAAGAGGCTATTCTTTCTAGGAATGCAGATGATGTATTTGTAATTACAATTTCAAGCAAACTCTCAGGATCATATAACTCTGCAATGGTTGCAAAACATACGATAGAAGAAGAAAGAGGAGACATAAAGATCCATGTAATAGACTCTCTATCAGCAGGAGCAGGGGAAGTGGCGATATTTTTAAAACTCGTCGAATTAAAAGATAAATTTTCTTTTGGAGATTTGGTAGAAAAGATAGAAGCGGCAAAAGATAATATGAAGCTATACTTCATTCTTGATAAATTTGACAATTTAGTTAAAAACGGAAGAATGCGTAAAGTTGCAAGTAAAGTTGCAGGAGCATTAAATATTAGACCACTTATGCATGGAGTAAATGGCGAAATAGAAATTCTACAAATCAATAGAGGATTTAAAAAATCTCTAATACACCTAACTAAGAATATCGGAGAAGTCTTCGATGACTTAGAAGATAGAATTATAGTTGGTGTTGGAGTTTATGCAGAAGATAGATCAATGTTTCTAAAAGAAAAACTTAAAGAAATGTATAATTTTACAAATTATAAATATTTCAAAGGAAAGGGACTTACTACCACCTATGCCAATGAAGGTGGAATAATAGTGGCGATAATTTAATAGTAAATACAAAGCGGCCTTAGGTCGATTTTTGTAATTTGAAATTCTCGTATAGTTAACTGAACTTATCTTTTTTAAGTTTTGGGATTTAGCTTGTAGGAGGGTGATTTTTATTTATTTTAAAGAAAAAAGCGACTTTTCAGCCGCTTTTATTTTTTTAAATAATCAATCAAAATCGTTTTTTAAAATCCTATCTTCCACAGAATATTCATTGTCCAAAATCTCCACTTCATATTCCTCGTTAAACATAGGGGAAGATAAGAGATAATCACCAGTAGTAGGTGAAGTTGCCATGGCAATATTATATAGGGTTGCAACTCTTAAAAGAGCCTTGACATCTGGATCGTGAGGTTGTGCCTCAAGTGGATCCCAGAAAAAAATTAAAATATCAATTTTTGAATCAGAAATTTTTGCCCCAAGCTGTAAATCGCCACCAAGTGGACCAGAGACAAGCCTCTTTACATCAAGAGAAGTCTCGCGAGAAATCAGTGCAGCAGTTGTTCCTGTTCCGATAAGATTATGACCTTTAAGCTTTTCTTCATGCTTTTTTACCCAATCCAAAAGTTCTTTTTTTTGGTGGTCGTGGGCAACTAGGGCAATATTTTTCTTTTTATTCACTTTAATCTTTTTAACTTCCATATGCACCTCGTTTTTAAAATCTTAACTAAGTTATTTCTTAAACATATTTTATCAAAGATCGAAATACTTGCATAGGTTTTTAGATATACTGAAGATCATGAGAATGTAAAAGTTTGAATAAATGCGAAGAGCTGAATGTGTTTTATTTTGAAGAAAAAAGAATAGAGAAGTTTTCCTATAGTTCTTTCAAATTTGAATTAAATTTTTTTGCTTTATAACAAACTTTATTGCCTTTTGTATTTTTCTCTGCACTCATATATAATTTTCTTATATATATTGCAGAAAACTCTTGCAATAAATTAAATATTTTGGAGGATTTATGAAAAAGAAATTTATTTTGGGACTAAGTTTAATCGCGATTTCAATTCCAAGCCTTGTGTTTGCAAATTCTGACATTGGGATTTGGATGAAGGGTGAAATTATTAAATCTGATGTGGCGCCATTTATTTTTGAAAATAGAACTATGGTTCCCATAAGAGTCATCTCAGAAAACCTGGGCAAGGAAGTTATTTGGAATGGGGAAGAACAAAAAGTTATCATAAAGGACAAAAAGGGAAATGAACTTTCTCTTGTAATCAATGAAAAATTTATGGAAGATATTTCCAGTGATGTAAATAGGAAGATAGAACTTGATGCTCCAGCTATTATAAAAAATAACAGGACATTTGTGCCAATAAGGGCAATCGCTGAAGCTTTTGGTGAAAAAGTTGACTGGGATAATGACAAGAGAATTGTTGTAATTGGTGAAAATTATGATTCTAATAAGATAAGTGATGCTGACCAAAAGAAGGAAGATCCGAAAAAAGTCTTGGACCCACTGGGACTAGATTATTTATACGACAAGGACATGATGGGAAAGTCTGATGAAGAAAAGGCAAAATACGAAGAAAAAATGAGAGATATGCCTTCAAAAGTTTTTAAAGGACACAAAAATTCTGAAGTTGAAGCATGTCTTGCATGGTTATCATTTGCCAAGGCTGGAGAATTTTATGGACCTGAATTAAATAAGGATCCGCTTCTAAACCCAAGTAAGGATAAGCTTTATATAAACGTGACTAAAAGAGGGAAATCTATGTCAGGCTTTGACGATTATGACAAAGAAGAATATTACCAAAGAAATATTATGGGTTTAAGTTCTGGTCCATCAATGGCAGAACTTGAACATTTTGACTATTATTTAAACTTTGACGGGACCTTTAATTATTTTAAGCTTCCACTACACTATCATGGCGATGTTCCAGAAATGTTAGAGGAAGTTAAGGATATTATCTCTAAGCCAAAGAAGATAGAGTTTATAAAGGCTGATAAAAAGGATATTGAAAGAGTTTTAAAAACGATAAATTAATTATTTTAAAATAAAAAAACCGGCAGGGAATAATTTCTGCTGGTAATTTTTTTAAATTAAATTAATAGTTCTTTACAAATTCGTAAAGTGATTTAACTGGTACTCCTGTTGCTCCTTTTGGTAGGTAGCCCTTTTGTGAGTCGCCAAATGCTGGACCTGCTATATCTAGGTGAACCCATGGTCTTTCTTCTACGAAGTTTTCTAAGAATAGTCCTGCTGTGATGGATCCGCCGCCACCTGGAACTGTGTTTAGTAGGTCAGAAATAGTTCCTTTTACTGATTCTCTATGAACTTCGAAGGTTGGCCATCTCCAAACTAGCTCGCCAGATTTTTCGAAAGCATCTGCAATCTTACCATAATTTTCGTCACAGTTAGAAACTGAACCTGTGGTATACATTCCAAGTCCAACGATACATGCTCCTGTAAGTGTTGCTAAATCAACTATAACTTTTCCGTCGTACTTAGTAGCTGCATAGTAAAGAGCATCTGCAAGGGTTAATCTTCCTTCTGCGTCAGTGTTTCCAACTTCTATAGTAAGTCCCTTCATTGAGCCGATGATGTCTCCGTTTTTATAAGCATTACCTGAAATTAAGTTTTCACAAGCTGCTACTATTCCAACTACGTTCTTCTTAATTTTATTCTTTGCAATGGCATGGATTGCTCCTATTACTGCTGCTGATCCACCCATGTCTGATTTCATACTTGCCATTGAACCTGCAGGTTTTATCGCATATCCACCTGCGTCGTAGGTAAGTCCTTTTCCTACTAGCATGATTGGCTTTTCGTCTGCAACTGGAAGATATTCCATGATTATAAATTTAGGCTCTTTTTCTGATCCTCTTGCAACTTGTAGGAATGCTTCCATGTTTAGTGCTTCGATTTCAGATTTTCCTAAAACTTTTACATTTACACCTAGATTTCCTAGATCTTCTTTTGCAAAGTTTGCTAGTACTTCTGGGTACATGTCGTTTGCTGGTGTGTTTACTAGATCTCTAGTTACAAACACCCCTTCAAGCACGTTTTTGTACTCTTCTACGATATTTTCTAAACCTTCAGCGCCTTCGATAAATACTGTAGTTTCTCTTTCATCTTCGTCTTTCTTTAGATATTTATCAAATTTGTATGTTGCTTGTAGTGCACCTTCAACTAGTACTTTAAGCACGTCTTCTTTTGCAAAAGATGCAACTGTCGCAAGTTTAAATACCATGTCTTTCTTTATTTCTATAACTTTTTTGGTTCCTGCATAGATTGCACGTCTTAGGTGGTCAAGGTTTTCTTCTTTTCCAATGCCTACGAAGATTCTTTCGCTCTTACCTGGTCCAAGAATGGTTAGGATATTTCCAAGTTTTGGGCTAAAAGAATCCTTTAAGTAGCCAAGAGTTTCATCACATACATTTAAACCTTCAAAGCTTTCTGGAACAAGGATTAGTTCTACTCCTTTTCCACTTTCAATTTTAAAATTCATTTCTCTCCTTCTTTCTTTAAATTGTCATCTGTTTAAGTATATCAAATATATTTCATCTATTCTATCTATTTCATGTCTATATTACCAATAAAAAATGGTAGCAAGTAATTCTTACTACCATAATTAATTTATTTATTTTCTACCTTTTCTACGACTTCTTTTAGTGCGTCGATGATCTCTATATGTTGAGGACAGACTGATTCACAGTTTCCACATTCTATACATTCTGATGCCTTGCCATTTTGTCTTGTTGCCAAGTCGTAATTGTGCTCGAAGTTTGCAGTTTCATACATCTTCTTTTGATTTAGTATGGAAATCATACTTGGAATCAAAATATTTTGTGGACAGCCTTCGAGGCAGTATTCGCAGGTTGTGCAAGGAATTATATCAATGGCATTTAGAATTTCTATGACTTTATCTATTGCTTCCATCTCTTTGTCATTTATTTTTTTGAAGTCCTCCATGTATGCCACGTTGTCCTTCATTTCATCTAGACTAGACATGCCAGATAAAACCATTCTAACTCCGTCAAAGGATGAGGCGAATCTGATTGCGTAGCTTGCCATTGAACCACCGTTTAGATCTTCTATGATATTTCTAGCGTCTTTAGGTAGGTTTGCGAGTTTGCCACCTTTTACTGGTTCCATGATTATGATATCCTTTTTGTACTTTCTACATACGTCGTAGCAAGCCTTGGACTGTACAATCTTGTCGTTAAAGTCGATATAGTTAAATTGAATTTGAACCATTTCGATCTCTTCATGTTCCTTTAGGATTTTTTCTAGAAGTTCTGCACTGTCGTGGAAGGACATTCCTATATGTTTTATAAATCCTCTGTCCTTTAGGGATTTAACCACTTCAAATGCGCCACACTTTACATACTTATCATAGTTATTCTTGGTAACGGAGTGGATTAGGTAGTTGTCAAAATATTCAACGCCACAAGTCTTTAGTTGATTCATAAAGAATGGTTCGATATCTTCATTCTTATCAATATACATGGCGGTAAGTTTATTCGTCAAAATATATTCATCTCTACTATGTCTCGATGAAAGACATTTGTTAACTGCGACTTCAGAGAAAGTTTGGTGGTAACCGTGGGCTGTGTCGAAGTAGTTGAATCCGTGATCCAAGAAATAGTCCACCATCTCACTTACCTTATCATACACTATTTCTTCTTTTCCATCCTTCTCAACTTTTGGAAGTCTCATCATCCCAAACCCGAGAAGCTTGTTTCCAAAATTAATACTCATATTTACACCTCTTATTTATATCTTTAAATTAATTGTAACATGTAAAAATTTTTCTTGCCAAAGAAATGGTTTTTATACTAAAGATTTAAAAAATATAATTAAAATCTATTGACATACTAGAAATAAAATTTTACAATATGTATATAAACATATGAACAAGTATTCATATAAATTTTGTTCTACTCAGTTTGATGAATACAAAAAAATATTTTAAAATAATTAAAGGAGGAGGATTTATGAAGACAAAGTTTATTTTAAAAGGTTTAAATTGCCCGAACTGTAGCGCAAAAATTGTAGACGATATCAAAAAATATGAAGGGATAAAGGACGTAAATTACGACCTTGTAAATCAAATGCTATACGTAGAGCATGAAAAAACTCCCGACCTTAAAAATAAAGTTAAAAGATCTGTGGATAAATTTGAAGAAGGAATAGAGGTTTTGTCCACTGAAGATGAAGCCAAGGAAGTCTTTGAAGACGATGACGAAAAAAAGGTTTTCAAAAAGAAGATGCTTGTCTATTCATTCATTCTTTTGATGCTCATACTAAATCATTTTGTAGATTATAATTTGAATATTAAAAAGGGCGTCTACTTAGTTCTCTTTATTATAGTGGGATACGACGTAGTAATTTCTGCTGTTAAGAATATTTTAAAGGGACAACTCTTTGACGAACAGTTCCTTATGACCATAGCCACATTTGCAGCCATTGCCATAGGAGAGTATCCTGAAGCAGTTGCAGTTATGTTATTCTACTCTGTTGGGGAACTTCTACAAGATATGGCGCTCGACAATTCGAGAAAGAATATCAAATCTGCTTTGGAAATCAAACCTGATTTCGCAAATGTTCTTGATGATAAGGGTAATTTGATTCTCTACAAGCCAGAAGATGTAGAAGTAGGTCAAATAATTTTAGTTAAGCCTGGAGAAAAAGTACCTCTTGACGGTGTGGTGGTAGAAGGTGAATCATTTTTAGATACATCTGTATTAACTGGAGAATCAGTGCCTATTAAAGCTACCGTTGGCGAAGAACTAAAGAGTGGTTCTATCAATAAATCTCATGCAATCAAGATGAAGGTAACTAAAGAATACTCTGAAGGAGCGGTTGCAAAGATCATAGACATGGTTGAAAATGCCAGTCAAAGAAAGGCAAATGTAGAAAAGAGCATTACCAAATTTTCAAAAGTTTACACTCCGATTGTCTGTGCTATTGCAGCTTTACTCGTAATAATGGGACCTTCTCTATTTAAGATTGAACTTAAAGAAGCGATCTACAGAGCTTGCGTATTCTTAGTTATATCTTGCCCATGTGCATTTATAATTTCTGTTCCTCTAGGAATCTTCGGAGGAATAGGTGCTGCTTCAAAAAACGGTGTCTTTGTTAAAGGTGGTAACTACTTGGAATCTCTAAAGGATGTTGGAGTGTTTGTATTTGATAAGACAGGTACCATCACAAAAGGCGTATTTGAAGTTTCAGAAGTGAAATCTTACGAAGGATTTAGCGAAGAAGATGTAGTAGAGATAGCTGCTGCTGGAGAAATGTCAAGCAACCATCCTATAGCTAAGGCGATTGTAAGAAAGAGTAAAAATAAAATAAATATTAATGACGTTGTAGATTTTGAAGAAATCCCAGGCAAGGGAATAAAATATACCTTGGAAGGCAAAGAAGTACTGGTTGGAAATAATAAAATCATAGACACAAAAGAAGTTGAAGGTACAAATATATTTGTAAGCTATGACAAGAAATTAATCGGCGAGATCACAGTTTCAGATATAATTAAACCGGAAGCCAAAGAATTCATCTCCCAGTTAAAAGAAAACAATATAAAGACCTACATGCTTTCAGGAGACGAAAAGACAGTAACAGAAAATATCGCAAAAGAAGTTGGAATCGATCATGCAATAGGAGGTCTACTTCCAGAGGATAAGGTAAGTGAACTTCAAAAGATAAAAGAAAAAGAGAAGAGCCTCGTTTCGTTTGTCGGAGATGGAGTAAACGACAGCCCTGTAATAGCCATATCAGACATAGGAATTTCAATGGGTATGACTGGATCAGACATTGCAGTGGAAGCCTCTGACATAGTAATCTTAAAGGACAATTTAAATAAAATATTAGACGGAATTAAGATTTCAAAGAACACAGTTAAAATTGTAAATCAAAATATATTCTTCGCTCTTGGAGTAAAAGTTTTAGTACTTATACTTGCAGGATTTGGCCATGCTTCAATATGGCTTGGAGTCTTTGCAGATGTAGGAGTAGCTCTACTATCAGTTCTAAACGCACTAAGAGCATTAAAACCAAAACTATCTTAATAAAATAAATTTCACCTATTTGTGAACTAAACCCCAAAATCCTAAAAAGGATCGATGGGGTTTTTTATTTGAAAAGTTTTGAGGTGAAAAGCTTAATAAAATATGTTAAGTTTATGAAAAAAATGTATTAAAAGCCGTAAATTATTAGTTTTTAAAAATAAAACTAAACAAAATCAGTGATTTACTATATAATACATAATGAGGAGAGTATATGATAGTATTTGAAAATGTATTTAAAGAGTATCCCAACGGATCTCTAGCCCTACAAAATATAAATCTTAACATTCCTGAAGGAGACTTTGTATTCCTTGTGGGATCATCTGGAGCAGGAAAATCAACTATGATAAAACTGCTAATAAGAGAACTTCAAGTTACCAGGGGCAAAATTTTAATAGATGGAAATGATATAACTAAACTTAGAAAATCTAAAATTCCAGAACTTAGAAGGGGAATCTCTGTAGTTTTTCAAGATTTTAGACTTATTCCAAACAAAACTGTGTACGAAAATGTAGCTTACGCTCTTGAAATAAGAGGATATTCAAAGAAAGATATAAAAGAAAAAGTTTTAAAAGCAGTTGACTTAGTTGGACTTGCTGGCAAGGAACATTCTAAGCCAGATGAACTTTCTGGAGGAGAGTCTCAAAGAGTTTCAATTGCAAGGGCAATAGTAAACGAAGCCCCAATCCTTGTCTGCGATGAACCGACAGGAAATCTGGATAATGAAACAGCCTTTGAAATTATGCACACCCTTGAAAATATAAATAAACAAGGCACCACCATAATAATGGCGACACACGCCCAACAAATTGTAGACAGCATGCAGAAGCGTGTAATCACACTAAACGAAGGCAGAGTAATCTCAGATATAGAATGTGGAGGTTACTATGAAGAAGTTTAGACAGTTTTTAAATGTACTAAAGGACGCATTCAAAGGTATGTGGAGAAACAAAGCCATGGCCATTGCCTCCACAGTATCCATAGCTGCCATGCTAATACTATTTGGAATGGTATTTCTATCTGTGCTTAATGTAAACTCACTGGTATACCAAACTACAGGCAAGATCGATAAAGTAATCTTCTACTTGGAAGATGACATCACAGAAGATAGAATAAATGGACTCATTTCAGAGATAGCAGAGCATGACCATGTAAAGAATATTTCCTACGTTTCCAAAGAGGAAGCCAAGGAGCAATACAGAGAATCATTGGAAAGTAAGGGCTATGTCCTTGATTCACTAAAGAATAATGTATTTCCAGCGTCTCTTGTAGTTGTTATGGATTCTCTTGAAGAATCTGAAAATATTATAGACGACATAAAAGATGAAGAAGGAATAGAATCATATAATTTCCACGGAGATATTATCAACAAGATGCTAAGCGTAGAAAGAGGAATTAAAATCCTAGGACTTGGAATAGTATCTATATTGGTATTCGTATCCGTAGTAATTATAAATAACACCATAAAAATCGCGGTATCCAACAGAAGAAGAGAGATATCCATCATGAAGTACTTAGGAGCGACAAACTCCTATATTAGAGGACCATTCTTAATAGAAGGATGTCTCTTCGGAGTATTTGGAGCGGCTATATCCTACTTTGTAATAAACAAGGGCTATACGATAATTTACGACAAATTTATGATTGAGCTGATGAAAATGGACCTATTTATACTGAACCCTAAATATATAAACATAGATATATTCATCATGTTTTTAGCAATAGGAGTCTGTGTAGGATACCTAGGTTCACTTTTCTCAACAAAAAAATTCTTGGACGTGTAAAAATGAAATTTAAAAGACTTGTAGCAACTCTTCTATCTTTTAGTTTGCTATTTACAGCAGTATTTGCAAGCTCAAAAGAACTTAAGAAGAAGCGCGACAATAAATTAGATGAAAAGATTAAAATTGAACAGAAACTAAAACAGACAAAAGAAAAAGTTAAAAATAAGAACGCAGAAGTATCTTCAGTTGAAGCAGAAATTGCTAAACTTGACGCAGAGATTTCAAAATACGACAGTTCTATCTTCGATTTAACTCAAAAAATGGACGAGCTAAATGTTGAAATCACTGAGAATGAAAAGAAACTCGACGAAGCAAACAAAAATTTGGAAGCTGTGCAAGACGAATTTGGCGAGAGGATGAGAGCCTCTTATATGAATGGTAGGGTTGGATATTTAGAAGTTATTATGAACTCTAAATCCATAGAAGAACTACTTAACAATATAGAAATGGCGAAGAGAGTAGCAGAGTCAGATAAAAAAATGATCGACTATGTGGACTTTCAAATAAATCAAATCAAAGAATCAACAGAGAAGCTAGAAGTAGCTCATGAAGCGCTAGATAGTAGCAAGAAATCGCTAGAAGTACAAAGAGGCAAACTAGCAGTAGCATCAGATAACAAAAATAGGTACATGAACTCACTTCTAAGTGATATTGAAAAGTACAAACAAGAATACGAAGCGTCAGAAGCACTTTGGGCAAGCCTAGACAAGGAAATCGCAAATCTAAAAAAAGAAATAATATCTGCTGAAGCAAAAGAAAGACAGATGGCGACCTCACAAAGGATGAACATCACCACCAGAGCAGGAGCATCACTAGGCTGGCCAGTGCCAGGTTATACAAGGCTATCTCGTGGATTTGGAATGATGAAACATCCAATCCTTGGATATGTGAAGATGCACACAGGTATAGATATACCGGCACCAACAGGAACGCCAGCCCTTTCTGCAGCAAAAGGAACAGTACTACTAGCTAAGACTCTAGGGTCATATGGAAATGTAGTAATGGTAGATCACGGAAACACAGTAACGGTATATGCCCATCTATCTGCAATAAAGGTTAGACAGGGAGATACGGTTGATAAGGGACAAGTAGTAGGACTCGTAGGCTCCACAGGATTATCTACAGGGCCACACCTTCACTTCGAAGTTAGAGTCAATGGAAGCCCACAAAATCCACTTAACTTTGTATAGGAGAAAAATATGAAGAAGTTTTTAAAGTTATTATTAATAATTCTATTAATAATTGGAACAAACCTTATAACATTTGGATTTGTAACCAAGAATTTCCTTGGAGCAGAAGATCAAGAAAAATTCTTGAAAATAAAACTCTTAGAAAATAAGATAAAAAAAGATTATCTCTATGAAGTCAGTGATGAAGACCTAAGGGACGGAGAACTAAAAGGGATGGTAGCTGCTCTAAAAGATCCATATTCAGAGTATTTAACAGAAGAAGATCTAAAAGAAATGAACCAAGAAACCTCAGGCTCCTTTTATGGAATAGGATTTACCGTATATAAGAATGAGAACAATCAAATTGAAGTAGTAAGCCCTATAAAAGACACGCCAGCAGACAGAGCAGGAATCAAGTCAAAAGATATAGTAGTAAAGGTAAATGGCAAAAACTATACTGGCGATGAGATGAAAGAAGCAATAAAAGTAATAAAGGGCGAAAAGGGAAGCAAAGTTCACCTAACCATCTACAGACCATCCACAAAGAAAACACTTGAAATGGATGTAGAAAGAGCAGAAATCAAAATAGAAACAGTAATCTCTCACAAAATAGAAAATCTTGGATACATCGGAATCATTCAGTTTAATGACCATACAGACGAAGAATTCAAGACTCACTTAGACGAACTTAAAAAACAAAACGTAAAGGGTCTTATCATAGACTTAAGAGGAAACCCAGGTGGAACAGTATCATCAGTAGTTAAGATTGCAGATATGCTTCTACCAGAAGGAACCATAGTCTCAGCAAAAGATAAAAATCACAAAATAGTCTTCGAATACAAATCAGACAAAGACCAATACGATAAACCAATAGTAGTCCTTATAAACGAAGGATCAGCATCAGCATCAGAAATACTTTCTGGAGCGATAAAAGATTTTAATAGAGGTAAGCTCGTTGGAGTTAAGAGTTTTGGAAAGGGAATAGTTCAAACTGTATTTCCATTCCAAGATGGAACAGGAGTAAAACTTACCACATCAGAATACTTCACACCATCAGGGGAAAACATCCACAATATAGGAATAAAACCTGACATAGAAGTAAAGCTAAAAGATGATGTAAAGGGCATCGGCTACGATCACTTGAAAGAAGATACTCAACTTCAAAAAGCAATAGAAGTCTTAAAGAAAGAAATATAGTATGAGATCACTTTTAATATTTATTGTAATAATGATAGCCTCAAATGCCTTTGAAGCAGGGCTAAAAAGGGCAAAAAACTACGAAAAAAATCCAACAAAAAAAATTAAAAATAAAAATAAAACCTCCATTGACACAATAAAGAAAGATCAAGAGAAGAGGAAGAGCTCATTTAAAGACATCCTAAAAGAGATAACCAAGGAGATTGAGGAAGAGTCCAATAAACACGCAGAGATTAAGACGAACTATCCAAAGGAATCCTACAATTCATTAGGTGATGCCATAGGATTTAACAATAGAGCTGATGGGACTAACGGAGCTACTAAAGAAAATGAAAAGTTAAAAGATGAGTTGGATCCAAAATACCTACAGGCAGAAGATCTCACAAAAGATTTAGTAAACTATGAAAAAGATTATAAAGGATCTTTAAATAAGAAAGTAGAAGATTATAAGACTATAAAGGAAGACAATTTCTACACAGACATAGTAGAAGAATCAGATGAAGAGTTAAGGCTTAATCGTCTAAGAGAAGCAATAGTTATAAAAGAAATCTTGGACAAACCGGTTTCAATGAGAGAGTAAAAATAAAAATTTACAAATAGCAGGGGCGACCCTGCTTTTTTTATATTTAATCAAGGTATTGATTTATTATGCCTAGCAGTGTAAAATGTACTTGCACATTAAGTACATTGTGAGCGCTATATAAATAAATGAGGTATTTGTTCAATCGAGTTACTATGTAACACAATAAAATAAATATAAAAAAGGTAACTAATCATGAAAATATTGAAGTTGATTTTGAAGGACTATAAAGGTCTATTTCATTTGGAAACAAAATTTATTTATAAGTATTAAACTTAACTAAATGAATGAGCGTTTTTATTCTTTTTTATACGGAGGTAGAGTTTGGAAATACTTATAAGTTATCAGTCTAAAGACCCCATATATATTCAAATAGTATCGCAAATTAAAAAACTTGTATTAGACGGAAAATTAAAACCTGGTGATAGTATTCCTGCAATGAGAACTTTAGCCAAAGATTTAAGTGTCAGCGTTATAACTGTTCAAAAAGCATATGAAATCTTACGTGATGAAGGTTTTTTAAACACAGTTGTAGGAAAAGGTACTTTTGTAGAGAAGCCCGAGATTCACGATTTAAAAATTAACCAAAAAGAAAATCTTATTACAAAAATTGACGAAACAATTAAATTTGCTTATATTAATGGTTTTAATTCAAATGAATTTTTAGACTTGGTAAATTTACAAGTTAAGAGTTTTGACGATATGAGAAAGGAGAAATAATGGAGAATATATTAGAAGTTAAAAATCTAGAAAAAACATATCCAAATAATGGATTTAAACTAAATAAAATAAACTTTGATGTCCCTAAGGGATCTATAGTGGGAATAATAGGAGAAAACGGCTCTGGGAAAACTACTACTTTGAATTTAATTTTAGGATTAAAATCCAAAGATGGTGGTTCTGTCAAAATATTTGGTAGAGAATTTAATATAGACGATGTAGATGCAAAAGAAAAAATCGGTGTATCTTTTGATGAAATATACCTGCCATCTAATCTAAACGCCAAAGAAATTTCAAAAATATATAAAAGTATATATCAGGTCTGGGATGAAAAATATTTTTTTAGTAGTTTAAGTAATTTTGGAATTGATAATGGGAAGAAGATTGGAGATTATTCAAAAGGGATGCAAAAAATGTTATCCATAGTAATCACTATGTCACATTCACCTGAATTATTAATCTTAGATGAACCTACAAGTTCACTTGACCCTGTAAAAAGAAGTGAAGTATTAGAAAAATTTCAAGAATTTATAGAAAATGGAGATCGTTCAATAGTTTTTTCTAGTCATATTACAACCGATATAGAACATATTTGTGACTATGTAGTTTTTATAAACAAGGGAAACTTAATATTTGCAAGTCCGACAATTGACCTTTTGTATAAAAATTGTATTGCTAGATGCACATCAGAAAGTTTCAATAAACTTGATAAATCATACATGATAGCCTATTCACAAAAAAATAACCAAGTAGTCGTTTTATTAAAATCTAGAGATGACCTAGACAAATCTATTGATAATATTATAATAGAAAATCCGACACTTGAAGAAATTATGAATATATATTCTAAAGGTACAATATTATGATGGGACTAATAAAAAAAGATTTAATTGTGTCTGGACTTAAATTAAAGCACATATTTGTATTTTTAATATTTATTATAGGACTGTTCTTTCTTGAAATCACAAGAGAATATATCCCTCTTATCGCTTATGGTATTATGTTGTTTGCTCCTCTTATTTTCTTTTTAAGTATAGCGAATTATATGGAAAATGATGATTACAAAACCGAAATTCTCTTTCCTATAAGGAAAAAAACAATAGTGACTGCTAGATTTATAGAATATTTTATTATATCTTTAATGTGCATTACATTAATATATTCAATGGTGTATATAAAACAGGTATTTGATAAAACTCAACTCGAAAGCCATCAAATAAACTTATTAGCAACAGGCATTGGAATGACTCTTATTTATGGTGGTTTAGTACTATGTATGATGTTTGCAATTGGACAAGATCGTATTAAGGAAATAGGAATTGCGGCTTTCATATTTACCTTAATTCCTGTAAGACTATTTATGGAAATAGTAAAAAAAGTTCTCGGTTTAACCAATGTTTTTGATTTTTATAGCTACACCAATATAATATTAGCTTTTATAGGTTTTTCTATAGTATTTTTCCTAATATCGTATTTAGTGTCTATTCTAATTTTTATGAAAAAAGAATATTAACTTAAGGAGGATGCATGAGAGGATTGTTTTCATATTACATTAATCTTTCAAAAAGAAGATTTCTCTTATTTATGTCTTTACTAATAATAGTAATTTTAATCAGTATATTTGAATCTGCTCATGAGTTGGTATTGCTGTATTTAGGCTTTTTACCTACTATATTGCTTGCATATAGCTATGATCAAAAATATAAAAAGTTTATATTTGAAAGATTAATCCCTATTAATGTTAGAAATATAATAAGAACTCAGTATTTAGTTATAATTGTTTATTCTTTGATTGGATGTTTATTTTCCTTACTTTATTTACTAATTTTAAAGAAAATTGATATCAAACTAAATTATACCGAACAAATAACTAATGTAGTGTTAATCATGTTGTTTTCAATAAGCCTAAATATATCAATATTGATTAGTTCACTAGTTAAGAAAAAAATGTTTAAAATATTTGCTTATGGAGTACCAGCTATTCAAGCATTAATTACATTTAAAGATAAGATAGAAATTTTAAATATTGATGATCAAATAAATTTCTTTTCTCAACAAAATATGGGATTAGGTAGTATTGTTGTAACTATACTTTTTATATTAATTACTTTTCCTATATCAAATAGGTTATATAAGAATACTTTTGCATAAGAGTATTCTTTTTTTAGATTTTTAAGCAGAAATAAATCACAACAAACCCAAACCAATTTAAAAAGGTTACAAAATATTGAAAATCTAGTACCTATCTGGTAAAATTTTAAGAGTAAATCGATCGATCGCAGGAAACTGAGGAAAGTCTGCGCTCCACAGAGCAAGGGTGCCGGTGAAAGACCGGTGGAGGCGACTCTAAGGCTAGTGCAACAGAGATATACCGCCACGCAAGTGGTAAGGGTGGAAAGGTGAGGCAAGAGCTCACCAGAAGTATAGAGATATACTTGCTATGTAAACCCCACTCGGAGCAAGACCAAGTAGGATTAAAAAGCGTTGCTCGCGCTTTCCGGGAATGGTAGGTCGCTTGAACCAATTGGTAACAATTGGTCTAGATAGATGATCGAATAGACAGAACGCAGCTTATAGATTTACTTGACAGACTAGTCTGTCAATACATATTTAATGGAATAGTTAAGAGATTATTAAAATTTCTTAACTATTTTGTAACTTTTTATTGCTTTTTTGTAACCGCTTTGTTATACTATGGACAGTGAAATAATTTTAAGGAGAGAATATTTTAAGTTATGAAGAAGAAAACAACTGTCGCAGCATTGACATTATGCTTGGCAGCAGCTCTAGGAGCACGCGATACTGGAATTTTCATAAATGAACATGTTCAGACTACCTATTCAGGTAATAAAATATACTTTGAACTAGAAGAAAAAGCTGAAATCTTACAAGAAGTAGATGGTGGCTACCTAGTTAAAAAAGGACCAGCTAGAGTAACTGTTCCAACTGACAAAGTAATAATAACTGAAAAAAATGTAACTACATACACAGTTAAAGACCCAACCACAATTAAGAATGAAGCAGGAATTATCATAAGAAATCTATTTGTTGGTGAAGTATTAACTGTAATTTCATCTGATGAAAATACTGTAGTTGTTATGACACAAGATAATATAAAGGGCAGTGTATTTAAATCAGCTCTTGTATTAAGAGAAGAAACTACAAAAGAAAATGCAACAGTAGCTACTTTAAAAGCAGATACTAAAGCTACATGTAAAGATGGAAGTATAGATTTAAAAGCTGGCGATAAAGTAAACATCGTAGATTACAGAAATAATTTTTTTGCAATAGATGTAAAAGGAAAACTTTATAACTTAAGCCCAGCAGTTGTAGATCTAAAATCAGGTGAAACCATAAACTTCACAGAAGAAAGTATCTCAGAAGACGAAGCAGAAATAGAAGAGATAGCTAAAAAAGGTAGTACAAACCAATTTGAAGGTATAGTTATAAAAGATGGCAAGGCATCTGATATGGCTAATAAGGCTGTTGAAATTGCTCTATCTAAGCTAGACACTCCATATGTATATGGTACAGCTGGAAACGGCTCATATGACTGCTCAGGACTTATGTATGATATTTATAAAAATACATTTGGAATTAATATGCCAAGAAGCTCCAATGAATTATCTAAGTTTGGAACTCAAATTTCAAAAGAAGACTTGGTAGCAGGAGACTTAGTATTCTTTGCAACCACATCTTCATCAAGAGTTTCTCACGTTGGAATGTACATAGGCGATGGCAAATTTGTACATGCTTCATCAGGCAAGAAAAAAGTTGTAATAAGTTCACTTAGCGAAAAGTACTATGGAACTCGCTATGTAAACGCAACTAGAATAGCAAAATAAGATCAAATTAAATCCTAGGAATCTAGGATTTTTTTTATTTTTAGGGTATAATCAACTTAAAAGGAGGAATAATATGAACTTACACAGATCATCAACGGATAGAGTATTTGCAGGAGTATGCGGAGGTATCGCTGAAACTTTTAATCTTGATTCCTCTACAGTTAGACTTATAGCTGTGCTTTTAATATTATTTGGCGGCATGAGCATATGGGTCTATATCATAGCGGCAATACTTTTACCATTAGAATAGGAGCTAGGCTCCTTTTTTAATGAAAATATAAGGAAGAAATATGAAACTAATACACACGGCGGATTTACATTTAAAGAAATCCTTTAACAATATAAATTTTGATAAAAAAACGAGGCAAGAAGATCTTTGGATCACTTTCGAAAGCATAGTAAGAGCGTCAAATGACGTGGACTTTTTACTTCTATGTGGAGATTTGTTTGAAAGGGAGTTTTTTAGCCTTTCTGACTTCAAAAGATTTTTTCAAACCCTTGAAAGTACAAGGGCAAAAGTCTTAATATGCTTTGGAAACCATGACTATGTAATGGACAAGGAAATCTTTGAGATTGTAGATATTCCAGAAAATGTATATATCTTTGGAAACACACTAGATTTTTTTGAATTTGGAGATACTAGATTCTATGGATTTTCTTGGGATAGAGACTCTGATCCAAAAATCAATTTAAAAATTAATTTAGACAATAATTTTACAAATATACTTATGATGCACGGCTCTTACGAAGATATGGATAAGTACTTTTCTTTTTCAAAGGAAAGCATCGAAGGCTACGACTTTGTATTTTTGGGACATATTCACAAAAGCTCAGAACCTGCTAAAAATGTCTACTATCCAGGAAGTCCAGAAGGCCTTAGCTTTTCTGAAACTGGAAAGAGAACCTATAATCTTGTAAATATAGTTGATAAAAATATATTTGTAGAGAAGATAAAGTCAAATCGTAGAGAAATTGTAAATGAAACCATCGATGTAACCGACATGGAACTCTATGGTTTAATAGAGACGATCTCTAAATTTAGTAATGACGATGTAGTTCGCATAGAACTTGTAGGTAAGACTGACAATCCAAAGTATTTCTTTGAGACTTTAAAGGATAGATTTACAAATATTGTATTTTCAAATCAAATGAAGATGAGAATTGACTTGGAAGAAATAATAGATAGAAATCAAGATAATTTCTTAGGAAAGTACTTGGAAAGATTAAACCTTGATAATCCGCTGGAAAGAAGAGCCATAGAAATAGGGCTAGAACTTCTAGGTGAAGAAGATGAAATTTAAAAAGATCGAACTAAATTCATTTGGAAAATTTAATAATAAAAATCTCGAATTAGATGATGGGTTTAACTTCATATATGGAGAGAATGAAGCTGGCAAATCTACTATGGAGTCTGCAATATACGGACTATTCTATGGATTTTCAAAAGATTCTATTAAGAGAAGGCTCTACGACGAAAAGTTTGAAAATTACAGACCCCTACTTAGGGGAGAGTATAATGCGAACATAGAGTTTAAAGGCGATAAAGACTATAGAATCGAAAGAGACTTTGCTTCTGAAAATGTAAAGGTGATGAATCTTACCGATTCAAATGATATTTCAGATGACTACGAATTCAACAAATACTCAAGGATAAAACAGCCAGGAGCGAAGTTTATGGGCGTTAACTCGTCCATCTACAGATCTACATTTTTTGTAGAATCAGATGCAATAGCGTTGGCAGAGAGTCTAAGAACAGAGTTAAGGGATTCAATAGTCGAAGTAAGTAGCACCATGGATATTTCAAGATCCACCTCAGTAGCACTTAAGGAAATGGACTCGAGAATCAAAGCCCTAGGAAGTGAAAATCTAAAGAGTTCTAAGATTGGGCAACTACAGATAAAGGCTGAAAGGCTTTTAAAAGAAAAGTTTGAGCTAGATGAAAAGTCTAAGAAATACGATGACTATTTAAAAGAACTTGAAGATCTATACAAAAAATACAGAGCCTTAGATGAAGATATAATCCTTTGCAATAAAAAATCAGAATACGAAACATACAAAGAAGTTAAAAGGCTTAAATCTGAAATAGAAAGAATAAAAGAGCTTAAAAACCTAGATATAAATCGCTACGAAAAACTATTGGATATAAATGATAGGCTTAAGAGAGTATTTAATGAAATTGACGAAATAAACCTAGAGCTTAAACAGAAAAAAGTAGAAACCCTTAAGAGTAGTGTCAAAAGGGACTATGAAAATCTAAGAAAAAGTCTAAATAGATTAAAGGAGTTAAATAGCAGGAACTATTCAAGGGAGATCTCAAATATTGCCCATGATATTGAAAATTTAAAGATCAAGGAAAAATATCTCTACCTACTATTTATAATTCTATCTATATTATCTATAGCAATAACCGTGGCAGCATTTAAATATAAAATTTACTACCTGCTAATTTTGCTTCTACCTATAGGGTTTTACTTTCATTTAAGGATAGTAAAATTTAGGGTGAACCATGGTCTTATAAAATCTCTCGTTTCACGGACCGAAGCTCTAAGAAGACTCTCTCAAGACAAAACCATGGAAAAAAGAGAGATGGACACCTTATTTTCTGCCCTATCTTCTAAATATTCAGTAAAGACCACTGAACTTGAAGAAACATTAATAAATTTAATGAGGGATGAAAGTATAAATGAATATAAAAAATCATTAAAAGATAAGAAACATGAAGACAATCTGGAAAAATTAAAGGAACTCACTATACTTCGTGACAAACTTCAAGACGAACTTGACACAAGTTTGAAAATGGAAGAGGTTAGTAATTTAGATGAACTTCGTGAAAAATTTAAAAACTCTGCAACGGAAGAATCTATTGACAATAGAGTAAGAGAACTAAATCGCTCAATAGACTTTCATCTAAATGGAAAGAAATTTGAAGATTTAAATAGAGAAGAAGTAAGTACAGACCTTGATTATGAAACTCTAAGAAGAGAGAAAAAAGAAGTAGAGTTAAATATTTCAAAGATTGAAATAAACATTTCTCATCTAGATCTAAACTTAAATAAAATTCAAGAGATCGAAGGGGAAATAGCTGATATACAAAGCTCTATGGAAGATTTAGAATTTGAAAGAGAGGCACTTGAGCTTTCAAAATCCACTCTACTTAGTGTCATGCTTGAAAATAAAGAAGAAAATCTACCTAAGATAATTGAAAAGACATCTCTATACTTTAGAGAAATAACCGATGAAAAATACGAATATGTAATGATAGATGATGATTTGAAACTCTCTGTAAAATCAAAAGATCTTGGAATAACCATAGACGAAAAGAATTTAAGCACAGGAACCATAGGTCAACTCTACATTGCATTTAGACTTGCGCTAATCGACATAATAAGCACAAAGAAGATTCCTATAATAATGGATGATGCACTTCTAACCTTTGACGACAAGAGAGGATATCTTACAATGAAGCTCCTTAAGAGGATTTCAGAGGATCGTCAAGTGCTATACTTTACATCTTCAACAAGGGATTTAAAAGTTGCAGAAGAAATGAAAATAAATATATTGAGGCTATAAAAATGATCTACGCAATAGCAGACCTACACCTGGATGCATCTGGCGAGAAGCCGATGGACATCTTCGGTGAAAATTGGATAGACCATGATAAGAAAATAATAAAATCTTGGAATGAAAATATAAATGATGATGATTTAGTCCTCCTGCCTGGAGATATTTCCTGGGGACTTAAACTTGAAGATGCAATAAGTGACTTAGAACTTATCGATTCACTACCAGGAACCAAGATAATCACCAAGGGAAACCACGACTATTGGTGGAGTTCCATGAGTAAATTAAATGGACTGAATCTCAGAAAAACTATATTTTTACAAAACACTTCCTATGAATATAACGGCATAGGAATCTGTGGTACCAGGGGCTGGATGGATAAATCTAGCGCCGAATATAAAACCGACATGGAAAAAATATATCTAAGAGAGATGGGAAGACTTAGAAATTCAATAGAAAGTTCAAAAGCAGAAAGAAAGATAGTACTGCTTCACTATCCGCCATTCGATGGAAATAAAAATCTAAATGACTTTGGTAAGATTGCACTAGAATATGGAGCAGAGATTTTACTCTACGGTCATCTTCACGGAGAAGGACATAGAGAAGTGGTGGAAGGAAATTTCGACGGAATGGAAGTCATCTGCGTCTCATCAGACTATATAGATTTTGAGGTAAAAAAGATATGGAGCTAGAACAAGAAGTTAAAATAATCGGTGCCGATTTAGAAAAAATAGAAACATATATAAAAAATAATGGTGGCATATATCTCGGCGAAGAAAACCAAGTAAATATTCTTATAAATTCAAAATCCCATCCAATTAAAAGTGATCTTGGATATTTTAGAATAAGAATAACCCACTTCGTAGAAAAAAACAAAGACGAAGTAGAACTTACTTTTAAAGAGAGAGTAAAAGATGATGTTCTTAGAAAAAGTAAAGAGCACACTGTGGTAATTGATAAGCTCAGTCCAATGCTTGAAACGCTAAGACTTCTTGGATACGACAGTTTTGAAGAGACTAAGAAAAATAGAAGATCATATACCTTCAGAGGCGCCAGATTTGATTTTGATACTCATGAAAAAACTGTGCTTCCTTATCCATATTTAGAAATTGAAGTGAAGGATAAAAACAAATTAGATGCAATATTAAAAGAGCTTGATATTAAAGATGAATATGTATCCACTCTCTCTATCAAAGAGTTAATCGAAAAAGTAAAAAGCTAGTGCAACAGATTTTTTTTGTGTTATAATAATATAGAAAGAGGAGGCTGAGGATGTCTTACAAATATATTAAATTTTTTAATGAGATCAAAAAAGATGATCTCCCAATAGTAGGTGGAAAGGGAGCAAATCTAGGTGAAATGACTGGGAATGGATTGCCAGTACCTCCAGGATTTTGCGTAACCGCAGGAGCCTACAAAGATTTTATACATTATGCTGAACTCGACGAAGTAATTACATTTTTAATTGAGTCACTTAATGTTGACGATGTAGAACAGCTAAACGACGTATCTAAAGAAGTTAGACAAAAGATTATGGAAGCTCCAATACTTCCAGAGCTAGAAGAAGAAATCAAAAAATCGTATTTAGATTTTTCAAAATCCATAAATATGACAGATCCAGAAGTAGCTGTTAGAAGTTCAGCAACAGCAGAAGATCTACCAGATGCATCCTTTGCTGGTCAACAAGATACCTACCTACACATAAGAGGAGAAGAAGAACTCGTAAAACATGTGAAGATGTGTTGGGCATCACTATGGACCGGTAGAGCAATATATTACAGAGAAAAACAACACTTCGATCACTTTGACGTACTACTTTCAGCAGTAGTTCAAAAGATGGTTAATTCAAAGAAATCTGGTGTAATGTTTACAGCAAACCCAATTAACCAAAATACAGATGAAATGATGATCAACTCATCTTGGGGACTTGGAGAAGCAGTTGTAAGTGGAACAGTAACTCCAGATGAATATATTATCGACAAGAAGACAAAAGAAATCAAAGAAAAACACGTTGCATCTAAACTATCAATGGTAGTTAAGAAAGAAGATGGCGTAGGCACAGAAGTAGTAAATGTAGAAGACTACCTAGGAAAAGATGCAGTTGAAGAAGAATCACTAACTAGAGATGAACTTAATAAACTCATAGAAATGGGTCTTAAGATAGAAAATATCTACGGCTCAGTTCAAGACACCGAATGGGCATTCGATAAAGATACAGGAGAATTTTACTTCCTACAATCAAGACCAATAACAACCATCGGTGCAGAAGAAAAAGAAGAAAAGCTAATCCCACTTTGCAAAGGACTTCCAGCAAGCCCTGGCATAGGTCGCGGAAGAGTTAAAAATATAAAGAATCTTACTGAAATATCTCAAGTTGAAGAAGGAGATATTCTAGTAACAGAAATGACAAATCCTGACATGGTACCAGCCATGAAGAAGGCAAAAGCCGTAGTTACAGACGAAGGTGGAAGAACTTGTCACGCAGCTATCGTATCTCGTGAACTACAAATTCCATGTATAGTTGGAGCAAAAAACGCAACCAAAGTTCTTAAAAATGGAGCAGAAGTTACAGTAGATGCTACAAGAGGAATCGTATACCAAGGAAATGTCCTTCAAGAAGAAAAGAAAGAAGAAAAATCTTCTACTGCTACTACACAAACTGTAACAGCATACAACCCACCAATCACAGCAACTAAGATCTATATGAACCTTGGAGAACCAGATCTTGCAAATAAATACAAAGACCTATCCTTTGACGGAATCGGTCTAATGAGAACAGAATTTATATTCACAAATATGATTGGCGAACACCCAATGTACCTACTTAAGACTGGACGTGGAGATCTAATGATAGACAAACTATCAGAAGGAATTTCAAAAGTTGCACAAGCAATATATCCAAGAAATGTAGTAGTTAGAATGAGTGACTTCAGAACCAACGAATTTAGAGGACTAAAGGGTGGAGACGAAGTAGAACCAATAGAACAAAATCCTATGATTGGCTGGAGAGGAGTATCCAGATATATTTC
Source organism: uncultured Peptoniphilus sp. (assembly GCA_902488455.1). Classification (GTDB taxonomy): domain Bacteria; phylum Bacillota; class Clostridia; order Tissierellales; family Peptoniphilaceae; genus Peptoniphilus_B. The sequence continues at coordinate 95,808 of CABTWG010000001.1, forward strand.
TCCAGAATATGAAGAAGGATTTAGACTAGAATGTAAAGCTATAAAGAGAGTTCGTGAAGAATATGGACTACACAATGTAATAGTTATGCTTCCATTCGTAAGAACACCTGAAGAACTTATAACAGTTAAAGGCATCATGGCTGAAGAAGGCTTAAGACAATCAGATGGACTTAAGATTTGGATCATGGCAGAAGTACCAGCAGTAGTCTTTAGAGCAGAAGAATTTGCAGAATTAGTAGATGGATTCTCAATAGGCTCAAACGACCTTACCCAACTTGTAATGGGTGCAGATAGAGACAACGGAGTTCTAAACAACATGGGATACTTCGATGAAAGAAACCCTTCAGTTAAGAAAGCACTTAAGACACTTATTGAAGCTTGCAACAAAAAAGGAAAGACTTGTTCAATCTGTGGACAAGGACCATCACAATATCCAGAGCTTGCAGAATTCTTAGTAGAATGTGGAATCACATCCATATCTGTAAACCCAGATACTGTTGAATACACAAGAAGACTAATAGCCTCAGTAGAACAAAAACTTATTCTTAACAAAATAAGATCACTATAATAGAAAATAAAATAAAAAGAGTTCGGCGACGGACTCTTTTTGTGTTAAAAATTTCAAAATTTCCATGATTAATATTAATTTATAAATTGGGTAATATAAAAAAATAATGAAATAATAAGACATATCAAAAGAACTTCCTTGTAAATTTATTTTATTAGGAGTATATTAGTATAGAAAGAAGGAATGGCATGAAAGATACTATTAACAGCATCTTAGACATCGAAGAGAGAACAAAGACCGTCATGGAAGAGACAGATGAAAAGATAAACTCAATGAAGGACGAGCTACAAAAGAAACTCTCAGAAATGGAAAATAAGGTCACAAAAGAGGCAAAAGATGAAGCAGCTTCCAAGTTTTCTGAAATAATGGCTTCTGCAGATGAAGAGGTCAAAAAGAGAAAAGAAGAAATTCAAAATGAACTAAAAAAGATCGATGAGAATTTCAAACTTAGAAAAGATGAACTTGTAGAAGAAGCATTTAACAAATTTATATTGAAAGGATAAAAATGGGAGAATTCAATGCAGTTTCAGCTAAAATGAGCAAGATGACCTCTCTATTTTTAACTGACAAAGACTATATAAATATGTCCAGATTTCAAACCGTTTCTGAAATAGTTAACTATATAAAAGAAAACACAAATCTTTCTACTTACTTCGATGGATATGAAGATTCCTACGAAGCAGAAAGAAAGCTAGATCTATATAAACTAGATCTTTTGACGAAGCTAAGGCACTACTACAAGGGAAACTATTTAAACTTTGTAAATGCAGCTATATCTGAATTTGAAATAGATGATATAAAGAGAGTCCTTAGATTCTTAAAGACAAAAGACGGCAGAAGAAGTTTGAAAGATAGACTGATAGTCTTAAATTCCGATAATTTAATAGATGATAACGACACAATAAAGACATTTGTTGAGAAATTAAAAGACACCAAGTACTACAAAGTCCTGCGCCAATACGTAGACGATGCAGAAGATGTAGTGCTTTTTTATATGGAAATGAACCTAGACAAGCTCTACTACCAACAACTAGTTGAAATCTCAAACACATTTTCAAAATCTGAAAAACAGAAGGTAGATGAAGTACTAGGTGTAAAGATCGATCTTTTAAATATAACTTGGATCTATCGCGGAATTAAGTACTACGGGCTTATGCCTGAAGAGCTTCTAAATTTTGCAGTAATTGGAGGCAAGGTATTTAATTTTGATAAACTTCGTGAAATGGTCTACATGGACATAGAAAAGGAGTTTGTCCCATATATTTTAAATTCGCCTTATGAGTTTTTATTCGAAGGAGAATCGCAAGATATCTACCTAGATAGACGAAGCTCAAGATTTCTCTACTACAAATGTAGAGAAGTATTTAAAAGAGACTTCTCAAATTTTTCAAAGTTCGTTGCATTTATGTATATATTGGATTTTGAAGTCAAAGATATAAGAGGAATCATGGAGGCGATTAGATTTAATCTAACGCCGGGAGAAACTCTTAACTACTTGGTAAGAAGCTATAAAGGAAGTGAATATACTTGGCTGTAGAAAAAATGAGAATAATGAACGTGGTAGCTCCATTGGAAGTAATGGAGAGTGTGGTTGTCGATATCTTAAAGACAGGTGCAGTAAGCATCATAAACTCGCAAAACCAAATCGACAATAACGCCTTTACTTTCAATCTTGAAAATGAAAAAAACCTAGAAAGAGCCATTGAACTGAATCATATAGCCCCATTTGAAAGGGACTCTATGATAAATACCACCATCGAAAAAGCAAAGGAGATGGAAGAGTTCTTCGGTATAAAAGATCTAAAGGTTGACTACGACAAAATAGATATGGGAGTTAATCACGAAGCCTTTTATGACGAGATAAAGTACAAATCTAAAAGACTAAGAGAGATAAGAGAAGATCTAAAAGTCATAGATGGAATAGAAGAAAACTACGACTATTTTAAAAATGTAAACATAGATCTATCCAAACTTTCAGATTTAAAATACTTCAAGGTAAGGTTTGGAATCCTAGATAAGGAAGCGAGATTTAGGCTTAAGAAAAACTATGGAAATATTCTAGCGATGATATTTCACACAGCAACCATTGACGAAGGAGAAGTTTACCTTGCAATCTTTCCAAAGGAAGTTGAAAAGGAAATCGATAGAATCCTAAAGAGTCTAAATTGGGAAGATGTTGAAATCTTAGGCAGGTACAAGGGAACCGCCAAAGAAATCTTAGAAAACTTTGAAACAGAAAAAGAAGCTTTAAAGAAAGAAGAAAAAGAAATCCTAGAATATAGGGATAATTTCTTAAAGAGTAATAGAGAAGAAGTAGAAACTGCCATAACATCCATGCTGATTTCAGAAAATATAGAAGAAGTTAAGAGATACATGGCTAAATCAAATAAATACTTCTACCTATCAGGATGGGTAAGCCTTAGGGATAAGGACCGAGTAGAAGAGATTCTATCAAAGTATGATGGACTTCTAACAAGCTTTAGAGATCCGATTGAACAGGGCATCAAACCACCAACGAAACTTAGAAACTCAAATTTTTTTAAGCCCTTTGAACTTTTAGTAAATATGTATGGGGTACCAAGTTATACAGAAAAAGATCCTACCTCATTATTCGCAGTTACCTACATGCTACTTTATGGAGCAATGTTTGGTGATCTTGGACAAGGGGCGGTATTTTTCTTAGCGGGAATATTTTTATCTAAGAAGAACAAATCATTTGGAGGACTACTAAAGAGGCTTGGATTTAGTTCGGCAGTCTTTGGTATTCTATACGGATCAGTATTTGGAATAGAAGAATGGATAAAACCGCTACTCATAAGACCATTTGAAAATATAAACACCACCCTTGGCGCAGCAATAGGCGTGGGAATCGTATTTTTGATAATATCGTATGCCCTTGGATTTATAAATAAAATAACGAATAAAGAGTATGAAGAAGCCTTCTTAGGCAAGGAAGGTCTAGCAGGATTTCTCGTATTCTTAAGTTTTGTAAACTTAGCAGCATCAAAAGTTTTAAATGTAAGTATAGTACCTGCAAAACTCTGCACCATCATAATAGTGATCTCACTTCTTGCGATGATACTTTCAAAGGTAATCATGTCAGCGATAACAAAAGAAAAGATAGAGACAGAAGATGGATACTATATAGGAGCTGTGTTTGGACTACTAGAAACCATACTGAGTGTAGTTTCCAATATAATTTCATTTATAAGGGTTGGTGCATTTGCTATAAACCACGTTGGACTATTCATCGCATTTAAAACCATTGGACAGATGATAGGAACAACCAGTGCAAACATCATCGCACTAATAGTAGGAAATATAATAATCATAGGTCTTGAAGGACTTATAGTATTCATTCAAAGCCTAAGGCTTGAATACTACGAAATGTTTAGTAAATATTACACAGGAGACGGATATGAATTCGTCCCAACAACAATACGTTTGGAGGATAAATAATGGAAAAAATAATAATCATAGCACTTCTATTTGTGCTTTCAACAATTGCAACAGGAGTTTACTACATGTACAAAGGAACTTCTACAGATGAAAAGAAACTTCGTATGTTTTTAAAATTCAACATGGTATTTTTCTTACCACTTATGTTTATGACAGTATTCACACTAGTACCAGGATTTGTAAGTGCACAGACTGAAGGCGGCTCATCACAAGGACTTGGATTTATAGCAGCAGGACTATCAACAGGTCTTGCATCACTTGGAGCAGGCGTTGCAGTTGCAAACGTAGGTTCATCTGCAATTGGAGCAGTGTCAGAAGATTCTAAAATACTTGGTAAAACCATGATTTTCCTAGGTCTTGCAGAAGGTATCGCCATCTACGGACTTATAATCTCTATTATGATTCTAGGTAGACTATAATGAAATCTCTTGTGATTTCTAGAAATAGAGATGTTACCACAGGACTTAGGCTATCAGGAATAGACGGCAAATTTTCTAAAGACGTGGAAGAGCTCCGTGCAAATTTCAAAAAATATAAAGATGATGACTCCATCGGAATAATAATTCTAACGGAGAGGGACTTTAATGAAATAAAAGAAGAAGTCATCGAAAAGAAACTAAGCGGTACACTTCCTCTCGTTGTGACTATTCCTGGACCTAAGGGAATCGAAGACAAGGACTTTATCCTTAGATATATCAAAGAATCTGTAGGCATAAAGCTCTAAAGGGGGAAATATGATTTTACTTGAAAATAAAATTGCGATCTTTAATAAAATCGTGTATTTGGAAAGAGAAAAAGAGTGTGAAGCGAGGATCGAAGCTACAAAGAAAGAAATAGAATCCACCCTACAAAAGAAAGAAAAAGAACTGGAAGACATGAAGTCAGAGCTTATCGAAAGACGTACCTATCTAGCCAATGAAAAGAAATACGAAATGATCGGCAAGGCCAACGAAATGAAGAGGATAAAGAAGCTTGAAAAGGCTGATGAACTCGTAGGTCTTTTAATCGATGGAGTTTATGAAAAGATAAAATCTTATGTAAAGGAAGATTCTTACAACGATGAACAGCTAAAGAGATTTAAAAAACTTTTAGATAATCTACAAGAAGGAAGCTACATCGTTCATGTATTGGATGTGGATGTGGAACTTAGAAAATCTATGGAAGATTTGGCAAAGGAAAAGGGAATTAACTTGAACTTTGTCTCACTAGATCCTAAGAAACTCGGTGGATTTATAATCTTAGACGAAGATATGACATATAGCATCGACAAATCTCTTTACAAAATACTTGAAGACAACAGATACGAAATAGGCAAGATGCTTCACTTTGCACTTAAAGGTTAGGTGAAATTTTGAAAGAAGGATTAATTAAATCAATAAATGGTCCGGTAGTAGTTGGAAAGAACATGGCGGATTTCAAAATGAGAGAGATGGTAGTAGTAGGCGACAAAAAACTTATCGGCGAAGTCATAACCATCGAAAAAGATTTGGGTACAGTTCAAGTCTATGAAGAAACCTCCGGACTAAAAAGAGATGAAAAGATACTACCTACTGGAGCGCCACTTTCAGTTAAGCTTGGTCCCGGACTTATCTCAAATATGTTTGACGGTATCGAAAGACCGCTACAAAAGATAAAAGACGAACACGGCAACTTCATGCCAGAGGGAATCGGACTAATATCCCTAGACGAGGAAAAACTTTGGGATGTTAAATTTGAAGTAAAACTTGGAGATAAGGTAGAAGGTGGAATGATCTTTGGAACAGTAAAAGAAACTGAAATCATAACCCACAGACTACTAATTCCAATAGACGTAAAGGGTAAGATCACCTCAATAGTTCCAGAAGGAAAATATAATATAGAAGAAGAACTTTTGGAAGTGGAAGACAAAGACGGAAAATTACACAAAGTAAAGATGTATCAAGAATGGCCGGTTAGAGTGCCAAGACCCGTAAAGAACAGACTACCAATCGATAGACTACTAGTAACAGGACAAAGGGTATTCGACGTATTCTTCCCAATTGCAAAGGGTGGAACCACAGCAGTGCCAGGAGGATTCGGTACAGGCAAGACCATGACCCAACATCAAATCGCCAAGTACTGTGACGCAGACATCATCGTCTACATTGGCTGTGGAGAACGTGGAAACGAAATGACAGAAGTACTAGAAGACTTCCCGAAACTAATAGACCCACACACAAATAAACCGCTAATGGATAGGACTATACTTATCGCAAACACATCCAACATGCCAGTAGCAGCGAGGGAAGCTTCTATATATACGGGAGTAACCATAGCGGAATATTTCAGAGACCAAGGCTACCACGTTGCACTAATGGGAGACTCAACATCAAGATGGGCAGAAGCTCTTCGTGAAATCTCAGGAAGACTTGAAGAAATGCCAGCAGAAGAAGGATACCCAGCATACCTACCATCAAGAATTGCAGAATTCTATGAAAGAGCAGGTTATGTGGAAACTTTCTCAAATAGCGAAGGATCAGTTACACTTATAGGAGCAGTCAGCCCTGCAGGAGGAGATTTCTCCGAACCAGTAACAGAAAACACAAAGAGATTCGTAAATGTATTCTTGGCACTGGATAAAGAGCTTGCCTACGCAAGACACTATCCAGCAATAAACTGGATGAATTCCTACTCTGGCTATGTAAAGATGCTTAAGAACTACTACGATATGAACCTAGACGGCGACCTACCAGCACTAAGAGCAAAATTTTTGGACCTACTTCACAAAGAAGCAAAGCTAAATGAAATAGTAATGCTAGTTGGAGAAGACGTGCTTCCTGACGATCAAAGGCTCGTGCTAGAAATTTGTAGAGTAATCAAAGTTGGATTTTTGCAACAAAACGCATTTAACCAAACAGACACATATGTTCCACTTGAAAAACAGTTTGAAATGCTAAAGACTATAGACTTACTCTATGAACTTGGAAATGAAGCAGTGGAAAAACAGATTCCTATCTCACAAATTAAAAACGACGCCCTTTACGGTAAGGTCATCAACATGAAGTACGACGTGCCAAACGACGATCTATCAAAAATCGTAGAAATAAATAACGAGATCAAAGAATTTTATAGAAAATTAATAGATGAAAATGTAGGTGAATAGATGAAAAAGAATTATTTATTACTAGATAAAATAGAAGGCTCACTAATTGAACTTTCGAACCTTCATCATGTCTCCTACGATGAAGTAGTTGAAATAAAGACTAGAGACGGCAAGAAATCCATGGTAGGAACAGTGGTAAAAGTCGATGAAGACAAGGCAACCATCCAAGTTTTTGGCGACCTACTCGGAAGTTCTACAAAAAACATGGAAGTAACCTTTGAGGCAAGACCATTTGAAATACCATTAACAGATGAAGTTCTAGGCAGAGTTTTTGATGGGCTAGGAAGACCAATAGACAAAGGCGGAGAAATCTACGCCGATAAATTCTACAACGTAAACGGAAGACCTATAAACCCAGTAGCAAGACTATATCCGAGAAACTTTATCCAAACTGGAATTTCAGCGATAGATGCACTAATGACGCTAATCCGTGGACAAAAGTTACCGATATTTTCTGGCTCAGGACTACCACATAATGAACTAGCAGCCCAAATAGTAAGACAGGCAAAAATTTCAAGCGCAAGTGGAGAAGATAACTTCGCAATAGTATTTGCAGCCATAGGAGTAAAACATGACGAAGCAGATTACTTCCGTGAAGAATTCAACAACGCAGGAGTATCAGAAAATGTAGTCATGTATGTAAACTACGCCGACGATCCAATAATGGAAAGGTTGATCGTACCAAAGTGTGCACTAACCTGCGCAGAATACTTGGCGTATGAATGTAATAAGCACGTACTAGTAATCATGACAGATATCACCTCCTACGGAGAAGCCCTAAGAGAAGTATCTTCATCAAGAGAAGAAGTGCCATCCAGAAAAGGCTACCCAGGCCATCTCTATTCAGATTTAGCAATGCTATACGAAAGAGCAGGAATGATAAAGGGAATAGACGGATCAGTAACATTGATACCGATACTAACCATGCCAAACGACGACATCACCCATCCAATCCCAGACCTAACAGGATATATAACAGAAGGACAGATCGTACTATCAAGAGACCTTCACGGATCTGGAATCTATCCGCCGATAAACGTCTTGCCATCACTGTCAAGACTAATGAAGGACGGCATAGGAGAAGGCTACACGAGAGAAGACCATGCGGACCTATCCTCACAACTCTTTGCATCCTATTCAAAAGTACAAGAAGTAAGAGCCTTATCACAAATCATAGGAAGAGAAGACCTCTCCGACTCAGACAAGAAGATACTAGACTTTGGAGATGAATTCGAAAAGAGATTCTTAAGACAGAGATTCGATGAAAATAGAACCATAGAAGAAACATTGGATCTAGGATGGGAACTACTTGAAAAATTGCCAGAAGAAAGCCTAGACAGAATCGACCCAGAACTAAAGAAGAAATATTTAAATAGAAAAGTAGAAGATAAAAAAGAAACTCACGACGAATTAGAAACAGAAATAAAAGACAGCATATAATAGAAGGTAGGGATAAAATGGCAACAAA
>CABTWG010000002.1 GCA_902488455.1 uncultured Peptoniphilus sp.
CGGCTCTTTCGCTCAGGGTGACCGTAGTTGGGAGGACTTCTTAGCCTTCGACTGTGGAAGCAAAATGCTTCCGCTACAAATATAAACCGTAATTAATATTGTTTTACGGATTTCGCCAGAGGGAAAATAATTTAGTATAAAATCTTAAGGAATGCAGTCACCCTGAGCGAAGATGACAAAGTCATCGAAGTCGAATGGGTATAAACTTGGTGAGGTCAAGTACGGATGACTGAATTTAAATATTTCTTTTAAAATTCCCATCAAAAAACCAGAGGTTATACCTCTGGTCATTTTTTTATTTTTACCAAGAGCCGGAGCTTCCTCCTCCTCCTGTGGATCCTCCTCCACCGGAAAATCCTCCGAAGCCACCGCCTGAACTTCCACTGCTTCCGCCGAAGCCACCGAAACTTCCGCCGCCTCCGCCGAAGAATCCTCCGCCACCGAAGAAGTCATCGTCGTCAAAGAATATATTTCTTCTGCGTCTTCTTCTATATCTTCGTCTTCTACTATTATTTGAAAGTATAAATAGTATTAGAAGTACAAAGATAATTACTCCCACTGGACTTATCTCGTTATCGCCTGCTGGGGAAAATGTAGCTGGTACTGCTCGATCGATCTCGATTCCATACTCTTCTTTATATGTTTCTAGGACTTCGTTGTAGATTTCAAGGATTCCTTCTTCATAGGCCTCCTTGTTCTCTCCTGTTCTATCCCCTGGTGGAAATAGTTGAGATGCGTTTCTCCTTATGGTATCAGCAACTGCATCTGGCACCCAACCTTCTGTCCTGTATCCAGGCATGATAGTTAAGCTTCCTTCTGGTATTGAAAGTAGAATCAACAGTCCATTGTTCTCTTTGTTCCCAAATTTCCATTTGTCGAAAACTTTTACTCCATAGGAGTTGCCGTCATAACCTTGAAGTGATTTTACAATCATTACTCCTATCTGTGCTCCAGTTTTATTCTCTAAATCGTAGTTTGTTTCGTTGATGTAATCTATTGATGTCTCTGATAATATCCCCATTTCATCGTATACATATCCTGTTGCATCCTTTGGGTCTGGCACCCACACGTCTGTTTCTGCAAAGGTGCTCATGGTTAGAGACATCAAAAGTACTATCGAAAGGATGATTCTTTTCATTTTATTTTTTATCGAAGTTTACTTCTGGATTTTCCATATCGCTTTCTGATACTTCAAAGTATGACTTAGGTGAGAAACCTAAGATTGAAGCGATAATATTGGTTGGAAATCTCTTAACATCTTTATTAAATTCTGTAACTGCGCTATTATATCTTTCTCTTTCTGTGGCGATTCTATTTTCTGTGCCTTCAAGCTGTGCTTGTAGGTTTAAGAATCCTTCGTTTGCCTTTAGCTCTGGATATGCTTCTACAACCACGTTTATATCGCCAATCGCTCTTGTAAGTTCAGAGTTTGCTTCTGATAATTCTTCTGGTGTCTTCGCGTTTTGAACTTTTGATCTTGCTTCTGTGATCTTCGTTAATGTTTCTTCTTCGTGGGTTGCGTAACCTTTAACAGTGTTAACCAAGTTTGGTATAAGGTCGGCACGTCTTTTAACCACGTTTTCTACTTGGGCATACTTGCCATCTACTTCTGCTTCTAGGGTTACTAGTCTATTGTAATTCTTAACAAATATTCCCCCGATAACTGCTACCAATGCTATTATGATTAGTAATGTGCTACCTATCTTTCCTTGTCTTTTCATTTTTTCCTCCTAGTCAATGTTTATAATCATCATGTTTTCTATTGCTTCTTCAACTAGCTTCTCTACGTCTAAACCTTTTTCAGATTTTTCCATTCCTTCTATGGTTGGTTTTAGAAGTGGATGTTTAGGTAAGAACACTGTACAACAATCTTCGAATGGAAGTATCGATGTTTCATAGGTTCCTATTCTCTTTGAGATTTCTATTATATCCACCTTGTCCATTCCAATTAGTGGTCTAAATACCAATCTATCTGTGATGGCATCTGTGCAGGCTAGTCCTTCTATAGTTTGAGAAGCTACTTGTCCCAGATTTTCTCCGGTTATAATTGATTTATACCCGTTTTTTTCTGAAATATTCTCTGCGATCCTCATCATAAACCTTCTGGATAGGATGGTCATCTCTGATTCATGGCAGTGTTTGTTAATTTCTTTCTGAATTGGAAGGATATTGACTGAATGAATCTTCATAGGTCCTGAGTAAGAGCTTACTATTTCACCAAGCTTTATAACTTTTTCTTCTGCTCTTTTAGATGTGAATGGGAATGAATGGAAGTGAAGTGCATCTATTCTAACTCCACGCTTAGCCATCATGTATCCTGCAACTGGGCTATCTATTCCACCGGAAAGAAGTAGAAGACCTGTTCCATTCGTACCAAGAGGAAGTCCTCCGTGACCTCTAAACTTTTCTGTATACACATAGGCATCTTGTCTTATGTCTACATAAACATAGAAGTCTGGATTATGAACGTCAACTTTTACATCGAAATTTTTTAAAACAGTCTCTCCTATGACGCGACTAAATTCCATGCTTGTCTTAGGAAATTTTTTGTCTGCCCTTTTCGTTTCTCCTTTAAAGGTTTTGAAGTTATTCTTTTCTAAAGTTTCTTTAGTTATTTCTTTTATTGCTTCTTTTATTTCTTCTTCATCTTTACTTACTTTTATACATGGACTTAGGTAGACAATCCCAAAGACATGGGAGACTCTATCTATGATTTTGTCCATATTTTCTTTGTCACATTCGATATAAACTTTTCCTATATCTTGGTAGATCTTTTTGTATTCTATATCATGAAGAGATCTTACCACTTGCTTTATAAGTGCGTCGATAAAACTTCCTCTATTCTTTCCTTTTAAAACCAACTCTCCCAGAGAGAGTCCCACTGCATATTTAAACATTATCTTTCCATCACTCCTCTGACTTCCTTCACCGAGTACATAAGTTTGTCGATAAATTCGTCTATATCTTCTTCATCTATATCTTTACATATGCAAATTCTGATGGTACCTTCCATTAGATTGTCTGGAAGACCTATCCCTCGTAACACAGCTGATTTCTCTGTTCCGTTACTGGTACAGGCTGAAGCAGTGCTTATAAATATATCAAACTCTTCCAAGTAGTGAAGGATCACTTCTCCTCTTGTGCCTTCTATGGAAACACTTGTGATATATGGACTTCCATCTTCACCATTTACTTGGTAGCGATCCAAGTTTTCTTCCAACTTATTAAGTAGGTATGCTTTAATCTTTTTCGCATGGGCATATTCTTTGTCAAAATCTTCTATTTCACAGTCGATAGCAACTTTAAATCCTGCTATTCCAGGCATGTTTTCTGTACCAGAACGGACATCTTTTTCCTGTCCACCACCAAAGACAATTGATGGTATTGGAATTGCATTTTTGATATAGAGAGCTCCAGTTCCCTTTGGTCCATAGACCTTATGTGAACTCATCGCATAACTATCGCAACCGAGTTCTTTAACATCCACAGGAATCTTACAGAGGGCTTGGACTCCATCCACATGGACGAATGTACTAGGATTTATTTCTTTTACAGTCCTAACTACCTCTTTTATATCTTGGATTGTTCCTATTTCGCTATTTACATGGGCAAGGGCAACCACTGCAGTATTGTCATCCACTTCAGCTTTAAGAGCATTTAGATCCACTCTTCCACAGGAATCCACAGGAAGTAGTACCACTTCATATCCAAAATCTCTGTAGTGTAGAAATAATTTTCTAAGGGAAGAATGTTCAATAGTGGTTGTGATTATCTTTTTAAATCTCTTGTTCTTTTCTATAAAACCTTGGACTGCGATATTATTGCTTTCAGTTCCACCGGAAGTAAAGAATATTTCCTTTGGATTTGCATGGATAAATTTCGCAAGACTTTCTCTTGCTCCCTCTCTTATCTTCTCTGCATCCATTCCCATCTTGTGAAGTGAGGATGGGTTGCCAAAGTCAGATGTAAGCACCTTTATCATCATATCCACCACTTCTGGTCTCGGTTTAGTAGTTGCACAATTGTCTAAATAAATCATCTTAATACCCCAAATCTTCGTTGATTAAAAATACATATGTATCTTGGTACTTAGGTCCGTGTTTTAGAGTAAGCTCCATAATATTTGTATCTTCTTGTCTGTCGAAATCAAGTCGCATGTTCCTCTTTATGCTCTCCATTTCCATTCTCTTGAAATTTTGTGGTTGAGCGATTATAAGTGATCTGTTAAAGCCACTGTTTACATCGGTAACTATTTTATTTCTTCCAACGAAGAAGAAAACTTTTTTCTTGCCAAAGGTAACTGCGCTTATTCTATTTCCATAGTAATCCACCATGAGGATCTGTCCATCTTCAGTTACAGCATTGGCAGAGGTGACATAGAAGTCAGCCATGTGAGATTTCATCATGCTACTTCTGTAGTCCTTATCTTGCCAGTGCATGGACACGTCGGCACCTTTTTCTTTTAAACTATTGTATATATCAAGCTCCTCAAGTGTTACAGAGCCACCTATTGCCACAGTTCTACCTGGTTTTATAAAGTTTAAGAAGTAATCTCTAGCTTCAGTTCCAGTTTCAAATATTTCAGAAATAAATCCGTTCTTCATTAGGCTATTTCTCGTTCTAACTAAATTAATCATTGCTTCCCCTTTCTAATTAACCTAGTATCAATTATAATTTAAATAAGAAAATATTTAAAGTAGGTAATTATGAAAGAACTAAAGGCTACAAATAAAAATAACAAAAGATATGACGACCTAGTCTTTATGGATATAGAAACCACTGGGCTTACCCATCAAAATCCAATAGTGTCTATAACCGTTTCAGACGGAGTTAACACAGTGACTAAGGTCATAGAAAATTTAAAAGATGAACTTGAATTAATCTCTGATTTTTTAGAGAAGTACAACGGATCAAATTTTGTAACTTATAATGGAGAATCCTTTGATCTTCCATTTATAAGGCAGAGGGCGAAGTTTTATAATATGGAATTTGATTATGAATCCACAGACCTCTACAAGTATTTCAACAAGTACAGATATCTATTTCCTATGAAGTCATTAAGACAAGTAGAGGTTGAAAAGTATTTTGAAATCGACCGTGGCGAAGATATCTCCGGTGCAGAAGTGGTGGATCTATTTAGAAGTCATATAGAAAACTATGATGAAAGTATCTTAGATACCATAGGCACCCACAACTTAAAAGATGTTGAAGGTCTCGTGTACCTATATGAAAATAGATTTTTAATCCACAGAGAGAATAGAATTGAACTTGGAGATAATTATCTTGAGATAAGAGATATCTCTATGGACCATGACACTCTTAAACTAAAAGGAGTTACGACTTTTAAAGATGTATTTTTAAATTCGAAGGACTATCTTCTAAATGTGGCTGAAGGCGAGTTTACCTTGGATATCTACACCAAGAGTGGCAAGTACTCAAAAAATTTGATTTGCAACTATGTGCTTAAGAAAGATTTCCCTGTGGAAGTAAGCGATCTTAAAGCTCCAGATGAAGTCGTAATATTAAATTTAAAATCCGTCGAGATGTTCAATTTAAAATCTGTAGTAAGATATATTTGCAAAGACTTAAAATAAAGCACAAAAATAACCCATTCAAGTGAATGGGTTTTTCTGTATTTTATGAATTAAACATTATCTTTTCGCTACTGAACATTTTGGCAACTATATAAGAAAAGATTAAACCTATTAAAATATTAGATCCTATTGAATAGAGAAGGTTTGTCACGGTTAACTCAGCGATTATTGAGCGCCCGATAGCAATACAACTTCCGTAAATTGGAATCAAATATTGAAATGGAGATACTTCTCCAGTTGAGGTCATAGTCATTACTCCTGCAACGATTACCACAATATATAGTGGAGCAATATATGTTCCAGCTTCCTTTGCGTTCTTTGAATATGTTGCAATTATAGAAATCATCGCCACCATTAGAAATGCCATTGAAAGCATGATAAGTGCAATCTGACAAAACTGAGCAAATGTAAATTTCACAGCAGTGTCTTGACCAAATGACATTGCCTTTGGCATGACTATTGACATAGAAACAACATAGGCAATCGAAGATATCATTGAGATGATCGTAAGTCCTATAAGTTTTCCAAGGACGATGTCCGTTCTCTTTATAGGTGCAAGAAGAAGGCTCGCCATGGTACCTCTCTCCTTTTCTCCAGTAAATGTGTCGATTGCAAGACCCATGATGGAGCTATAGAGCATGATAACTATAAAATATGGAAGCATCATTGAAAGTGTCTTGCCAGACATCTTTTCTTCTTTATAAATTTTAGCTTCCGTATCTTTATTTATCGTGTAGACTTCGAGAATCTTTTCATCTTTTATCCTGTTTTTTATTATAGGCTTCTTTATATTTTCATCGAAGATTGACTCAAGCTTTCTATATGCAACTTCAGAATTATCTTCTGAAGGGTTGTAGAAAATATTTATATTTGGAATATTTTCTCTGTCATAGTTTTCGATTTTATCTCTGAAATCAGATGGAAGTTCTACAATCGCATCTATCTCTCCATTTTTAAGCTTTTCCTTTAAGCTTTCCATCTCCCCATCTTTTACACTCTTGATGATCATGGTTTCAGCTAAACTTCCAAGATCAGCTTCTGTCTTTTCATCTAGGTTTGAAAAATAAACCAGTGATTTATGACTTTCAACGTCTTCCATCATGTCGCCCATTGTGTTTCCAATGAGTGAAAATATAATTATCATCATTAGCGGTGGCATGATGAACATCCCAAAGATCATCTTTTTGTCTCCGAAGACTCTTCTAAGTTCTTTTTTCAGTATTGTCATTATTCCCATTAGTTTTCTCCTTTTTCATCTGAATAAAACTTGAAAAATGCTTCTTCCAAATCTTTTGTGCCTGTCTTAGCTACTGCTTCTTCAATCGTTCCTTCAAATACAAGTTTGCCATCGATTATTATCCCTATTCTGTCACAGACTTTTTCTGCTTCAGTCATATTGTGAGTGGACATGATGATGGTTTTATTTTCATTTTTAAGTTCTTTTATATAATCCAGCACGGATTTTGCAGTTATGATATCAAGGCCTGATGTCGGCTCATCAAAGATTATTATTTCTGGATTGTGCATTAGGCTTACAGCTATTGCAGCCTTTTGTTTCATCCCCGTTGAAAGTTCTTCAATCTTTTTATGTTTAAATTCATCTATTCCAAAGTATTTGAATAATTTTTCTTTTCTACTTTGAATTTCGTCTTTTGGTACATTTCTAAGTTCGCCGAAGAAATCAAAGAGATAATCCGGTGTGAAGTTTGGATCGAGTTTTATTTCTGATGTTAAAAATCCGATCTTCTCCCTTACCTTATAACCTTCTTTTACTGTGTCCAGTCCGTTTACTTCTACAGTTCCACTTGTTGGTTTAAGAAGTGTTGAGATTATTCTAAGTGTGGTGGTCTTACCTGCACCATTTGTGCCTAGGATTCCGAAAATTTCTCCTTCTTTTATGGTTAGATTCAAATCATCTACTGCGACTTTTTCATTGTCCTTTGTCTTAAGTTCCTTTTTCATCTTCTTCGTCAGTTTGAAGATCTTAGTTAAATTCTTTATTTCAATCATGTAAACCTCTCTTAGTCATTCTATTTAAAACTTTCCTATTTTAATATTATATTTCAATTTTAAAATCTGTGTCAATTATTTCCATCTCTATTGTAAATTTTTCTTCCAAGAGATCTTTTAACTTGTTTAGGACAAACTTTTCTGAACCATAGTGGGTTAGATCCACTAGAGAAATATTTTCTTCGTAGCCTCTTTGACCGTCGTGATGCTTTACATCCCCTGTTATAAACATGTCCACTCCTTTTGCAATTGCGTCATCGAAGTAGCTCATACCTGCTCCACCAACTATTGCAATTTTTTCAACTGGAACTTTCTTTCCATAGAAGATTGCTCCAAGATCTTTTAATCTATCGTAGATTTCATCTCCAATATTATTACGAAGGACATAGCCAATGGTCGTGGTATCTGTCATTGCAAAGTTTTCTACTATTGGAAGTCCTATAGCTTCAGCAAGTGCCACGTTTACTCCTCTATCGGAAACATCGAGGCTTGTGTGGGATGAGTAGACAGAAATTTTATTTTCTATAAGTTTAATTATGTTTTTTCCTAGGTAACTGTCTTCGTCAATGCTCTTTACGCCTATAAATATCATCGGATGATGAGAGATTATAAGCTTTGATCCAGTTTCTATTGCATAGTCAATAACTTTATCTGTTACGTCCATACATAGTATGACCTTGTCTGTTTCATTTTTAATCCTCACCTGATAGCCGGAGTTGTCCCAGTTCTCTTGGAATTCTTCTGGTGCAATCTTTCTTATATATTCAATTATTTTTTCTGTACTTGTCATAGATTTTTTCATAATAATTCACTTCTTTTTTTAGTTCTATATATCTTGTAAGGGCTCTCTTGCCTTTTTTAAGTCCTTTCATTATAGACAGGTTCGCATCTATTAAGTACTCCAAGTATAGAAATGCTTCTTCCTGATTTTTTTCTAATGCCCTTATTGGAATCTTAAATTCTATTTCATCTTGGACTTTTCTTATTTCTCCATCGTATTCAGAAACAATTATTTCAAAGAATCTATCGTCTTCATAGACTACATCCTCGTCTATAATTTTATAGCCATTTTCAAATAGATACTTTCTAAGTTCCCTTGCTCCTTGCATCGGTTGAAGGATGAGTCTTACGCTTTTAGAGATTTCTGATGCTGCTAGTATCTCTCCTATTAATACTCCTCCCATGCCAGCTATTACCACAGTTTCTATATCGTCTTCTGCTTTTAAAACTTCAAGACCGTCTCCTAGCCTTGCGTCTAATTCTATATTTTTTTCTTTTGCTAAATCTATTGCCTTTTGAAGGGATGGCTTTGAAATATCTGCAGCTACTGCATAGTCAACTACGCCATTTTCAATTAGAAAAATAGGCACAAGACCGTGATCTGTGCCTATGTCAGCCATCCTTCTACCTTTTATATGGCTAGATATTCTATTTAATCTCTTTGATATCATTCCAGATAATCCTTTAATTTTCTACTTCTGCTTGGATGACGAAGTTTTCTAAGTGCTTTTGCTTCAATCTGTCTTATTCTTTCTCTAGTTACATCGAATTCTTTGCCAACTTCTTCCAAGGTTCTATTTCTTCCGTCTTCTAGTCCAAATCTAAGGGTAAGTACCTTCTTTTCTCTTTCAGTAAGAGTGTCTAGTACATCGCCTAGTTGTTCTCTTAGAAGTGTAAATGTTGCAGCGTCTTGAGGAGATTGGATTTCTTCATCTGGGATAAAATCTCCAAGATGAGAATCTTCTTCTTCACCTATAGGTGTTTCAAGAGATACTGGTTCTTGTGCAATCTTTTGGATTTCACGCACTCTTTCTACATCTATATTCATCTCTTCTGCAATTTCTTCTGGAGTAGGATCTCTTCCTAGATCTTGCACCAATTGTCTTTGGATTCTCACAAGTTTATTTATAGTTTCTACCATATGAACTGGAATTCTAATGGTCCTTGCTTGGTCTGCTATGGCTCTTGTTATTGCCTGTCTTATCCACCAAGTCGCATAGGTTGAAAATTTAAATCCCTTTGTATAGTCGAACTTATCTACAGCTTTCATAAGACCTAGGTTTCCTTCTTGAATCAAATCAAGAAAACTCATTCCTCGACCTACGTATCTCTTTGCAATTGATACTACAAGTCTTAGGTTCGCTTCAGCAAGCTCTCTTGCAGCTGTTCGATCTCCTGCTTCCATTCTCTTTGCGATGGCTACTTCTTCATCTGCTGTTAGTAGAGGAATCTTACCTATTTCCTTTAGGTACATTCTCACAGGATCATCTACGCTTATTCCCTTTGGAACGGATAAATCTTCTTCGGCAGCATCTATTTTTTCATCATCTTCGTCATCTTTTATATCTTCGTCTAATAGTTCAATGCCTTTTTTTTCAAATTCCTTGTAAAGCGAATCTATTTCATCACTTTCCATAGGGATTTCATCGAGAGCATCCACTATCTCTTCATAGGTTAGATTTCCCTTTTTCTTTCCTGTCTTCATAAGGGAATCCACTATGGAGTCTTTTGACATCGATAGATCGTCTTCTTCAAAATCCAAATGATCTGTCATTTTACATTCCTCCTTTTAGTTTTTTATTTATATCTGTAATAGTTTCTGATAATTTTTGCATCTTTTCTGTATAATCTGGTTCTTCTTTGTTTAAATTTTTAAGACTATCCAGTGCAGATTTTAAATCTTCTTCTAGCTTATTCTTTATTATGGTCTTTGAAAGCTCACTTATAAATAGTTCTGGATTCTCATGGGAAACTTCGATTTCGCTTACTATTCTATATGAAGTTTCAGAGATCTTACCATCTTCTTTTAATTTAAGCAGAGGATTTTTCTCTCCATTTTTATATTCTTCTTCCAAAGATTTTATTATCTCTACTTCATTTTTTTCGAGATTTTCTTCTAGGTTTAAGCATTTTTTTATTACTTTAATATAATTTTCTTCAGAAGCTGCGTATGCCATGATTTGGTATTTTGATTTTTTTAGTCCATCTTGCAGATTTTTAGATACGGTTTTAGTTCTCTTAGTATCTTTGTTAAATCTATCTTCTGTTCTTCTCTGCCTTTTGTCTTCATAATTTTGTTTATTTCTATTTATATAATTTATTATTGCAGATCTAGTAACTTTATATTCTTTTGAAAGCCTATCTATTTCAAGATCTCTTTCAATTGGATTTTTAATCGTAGAAACAAGTTTTGATGCTTCCATTATAAATCCTGTCATGCCTTCTGTGGTGTTGATATCGAAGTTCTTTTTTAGATCCTCGATTAAGTATTCAAAATAATTTGTAGCTTCAGATAATGTCACTTCAAAATTAAAAGCTCCATACTTCTTTAGATAGTCGTCTGGATCTAATCCTTCTGGAAGCCTTATGATCCTAGGACTTACTCCTACTGATCTCAAAATTCCAATGGCTCGCTTCGTCGCTCTGATTCCAGCTTCATCTCCATCATAGCAAATATAGACTTCTTTTCCATATTTTTTTACAAGCTCTGCCTGCTCAGAAGTTAACGCTGTACCTAGACTTGCTACACTATACTTTATACCACTTTTATAGAGAGAAATAACATCCATGTAGCCTTCTACGAGAATTATTCTACTTCTATCTAAATTTTTTACTATGTTTTGGTTGTAGAGATTTCTTCCCTTGTGAAAAACAATGGTGTCTGTGCTGTTTAAGTATTTTGGTATAGAGTCGTCCATAACTCTTCCACCAAAGCCTATTACTCTTTTTCTAAGATCTATGATTGGAAACATAATTCGGTTTCTAAATCTATCGAAGTACCTTCCATTTTGAGATTTAGAAACTAGATTATATTCAAATAGCTCCTCTTCTGTAAATCCATTATTCTTCATGAAGTTTAAAAGATCACTCCAGCTATCTTCTGCAAATCCAAGGCCAAATGCCTTTATGACTTCTGGGCCTATCTCTCTTCTTTGTAAATATTCAAAAGCCATCTTATTGCTACTTAAATTTTGCATATAAAACTTAGCAGCCAAAAGATTTGCGTCATAACATCTACCGATCTTATCTAAAACTTTTTTATCGACTTTATCTTCTGCTAGTTCAATATTATATTTTTCCGCCAAGAATTTAACGGCTTCGATAAAACTTAAGTGTTCGATCTTCATTATAAATGTAATTACATCACCGCCGGCGCTACATCCAAAACATTTAAATATCTGCTTCGAATCAGATACTGAAAATGAAGGTGTCTTTTCAGAATGAAAAGGGCACAATCCCATATAGTTTGAGCCCTTTTTCTTTAAATCTACATATTCACTTATTACATCTACGATGCTTGATTTTTGGCGTATTTCATCCAAAACTCTATCGTCAATTCTCATCTCTTGTATCCCATCCTTTAGGAATGCATATTTCTCTAAACACATGGATTGCAAATGTATCAGTCATACCTGCAATATAATCTGCTACAATTTCATCGTCTGTGTGTTCTATATTTTCATATATATTTAGATGTTCTTTTGGAATTCTGTATAAATCTTCTTTGTAAAAATTGTATAGATAGGTTATTATTCTATCTACTTTTGTATCTTCTACCTTTACATTTTTATCTAGGTAAACCCTATCAAACATAAACTGTCTTAAACTCATGGTTGCTTCATAAATATCTGGCTCCATTTCAATGATTGGTTTGCCATAGGAGTTATTTATAATTGAGCTAATCATCGTGCCGATTCTCTTTGAGTGGGTGTTTCCTAGGATTTCAATTTCTTCCTTAGGCAGGTCTTCTTCTCTTAGAATCCCTGCTCTTATTGCATCGTCTATATCGTGGTTGATGTAGGCGATTCTATCTGCATACTTTATTATTCTTCCTTCCAAGGTTGAGGCCAATTTATCTCCTGTATGGTGAAGAATTCCGTCTCTTACTTCTTCTGTCAGGTTAAGTCCAGTTCTATTTTCTCTCGATTCGAGAAAATCTACAACTCTAATGGACTGTTCATTGTGGCGAAATCCACCTGGTTTTAATCTATTTAATATAGTCTCTCCACTATGACCAAAAGGGGTATGACCTAGGTCATGACCAAGTGATATGGCTTCAACTAGGTCTTCATTTAGTTCCAACGCTCTTGCAATGGTTCTTGCAATCTGTTGCACTTCCAATGTGTGAGTGAGCCGGGTCCTAAAATGGTCTCTTCCTGGACTTATAAAGACTTGGGTCTTATGTTTTAATCTTCTAAAAGATTTTGAATGGATGATTCTATCCCTATCTCTTTGGTAACTGGTTCTGATTTTACAATCTTCTTCCACGTACCTTCTCTTGGCGTCCTTTGAATGGCAAGCGTAGGGTCTTAAAATTTTATCTTCTAAAATCTCCCTATTTTCTCTTATATTCATAGTCCTACACGCTTCATATGATCTAGAACTATTTCTGCAGTTTCTTCTATTGCTTTGTCAGTTACATCTATTACTATGCAACCTAACTTTCTCATAACTTCATCTGCATACATAAGCTCTTCCCTTATTCTTTCTATATCGGCATACCTTGCCCCTTGAGAAAGTCCTAGAGATTTTAGCCTTTCTTCTCTTATAGAGATTAATTTTCGTGGTCTGCATGTAAGTCCTATTACTCTATTTACATCCTTGTCGTAGACTTCTTGAGGCACTGGCACTTCTGGTACAAGTGGAATGTTTGCAACTTTGTAATTTTTGTTTGCAAGATACATAGACAGTGGAGTCTTTGAAGTTCTGGAGATACCTACTAGGCATATATCAGCCTTCTTAGCTCCTCTTGGGTCCTTGCCATCGTCATATTTAACTGCAAATTCAATCGCTTCAACTTTTTTGAAATAATTTTCATCAAGGCGTCTTATTAGTCCCGGTTCTCTAAGCGGTGGATGACCTAATGCTTTTTCAAATTCAACAAGTGGCTCTCCCATTACATCAATCAAATGGATTCCAAGCTCTTTTCCTTTCATTTGAATATAGTCTCTGGTTTCTTGCACGACATTTGTGTATACTACCACTGCTTTTTGGCACCTTGATGCCATCTCCATAATTGGTTTTATCTGTTCGACGCTATTGTGGTATGGGAATCTTCTAATTTCATAGTCTGTGGCTTCAAACTGTCTCACAGATGCTTTTGCTATTAATTCTCCTGTTTCCCCAACCGAGTCGGAGATTACAAATATTGAAATACTTGGCATATCAATCTTCCTTAGTCTTAGATAACTCTATAAATACATTTAGTGCGTTGGTCTTAGTCCATCTTCCAACCACCTTCATATGTTGATTTACAACTGGAATAGCATCTACATCGTGATCGTATAAAACTTGAGCTGCTTCTTTAACCGTTGCCCTTGGACTTACAGTAAAGACATTTGGCATTCTTGTCATGATTACAGATACTGGGGTGTTTTCTATATCCATCTTCGTCATAGTTGCTCTTAGTAGATCTTTTCTACTTACAACCCCTATTAGTTTTGATTTGCTAGTTACGAATAGTGTTCCAATATCTGAGGCAAATAGTTCTACTATTGCATCGCTTATACTTTGTCCTTCGTCTAAAACTGCTGATGTGGACATATAGTCTTTAACTAACATCTTTTGTAGTTTGTTATTTATAGATTGGGTGTCTACGTCGCCTCTGAAGAAATAACCATACTTAGGTCTTGCTCCCAATATGTTTAGCATCACAAGTATTGAAAGGTCAGGTCTTATAGTCGCTCGTGAAAGTCCCAATCTCTCAGCAATTTCGTCGCCTATTATAGGCTCTCCTTCTTTTACTATCTCAATTATTTCTTCTTGTCTCTTAGTTAGTTCCATATTTATTCCTTAATAGATTCAATATTCACTACTCTTTCTACAAGGCTATCTATTAAATGTAGTAGTGCTAAACGGTTGCTCCTTACTTTTTCATCATCTACAAGTACCATACAGCTGTCAAAGAATTTATCAATAAATGGTACAAGTGGATTTAGAGATGAAAGTGCTTCTCCATATTTCTTGTCGTTAATCAAAGCTTCTACTTCTGGTCTTAGGGATTCAAATTTATTGTAGAGTTCTTTTTCTGATTCATCTTCTAAGTTTTCTTCTACAACTTCTCCTTCTTCATACTTGGTTGCAAGGTTATGAACTCTAGTTAGTGCATCTACAAGTTCTGTTCTATCTTCTTTAAAGAATTCGTTGAGTTTAGTTGCTTTATCTATAGTTTCTAGAATTGTTCCATCTGATTCTATAACGCCTTTTATTATGTCGTATCTAATATCCATGTCTTCAAGGATATTTTTAATTCTTGCTCTGAAGTAGTCTAGAATTTGTTCTTTTACTTCTTCGTAATTGAATGTTAGATTGTTTTCTTGAACGTAGGTATAAAGTGCGTGATCTACAATGTCGCTTAGTGATAGATCCCAGTTTTTGTCCTTTATAATATTTATTACACCTATTGAAAGTCTTCTAAGTGCAAATGGGTCTTGTGATCCTGTAGGGATAAGTCCTATTGCAAATAGTCCAACTATTGTGTCTATCTTATCTGCTATTGCAAGGATTGAACCTATGGTTGTCTCAGGTAGTATATCTCCTGCAAATCTAGGTAGGTATTGTTCAAAGATTGCTTGACTTACAAGGGCTTTTTCTCCTTGCAGTTTTGAATAGATTGATCCAATGGTTCCTTGAAGTTCTGTAAATTCTGTTACCATCTTGGTTGTTAAATCTGCTTTTGAAAGTTCAGCAGCTCTCTTTAAATCTATAAGTGATTCATCGGCAACTTCTAATTTTTCTCCGATTTCACGAGAAAGTTTATCTATTCTTAGTGATTTATCATACATTGTGCCAAGTTTATCTTGGAACATTAGTCCCTTTAGGTTTTCATTTAAATCTTCTAAGTTGGTCTTAATATCTTCGTTGTAGAAGAATTTTGCGTCTTCAAGTCTAGCTCCTAAGACTTTTTCGTTACCTTTAGAAACTATTTCTTTTTTGTAGTCTGTACCGTTTCTTACGGTTATGAAGTATGGAAGTAGTTTTCCATCTTCGTCATATACAGGGATGTAACGAAGGTGATCTCTCATTGGTGTAGTTATTACTTCTGCTGGAAGTTCTAGATATTCTTCTTTTACATTTCCTGTTATTGGTGTTGGATATTCATTTATATAGGTTAGCTCATCAAGTAGATCCTTGTCTTCTTTTATTTCTCCACCAAGTGCTTTAGCTTCTTTCTTTGCGTTTATTTTTATAATTTCAAGTCTCTTCTTTTGATCTAGGATTACATAGTTTTCTTCAAGAAGTTTTTCATAATTATCCACGTGATCTATTTCAATGTGAGAGCTTCCTAAGAATCTGTGACCTCTTGTCACATTCCCTACTGGAATGCCTTCAAATGGAAATTCTACTACTGTGCTGTCGATCATGCTTACTATCCATCTTATAGGTCTTGCAAATTTAAGATTCTTTCCACCCCATTTCATATTCTTAGGGAAGGTTATGGATTTTATAAGGTTTGGGATTTCTATTTTTAGAATTTCTTCTGACTTTTCACCTTTTTTGTGAACTTGTCCATATACATATTCTGTGCCTTTTAAATCTTTAATTTCTATTTCTTCTATTTTTAAATTCTTAGATTTTAAGAATCCTTCAAGTGGTTTTGTAGGATTTCCATCTTCGTCAAAGGCGATTTTCTTAGCAGGTCCCTTTACTTCTTCGTTGATGTCTCTTTGGAATTCTTCTATGCCGTCTATAAAAAGTGTAAGTCTTCTAGGAGTTGCGTAGGTTCTTATATCTTTGTAATCTATTAGATTTTCTTTAAGAAATTTGTCTGCCTTTTCTCCTATTTGATTAAGTGCAAGTTCCACATATCTTGCTGGCAATTCTTCCATTCCGATTTCAAGTAAATAATTCATTATTTGTCACCTCTTTTTAAAAGTGGATATCCCAATTCTTCTCTCTGTTTTAAATAAGTTTCTGCTACTTTTCTAGCACTATTTCTAACCCTTCCGATATATGAAGTTCTTTCTGATACTGAAAGTGCTCCTCTTGAGTCAAGAAGGTTAAATGTATGTGAGCATTTTAAAGTGTAGTCGTATGCTGGTAGCACTAGTCCTAGCTCGATTATTCTTGCAGATTCTTTTTCATAGGTATCGAATAGATTCTTTAACATGTCTACATTTGCATCTTCGAATCCATACTTGGATTGTTCGTACTCTGCCATTTTGAAAATGTCGCCGTACTTTATGTTTTCGTTCCATTCTATATCGTAAACTGAATCCACATTTTGTAAGTACATTGCAATTCTTTCAAGACCATAGGTTAGCTCTGCTGATTCAAGTTCGCAGTTAATTCCTCCTACTTGTTGGAAGTAGGTAAATTGTGTAACTTCCATTCCGTCAAGCCAAACTTCCCAGCCTAGACCCCATGCTCCTAGGGTTGGTGATTCCCAGTTATCTTCTACAAATCTAATGTCGTGGATGCTTGTATCGATTCCTATCGCTTCAAGAGATCCAAGATATTGTTCTTGTACATCTTCTGGAGATGGTTTTAAGATTACTTGTAGTTGGTGATGTTGGTAAAGTCTGTTTGGGTTTTCTCCATATCTTCCGTCTGCTGGTCTTCTGGATGGTTCTACGTAAACTGTTCTCCATGGTTCTGGTCCAAGTGATCTCATAAATGTGTGAGGATTCATAGTTCCTGCACCTTTTTCAATATCGTAAGGTTCCATTATGATTGCTCCTCTTTCCATCCAGTAGTTTGTCAAATTCTTAATTAAATCTTGAAAATACATTATTCCTCCCTAATTAACTCCAATGAGTTTATTTGTCTTAAATCTAGACAGTATTTTAAATATTCTATTATGATGAAAAAAATCTTCCTTTCAAAAGGCTTTTTTTCAAATTCGTATTCCAAATCTTTATACATCAAAAGATTTAGATATTCTACTTCTTCATCGCTTAACTCATAGTTTCTTGAAGAGCTTTCCTTGGTAGGTGAAAGTCCTCCTCCATCTACTAAAAAGTAATTTCCATTCATAGATGGTCTAAATCCTATAAAGGAAATATATTTAAGTAGAAGCTGCATGGTTCTTACCCTTGCTGTTGAATCCTCAAGTGTTTCTAAATATTTCTTTAGAAGCAAGTAAGCATTTTTATTTTCTATCTCTTCCATATTGCTCTTTAGGTAAATTTCTATTACTAAGTTGGCAAATGAAAGTTTAACTAGGCTCTCTCTTAAGTGCAAGTTTGAAGATAAAATCTTGGCACTCTTTATATAGTAAAAGACGCCTGTTTTTGAAATCGTATATTCATTTACAAAGAACACCTGGGAGGAGCTTGTCACTTTTGAGCTTCTCTTCAAGGCTCCCTTTGCATAGATGGTTACTAGACCGGTTTTAAGGGTGTAAACTTTTAAAGTTTTGGAGCTTTCTCCAGCATTTCTCTCTGATAAGACTATGCCCTCTGTCCTAATCATAGATAGCCATGTCCTTTAAGTCTGGTCTCGTTATCCCTCCAATTTTTGTCAACTTTTACCCAAAGTCTAAGATCTACCTTGGTCATCAGTAAGTCGATTAGATCCTGCCTTGCAGCTGAGCCTATCTTCTTAAGCATAGAGCCGCCTTTGCCTATTATTATCCCTTTGTGGTTTTCTCTTTCTACAAAGATTGTGGCAATAATATTGGTTCTATCTTCTAACTCTTCCATCTGTTCTATTTCAACAGCTACCCCATGAGGCACTTCTTCTTCCAAGAATTGTAGTGCTTTTTCCCTTATAATTTCTGCTACTATAAACTTCATAGGTCTGTCGGTTACATAATCATCTGTGTAGTACTTAGGACCTTCTGGAAGATATTTCTTAACTGTGTCAAGATAGATCTCGGTCCCGTCTCCCTCTCTTGCAGAGATTGGAATTATTTCTAGAAAATCCATCTCTTTTGAGTACATTTCAATCAAATGTAGTACAGCTTCCTTAGGTATGCTGTCAATCTTATTTATAAGTAAAATTACCTTTTTATCTTTTAATTTCTTTAATTTGTCGAGGATCAGTCTATCTTGTTTTCCAATTATCTTTGAAGTGTCGACTATATAAGTTATTAAATCGACATCCTCTAGTGCAGAGCTTGATTCTCTAAGCATGTAGTCGCCAAGTTCGTTTCTTGGAGTCTGCATCCCTGGTGTATCAAGAAATATTATTTGACTCTCATCGTCACTGTATATAAGATTTATTTTATTTCTTGTGGTTTGAGCCTTGTCTGAAACTGCAAGGATTCTCATGCCGATTATTCTATTTAGAAGGGTCGATTTGCCTACGTTTGGTCTGCCAATCACCGCTACATATCCTGATTTAAACATCATTTAACTCCTCTGGTCCAAAACTATGTGGAAGTATCTCTTCCAAAGTATATTTTTTATAATCATCCTTCGAGTTTGCAATTATGATTTCAGGGTTCTTTGCAAATTCTCTTATTACCTGTCTGCAAACTCCGCAAGGAAATGTGTCTTTATTGTCTCCAGTTATTACTATTTTCTTAATTTCTCTTTTACCTTCTGAAACTGCCTTGAAAATCGCCACCCTCTCTGCACAAATGGTCGGTGAATATGAGACGATTTCGATGTTTCCACCTTGGTACACAGATCCGTCTTCCATCTCAACTACACATCCAACGTTGAACTTTGAGTATGGAGTGTAGGTCATGTTTTCTTTTGCATCCAGTGCAAGTTCTATAAGTTTTTTAATTTCCATAAACACCTCAAGTAAATAGTTTAAATATAAATATCGCCACAGAGATTCCAACTATTGCCCCAGCAACTGCTTCCGAGGTCTTGTGGACTCCTGTTTCAACTCTACTTTCTGCAACCAGTAGTGCAAGTCCAAGTGCACATGTGGTGATGACAGTCTTTTGAGCTACAAGTGAAATAACCGTTGCAGCACAAAACGCAATCGAAGTGTGTCCCGAAATCGCCCCACCTTGGAAGTATGAGCCTCCGTTTTTCTTCGCCATTAGGTACTTTCCCCCGATTGTTAGTATGAGTACGATAATTACAGCAACAAGCGCCAAATGGTCTGGAGAATTTTTAATCTTTATAAGTGCGATCTGTCCAATATTTGAAATCTTGTTGTAAAAGAGAAGGTATGCAACTACCACAGCATTTAATGAAGCTATCATAACAGCTCCAGCTGAAACGTCTTTTACATATTTTGCAATAGGATTGTAATCTGTAACTACAAGGTCCACAGTTCTTTCAATGGCTGTGTTTATTAACTCCAATACGATTACAAGTGTGATTGCAAATAAAAGAATTAAAAACTCCATCTTCGTCATGTCGAAGAATAGTGAAATTATAAGCGTTCCTAAGCATGCAAGCCAATGGAATTTCAAATTTCTTTCAGTTGTAAGTGCAGAGATTATCCCTTGCACTGCATAGTTAAAAGATACAATAAAGCTATTGTTTTTCATATTATCTACTAATTTCTAATCTTTCCATAACTCTTTTTTCTACTTCACGCATTTCTTTTTTGTCCATTTCTTCTTCGTGGTCGTATCCCATTAGATGAAGTGTTGAATGTACAGTAAGGTATGAAATTTCCCTCTTTTCGCTATGGCCATATTCCTTTGCCTGTTCGATAACCTTGTTTATATTTATTACGATATCTCCAAGCATGTTTGTAAATTCATCGTCCATTGGAAAAGAAAGCACATCTGTCGTCCTATCTACTCCTCTGTAATCTCTATTTAACTCATGAATCTCGTCGTCGCCTACAAAAGAAACAGATACTTCATAATCCTCTTTGTAGTCTATTTCATCAAGGGCAGCCTTTACAGAGATTTCAACTATTTCTTCTATGGAACTATCTATTTCAATTAAATCTTGTCTATTGTCGAAATAAATCATTTATTATCTCTCTTTTTACTACTTAATTTATTACCCAATCTAGCGTTTACTTTTTTATTTTCCGTTTCTTTATTTTCTTTATTATCAGACTTTTTTTCCCATCTATCATAAGCGTCAATTATTCTTTGAACCAATGGGTGTCTTACTATATCATTTCTATCAAGCTCGACTATTTCGATTCCCTTTACGTCCTTTAGGATTTTCATAACCGTCTTAAGTCCAGATGATTTTCCTCTAGGTAGGTCGATCTGTGTTATGTCTCCTGTGATTATTGCCTTTGAACCATAGCCAAGCCTAGTTAAAAACATCTTCATCTGTTCATTGGTAGTGTTTTGTGCCTCGTCTAAGATTACATAAGAAGAATCCAATGTTCTTCCTCTCATGTATGCAAGAGGAGCCACTTCGATCAAACCTTTTTCAACATACCTGGTGTAGTTTTCATGTCCCATAATTTCGAATAGCGCGTCGTAGAGAGGTCTTAGGTATGGGTCTACTTTCATCTGTAGATCTCCAGGCAAAAATCCTAGAGATTCTCCAGCTTCCACAGCAGGTCTTGTAAGGATTATTCTGTTAACTTCTTTGTTTTTAAATGCCTTAACAGCCATCGCCATTGCAAGGTATGTCTTGCCAGTACCAGCAGGGCCAACTCCAAATACTATGTCGTTATCTTTCATAGCGTCCACATATTTTTTCTGTCCCAATGTCTTTGAACGGATCGGTTTTCCCATAGCTGTGTGGACTATGACTTCGTTAAGAAGCTCTGTCATCGGCTTCATCTCGCCGTGTTTAATAAGGGCTATTGAATATTCAACGTCCTTTTTTTCCAAAGATTTCTGTCTAATTATTAGCTCCTTTAGATTTTCAATTAAAAGAGCAGCATTTTCTGTAGCAAGTTCATCGCCGTAAATCTCCAACAGATCATCTTTTATAACTATTTTAACACCCATCGAGCTCTCAATGAGCTTTTGATATTCATCTAAATTTCCAAAAAGTGTGTTTAAAATATTTGTGTCTGTAATAGGCACTATTTTACATTGATTTTCTTTCAAGTAATAACCTCCATATCTCATATATTGTACCATATTTATTTTTTAAAAGCTATTTTATATCTATTAATGTTATGTTATATGTTCATTTAAAATTTTTTTATCCTTTGTCTTTAGCGTAATAATTTTATTTAACCGCCATCGATACTTCTCTTTACAAATTGCATTAAAAAAAGCACGATTTCTCGTGCAAATTTTTAAAATATTTCTATTTAATTGTTTTCGATAATGCTAACTATATAATCCATTGCGTCAACTGTGTCCTTTAGTCTTGGGATCAAGATTTCTTTGTCCTCTCCTTCTTCCAAGTATCCAGTCATCATATTTTCTCCAAGCCTTATCCTTCTCTTCTGGGTTTCGAAAAATTCTGGATTTGTAACATAGAGTGCCGTTAGTGCGTCCCAGATTACAAGTTCTTCTTCTTTATATTTTATTTCGAACTCTGCTTTCCAGCGACGCATATGAGAGTCGAGATACCTCATGTATTTTGAAATATATTCTCCGTCTTTAACTTTATACTTCTTTTCGATGCAGTTGTTTCCTGTTATTATTACAGGGCTTTCGATTCTCTCTAAGACGTAGTTGGTTGCGAGAAAGTCTATGGACATATTGAGCTCGTCCATTACCATTCCTTTGAAATAGAGTGGCGATGTTATTCCTCCCATTTGCACAAACTCTGTGAGATTTTTCGTATCCATTCCAAGTGCAAGTGCCTTCATGGTGTTTGTCGTTGAACCAAGAGAAATTAAACTGACCTCTTCACTTTCAACTGTGTCTTTTATAAATTTTGCTGCGTCGTAGGAATATATTCCGCCCTTCTTAAGTGGAATATCTATTCCAAGATCACTATTCATCATGACTGTTGAATTGTAGGTGTCGTCTTCGTTGCTATTTCCAAATGTAGTTGTGATTCCCACTACTTCCACATCCTTGTGGCTAAGTAGAAAGAATAGCGCAAATGCATCGTCTATGTCGCAATCTCTCACATTTATTGTGTTGTCAAAATCAACAAGTACTTTCTTCATATATTCGCCTCCTCTTTATTTCTAAGTCTACTTCATCTCCGAGGCTGTATTCATCGCTAGTGTAGACTATAAATTTCCCAACTTCGTATCTATATTCTCCATTTACAAAACTTTTTCTGTCGATTTTGTATTCGCTTCCAGGTTTTATTTCTATATCTTCCTTCTTTAAGAAATAATCGTCAAAGACATTTTCTTTGTATAAGAATTCAGCAACTTCTTTGCAACTTGGTTGTTCGTAGAGTTCTTTTGGAGTTCCTATTCCGATTATTTTGCCTTCTTGCATGACGATAACCCTATCTGAATACATAGAAGCTTCTTCGATGCTATGAGTTACAAAAAGCGTAGAAATCTTTAGATCTTTTAGAATTTCAAATGTGGACTTTCTAACCCTGTCTCTAAGTATTTCGTCAAGGCTTGAAAAAGGCTCGTCAAGCAGTAACATCTTTGGTTCATTTATAAGAGATCTTATAAGTGCGACCCTCTGTCTTTCACCACCTGAGAGATCCTTTGGATAGGCATTCTTTCTATGGTCTAGATCTACCAAGTTTAAAAAGTACTCCACCTTTTTAGAAATCTCTTCCTTATTCATCTTCTTTGCCCTCGGTCCAAATGCAACATTGTCCCACACTGTAAGATGTGGAAAGAGTTCGAAGTTTTGAAACATCATTAGTGTGTTTCGCTTTTCCGGTGGTAGATCTGTTAAATCTTCCCCGTCAACAAGTATGCTTCCGCCATCTTCATCTAGTATTCCACAAATAATTCTAAGAAGAGTGGACTTTCCTGTGCCTGATGGACCTACTATGGATATAATTTCGCCTTCGTTAATGTCGAAGGAAATATCTTTTAATATTTCTCTTTCGCCGTAGGATTTTGTAATATTTCTTATTTCTATATATGCCATCTCTTGCTCCTTATAATTATTTTTGAAATGAGTTCAATAGCCAAGATAAATAATACGTTTAGTAGTATAAATATTATGCTCATCATCGCTGTGATGCTCCTATCTTTTACCACCATAAATGGAAATGAAAGGAGGGTAAATGTGTTTACTAGACCTATTCCAAGTACTAAGGTCAAATAGTATTGGGAAAATGAAAGGATAAATCCCATGATGATGGATGTCTTTATAAATGAAAACATATGAACGAGTATGGAATTTATCTTCGCTTTTAATTTCGACGCTCCTAGGATTCTCGCTTGGTTGTAGAGGTCATCATCAAAACTTTCAAATCCTGGTATCATAATCCAAACTGAATATGGAATTATATATACGATGTGCACGAGAATTATTGCAGAAATCTTTCCTGCCATACCAAGTTTTATAAAGATGAGTTGAAGCCCAATTCCTATAGAAGTTGCAGATACCACCATCGGAAGAAATACCACTGCCATTAGAAGCTTTTTAAATTTTCTATTGGTGCTTATCCTTCTTGCCACAAAATAGCTTAAAAATGTTGCGACAAATGTGGAGATGGTGCCTATGACCATGGAATTTTTTATGGAACTTAGAAGATTTCTGTCTACTTTTAAATAGTCGATAGCCCTCGTTGAGAATGTACCTTCAAAGATCACAGGATATGGGTAGCTTTCTCTAAAGACTCCGATGGTAAGTGTAATCGCTGTGTAACACAGTAAAAATATTAAAATATTTACAAATGTCTTAGATAAATTCTTCATCATCTTTAAACTCCAACATCAAAAATACTACTACCGTAACTATTCCAATAAGTCCAAGGATTACGTTGTAAGCCAAGGAATATGGTTTATAGATAAAGTCGTTTTGCGTAAATTCTATATAGGATTTCACTGCCAATGCCCGAGGCGCTGTCGGTCCAATCAAGAATGGAACTTCGTAAGAGGACATGGAAAATGTAAATAGAATGAGAAGCACCTTTAGAAGAGATGACTTGACCCTCTTGTAGTAGATGTGGTAGAAGGCATAGCTTTCTGTCGCTCCTAAATTCCTAGCTGCATTAAACTGCTCCATTCCAATCTTATTGATTCCATTTAAAAATACCACCGCCGCAAATGGCGCTCCTTTAAAAATATATACGAGGATGATTCCTAGTGCACTCTTCGTATAAAATAGTGGAACGAACTCATGAGGACTGTCTATTACTCCAAGATTTGCAAGGATTCTTGAAAACAGTCCTGCTTCAGAGAATAGATTTAAAAGTATGACCACCACGATCATATGTGGAATAATCATCGGAATATTTAAACTAAAGGATGATTTCTTTTTATAAAAATAGATTCCATAGGCGAGAAATAGTCCTATTATAACTGCTAATATGGATGAGACTGCCGCGAATTTAAATGTGAAAAAAAGAGAATTTAAAAATCCCTTGGAAGTTAAAATCTCTCCGTAGTACTTGGTTGTAAATTCACTTATTCCTATTTCTTTGTAAAATCCAAATGATATTATAATAGATTTTATAAAACCGCCGAGAATCACCACAGCGATTAGTGCAATTCCCGGCAGGTATGAAAAATCTAATTTAGTACGTTTTCTTCCCATATCTTTTCAATTAATGGTACTAGTTGTGCCGGCATTTCCGGTACTTTCTTAGCGTCTAGTTCATTGTAAGGGATAGTTGCTTCCCCTATATTTATTGAATCGTAAAGTTTCTTTTGATCGTCAGTTAATTTATCGTAGCTTACTACTGGTAGATCTCCAAGCACAGCTGGATCAGCCTTTTCAATTTGGTTTTCAGGTGCTAGAATTTCATTAATAAATACCATTGCTGCGTCTTTATTTGGACTCATCTTGGAGATTGCTAGGAAGTGGGTGTTACCAATATTTCCCTTGTCAAAGACGAATGATCTAGTGGTTGCAGGTGCTTTTTTATCGTTAATCATCATGGAAGCTTGGTTTGGATTGTAGCTCATCGCCATTGCAACTTCTCCGTCAGAGAACATATTTGTAAGAGTTGGGTTGTCTGATGGATAGGTCTTGCCTTCCTTCCATAGGTATGGTTTAAGTTCATTTAAGTAGTCAATGGTTGGTTTCATCATTTCTGCAAGTTTCTCTTGAGTAAGATCCTTGTCCATGAATTGCTCATAACCTTGTAGGTCTGACATGATTTGTCTAACGAATACTGATGCTGTGAAGTCAGGTAGAGCTGCATATGTTAGTTTGCCAGGGTTTGCCTTAGCTACTTCTAGTAGTTCTTCTGCATTCTTAGGTGGGTTTGGAATAACTGCGCTGTCATAAACGAATACGAATTGTGCCTTTCCGTAAGGAGCTTCTAAACCTTCAGTTGGTTCTCCAAAGTCGTATTTCACGTCTGCAGATTCTCCATCTACATAGTCGTTGAAGTTTGGAAGTTTATCAGTAAATGGTCCAAATAGGAAACCTTGTTTCTTAGCTGCAGCGAAGTTTTCTCCGTTGATCCAAATAACGTCTATTGAACCATCTTTGCCTGCGTTGTTTTCGTTTAGAAGAAGGTTGTTGATTTCGTCGATATCCATTGGAACTCTGTTCACTGTGATGTCGTATTTTTCCTTCATCTTAGGTGCGATAGAGTTGTCGATCCAGTTGTTTCTCTTTTCATCTCCACCCCATCCATAAAAGTTAACTGTCTTTCCTTTTGCAGATTCTAATGCTTCTTCAAAAGTCATGTCTGCTGCATCTTTTGTAGTTTCAGTTTGGCTTGTTTCGTTTTTATTTGCTGCGTTATCTTGTGATTTGTCTGCTTTGCCACATCCTACCAATATAAAGATTGCTAGTAGGAAAACTGAAAGTTTCTTTAGTAAGTTCTTGTTAAACATACTACCTCCTGTGTTTTTTAAATTTAAATTTCATTACGTTTCTTGCGAACTCGCTTGAAGGTTCTTCATCGACTTCTAATATCTCCGTCAAGAAGTTCTTCACATTATTTTTCTTGTACCCATTGTGAAAAATCCCTGCACATGAGGAACAATAGGTATATATATTTTCCTTATCCAATGAGTTCATCTTTTCTTTCCATATATCCACAACATCCCCTTCATGTTTTATGGCTCCTCCACCGAGGCCACAGCAACCTATGGATGTGAATGGTTCTTCATAATCTTTTGCAAAATACTTAATATCTTCGAAGATTTCCTTTGAGTATCTATCGGAACATGGGAAAAATACATTGGAATTTTCGTCGATTTTCTTACCCACGCCTATTTCTCTTAAATATTCGTATACAGAGATGACTTCTGCGTAAATCTTTCCCTTTAGAAAGTGGTAACAGTTTGGACAGAGACAAATGATCCTCTCAACTCCTTGAGATCTAAGAGTCTTCTCCAAGATTTCAAGCGGCACTTCTCCACCCATGTCGTGGGTAGGTTTCTTGCAGCAATCCACAGAAAAGTCCGCTCCATGTTCATTTCCAATCTCAATCATAGCCTCACAGGTTTTAGGTAAAAATCCAGGATAGTTGCATCCTAAAAATATTAAATCCTTCGTCTTAGCCTTTCCAATGTTTCGAAGTTTGTAATTGTTCTTCATAAACTTAACAGACTTAAGTCCCTTTGGATCTCTTCTCCTCATGTAGAGAGAGATTTCTTTTCCATCTAAATCCACTGGACATACATTCTTGCACTTGCCACAGAGAAAACATGAGTACCTTAGGTCAGGTCTATTAGCAAAATCAGAAAGATCCATATCGTATTTCGACAAAAAGTCGCAATTCTTGGTGCATCTCTTACAATGTATGCAATTTTCTTTCGTCTTTTCTAGTACATTCATTTCTGACTCCTATATATTTTCTCAATCTCTTCTGCACATAAGAAGATGTCTCCTTTTTCTCTAGCATCTCTATACATCTTTTGATATTTTTGCATCCTAAATAATGTCTTTAAAGGTCCATTATTTACAAATCTTCTCGAAGATGTAGTTATCTCACTTTCAAGAAGCTTTGGATATATTCCCATCTCTTGTAAAGTTAGTGAGAGTTCATAATCCTCCATAAGAGGAAGTGGTTTAAACCCTCCTATTTTTTCAAACAGCTCTCGCTTTATAAATATTCCTTGATCTCCAAAGGCTATATGCCTATGTTTTACTCGGAAATTAGAACCCCACTCGATGGATTTTAAAAAAAGTGAAGTCGGCTCAAACTTAATTTTAAAGCAACCAAAGTCGTAATCTCTTTCTATAAGTTCAAGTACCCCATCCCTTGAGATTTTGCTATCAGCGTGGATAAAGAGAAGTTTGTCGTTTGTGAGTTCTTTCGCCCCTTCATTCATCTGATTAGATCTGTACCTGGTCCTCTTAATCTTTTTAAAATTAATTTTTTCATAGGTTCTATCCGTGGAATATCCATCGGAAAACACAATATCACAAAGATCTGAAAACGCTGATACCATCTCTTGGGTTCTATCTATGATTTTTTCTTCGTTATAAGTTGGTATGACTATACCAAGTTTTTTCATTTCTTCTCCTCTTTCAAAAATACCTTAGAAATTATCGCCGATATTATTACCAATGAAATTAAAAATAGTATCGAATATATAAATTCTTTTGATTTAGGATTTAAGACTGCTTCTCCAAAATAGTTAAATACCAGTACCCCTGGCACTACTCCTGCAAAGGTGGTGAGAAGATAGTAAAAAAAGTTTATCTCAGTAATTCCAGATATATAGTTCACCACATTGTAGCTAAATATTGGGCTAAGTCTTATTATAAATAATACCAAGGAAAGCACCTTTTGGTTATCACTATAAATGGCTGAAGATAGCTTCTCGCTCATGTGATTATCGACGAAATTTCTCACAAAATCCTTTAAGAGAAATCTTCCCATGTAGTACATAATTGGAGTGTTTAAAACTACCCCTATCATCGTGTACAAAGATCCTTTCCAAATTCCAAATAGCGCTCCTCCCACAAGGACGATTATAACCACCGGAAAGAAGAAGATTGGAAGTATGGTAAATATCAATATATAGAATATCGCCGCCATATTTTCATGGGAATCTACAAATAATTTTATATCTTCAAAAGAGAATTTTCTAACTATAAAGATAGATATAAGTGCAATCAATATCATTATCCCAATCTTGATTGCATTCATACTCCTATCATTGAATCTTATTTTGTTCTGTTTGTTTGTCATTGTAGATTTTTCTAGCTACGTAGATGATTATTGAAGCCGCAAATAGGATCAAAAGTCCTACCATTAACTTTTGTGCTCCTCCTGTTAAACTTCCTCCTGCGTAGGAATAAATTATAGTTGCTGGTAGTTGTCCTAGACCTGTAGCAAGGAAGAATGGCCAGAAGTCCATGGAAGTTAGTCCTGCTGCGTATGATACTGCGTCAAATGGTATAAATGGAAGAAGTCTTGCCACCATGATTGCATATTTACCATATTTTTTGAAGAATTCTTCTATCGCTACCAGTACTCCTTCTGATGCAAATTTCTTAACTACGTCTCTTCCTAGAATTCTTGCAATAAAGAAGCAAACTGCTGCACCAACCATTGAACTGGTCCAAGATAGTAGCGCTCCCTTAGCCCATCCCCAAATCATTGCATTGGCTAGGGTTATGAAGAATGCTGGTATAGGTGAAATGAGTGCTTGAAGTATCATTAGTAGGAATGAAACCATAACCGCATATACTCCAAATCCTCTTATATATTCTGCAACGCCGTTGATATCTACTTTGGTGAGTACTCTTATAGATTCATTTACTTCTCTATTTACAGATGGTACGAAGAAATAAACTGCAAAGAATATTCCAATTATAATTAGAAGTATCAACCTATTTCTGTTTTCTTTTTTCATAAATCCTCCTTATAAAGTTTCTTTAACATATCTAAAAAATCTACTGAGAGATATTCCTTTATCTTTTTCTCTGTA
Organism: uncultured Peptoniphilus sp.; assembly: GCA_902488455.1. Taxonomy (GTDB): domain Bacteria; phylum Bacillota; class Clostridia; order Tissierellales; family Peptoniphilaceae; genus Peptoniphilus_B. The sequence goes on from CABTWG010000002.1 coordinate 29,334, forward strand.
TCGAGATTTTTAATCGCTCTATCCTTACTATATTCAACCAGAGCCATTGAACACCATGTAACTCCTCTTAGAGAATTGTACATCAAGTATTTGTAGAATTTTCTTCTGTCAACTGGTCTGTATCTTTCGTATTCATCTAGGAAATCTAGCATCTCCTCTTCAGTTAAGATGGTGTCCGTCTTCCAATAGGTTGTGGTAGGCACCAAGAAGTGGGCTAAATCCTGTTCCGCTTCACCGATTATAGGTTTTTCCCAGTCGATAACAATATTTTTGTCTCCAATTATAAAATTGTGATTATTTAGCTCCGTATTTATAATTGAAGGGTTTGAAATCTCCTCATCCATATTGGAAGTTTCAAGAATTCTAAATAATTCGTCGATTCTCTTCTCGATTTCTTCGTCTTTTTGGTCGAACTCTTTGTAATGGGCATACATGGAGATAAATTCATCGTGCATCGCCTTAAATGGTCTACTTGCCACTATTAGATTCGCCCCTTCTATATCCAAATTATGGATAGTAGACAAGAGTTTTGCCGCAGTTTTAAGATCTCTTTTATAGTCGAGGGGTCTGCCCTCATAATATTTCATAATTAAATACGGTTTTTTAAGCCAAAAAGAATCTTCCACATAGGAAATCGGCTCTGGAGTAACCCCAGATTTTTCTAAGAATTTAAGAGCATCGTACTCATACTTAAGCTGGCGAGATCCAAGGTTCATTTGGGAACCGAGATTCACCCTTATGACTCTGTTCTTTGATAGAAAGTTTAGATTGTACTCCCCTTGACCTAGAAGTTTTAGTTCATTGTCTCCTATTTCAAGTCTAACGAGGTCGATATACTCGTCTATATCTAGGATTTTTTCCGTAACATAGTAACTAAGACCTAGAGTCGCAATCTTTTTGATTGTGTTATTTAAAACTTCGCTATTTGAATAGGCTATATCTGAAAAGATATCGTAGTATTTTCTCATGCCAACTAGGCCGTATCCACCGTCATAGGTTGGAACTAGCACCACATCATATTCATTTAATTTATCAAGGCAAAATTTTATCATCTTAGAATCAAGACCAATTAGGTCAGAGCCCAAGAGCACAGCCTTGTCTCTATTTTCAAGTTCAGATTTTAATGCATTTGCCATCTTTTCTCCGAGGTCTTTACCACTCTGTGGAATTCGGTACCTCTTATCTATATCATCTGGAATTTTGCCACTGAAATATATCTTATAATCTGAGCCTGTGTTTTTAATTTCTTGGTACTGATTTTCTATTAATTTATCTGAAATGCTTAAGATCTCTTCGTCATTTAAATATGGAGATAGCCTGGTCTTCGTTTGCCCAAGTTCTGGTGTTCTTGTAAAAAATATTATCATAATACAAAAAAAATGGCTTCGGAGTTACCCCCAAAGCCAATTAATTAATTATTTTACCAATTCGTATCCGTCGTATTCTTTTGTTCCGTCGTACGCATTGTAAACTTCATGTCCTTCTTTAGCTAATTCGTCAGCTACTGCCCATGATCTATTGCCTGAATAGCAGTAGGTTAAGAATGGTTTGTCAGTTGGGAAGCTCTTAATATCATCCATGTAAGTGTCAGCAGTTGTGTGAAGTGCGCCTTCAATGTGTCCTTCGTTGTAATCTTTTTCATCTCTTACGTCAATGATAGTGTAGTTTCCTGATTTAGCCATTTCATTGAACTTAGGTCCAAGAACTGTAGCAGCCTTAGTCATAGTTGTGTAAGTGAAGTCTTTTACGCCTTGAGCGTTAGCAACTTTTGTAAATCCATTGTCAACTAGGATTTGAGCAGCTTCTGATGATTTTTTACCAGTGTTGCAAACAGTTACAACGTCTTTGTCCTTGTAAGATTCGATTTCAGCAAGTCTGTCATTTAGTTCATCAACTGGAATGTTGATAGCGTGTTTAACGTGACCTTCATTGTATTGTTCAGCTGGTCTAACGTCGATAACTAGGTATTTTTCTTTTTCCTTGTTGTCTTCTTGAATCTTGTCTAGTTCTTCTCCTGTCATTTCAGAATAAGCAACTTGTGTTTCTGTAGCAGTTCCTGCATTAGTTTTGTTTTCTGCTTGGTTAGCTGGTTTATCATTTGAACATCCAACTAAAAGAGCTAGAGCTAATGCTACAACTGAAAATAATTTTATATTTTTCAAAATATCCTCCTTATTATAAATGCGAAAATTTTTTATGAAATAAAAAGCATTTATATTCTCACTACAAATTAGTTTAACATTAAATACTGCCACTTGCAACAACTTATTATGAAAATTTGGTTAAATTTATCTCACGCGTTTTTCTTTTCAATCGATGAAATTGATAATTTATTCTAATGTTTTTATATACCTTAAATAGATATTATCTTTATAAAAAAAACGACATCTCTGTCGTTTAATTGTATAAATTTTAAATTTTAATAATTCACCCGGTTTTTAAGAGCCGTTCCTATGGTTAGTTCATCATAATATTCGAGATTTCCTCCCACAGGGATTCCATGGGCGATTCTAGTCATAAGAACTCCGGTGTCTCTTAAGGCTTCTTGAATATACATTGCAGTGGTGTCGCCGTCGGTGGTTGGGTTGGTTGCTATTATAACTTCTTTTATGCCACCTTCATTTACTCTTCTAACCAGCGAATCAAATCTTAGATCGCTTGGAAATATTCCACTTGTAGGTCTAACGGTTCCATGAAGCACATGGTAGAGACCGTTGTAACTATTGGTCTTTTCCATAGATGCCACATCCCTTGGGCTTTCCACTACACAGATGGTAGTCTTGTCCCTAGTGTCATCGGTGCAGATTTCACAAGGATCATCATCGGTATAGTTGTGACAGATGGAACACTCCTCTATATTTTCTGCAGCATCGACAATTGCCTCTGCCAAGCTATGTGCCTCGTTCTTATCCTGTTCAAGGATGTAGTAGAGGATTCTCTCTGCAGATTTTTCCCCTATTCCAGGTAGTTTTGTAAGTTCATATATTAAGTTTTCTAATGGTCTGCTCATCTTATAGTCCAGGGATATTAAGTCCGCCAGTTAGCTTGCCCATCTTTTGGTTTGCAACGCTGTCTGCTTCTTCCATAGCATTATTGACAGCAGTTAGCACTAGATCTTCAAGCATGTCCACATCTTCTGGGTCAACTACTGCTTCGTCGATCTTTATTCTAATTAGTTCCTTTTTGCCGTTTACGGTGGCTTCCACTGCACCACCGCCAGAAGTGCCAGTTACCTCTTGGTTCTTTAGATCTTCTTCTAAGTTTTCCATTTGCTTTTGAAGCTTTTGCATTTGCTTCATCATATTGTTCATATTTCCCCCGCCTGGGAATCCTCCAAATTTCATAATATCTTCCTTTCTATTTTATTGAATCTTCTCCAAATAAATTTTCAATTCGATTCTTTATTGAATCGATATCACTATTTGATTTTACCACAAATTTAACCGAAATATTATCATTAGTCAATTCTTTTAAGACAGACTCTATTTTTTCTATGGTTTCACTGTTGTTTAAAGTTTGATAGAAGCTTCTTCCCTGCTCTTCAAATGCGATGGTTGCAATATTATCTTCAAAAGAATCGAGTCTACCCATGACAAGCATGCCAGAGATGATCCTTTCAGATCTCTCCTTTAAAATCTGAATTGCACGGTTGAAGATCCCTTGTAGTTCACTTTCTGTATAATCTATTTCTTGATTATCTTGATTTTCTTCTATTTCTTCTGTATTTTCTACTTCTTCAGTTAAATTCTCGTCTGTGTAAGTTCCTTGAGCTTCAACCTCAATTTCAGTTTCATGAGTAAATTCTTCTACTGCGCCGTCAGCGTTGTCAGCTCCATTATTAGCTTTATAATCCTCTTTTGAAACTTCATTAGATATATTTTCAGATGCATCTGGATGAGTAGGTTCAGAAGCTTTGTCTTTAGAAGGCTTTATATCATCTTTAGAGTTAATTTTAGAAATTTCCTTATTATCTGATTTCTTATCTATTTTGAAGTCAAAATATTCCCTCTTAGGTGGCTTTAAATCCTTGAAATTTCCAGAACTTAGCATTCTCTCAATATTTTCAACCCTATTTAAAATATCGTCCTGTCTATATGAAACTACCTCAAGAAGGGCAGCTTCAAGCATGGTTCTCTTGTTGGTAATATAGCGTGATCTCGCCTTAGTTTCACTCAAAATTTTTATGATATTTAAAATTTCTGAGTTGGAAAAAGCCTGTGCGATTGCAGTATATCTATCCATGTCCTTGACCCTTATTATCTTTCTTGGGTCATTTAGATTTTTCGCAATCAAAATATTTCTAAAAAAAGACACGATACCGTCGATTAAAACCATCATATCCTTGCCATCATCGGCTAAGTTTGCAACGGACATGATGATGCTTGACGCATCTGAATTTAAAATCGAAGTCGCAAGTTCAAATAGGGTATCCTCAGTCGTAACACCTAAAACCTCGATGATTCTATCATAGCTAATTTGCTTGTCATTTACAGCAACGACCCTATCTAAAAGAGAAACAGCATCCCTCATTGAACCGTCAGCCATCTGTGCGATAAGATCGATTCCGGCTTCATCGATGGATCTTCCTTCCTTTGAAATAATTTCAGAAATATTTTTAGAAATCGTATCTACAGAAATCCTTTTAAAAGAATATCTCTGAGTCCTGGAAAGAATCGTCTGTGGCACTCTTTCGATCTCCGTCGTCGCCAATATAAAGATTAGATGCTTCGGAGGTTCTTCCAATATTTTTAGAAGAGCATTGAATGCTCCCTTTGAAAGCATGTGAACCTCGTCAATGATGTAGACCTTGTACTTCGAAGTGCTAGGCGGATAGAACGCCTTTTCGCGAAGATCTCTTATGTCATCGACGCCATTGTTAGAAGCAGCGTCCATCTCTACCACGTCGAGATTCGTTCCACGAAGGATTGATTTGCAAGTCTCGCACTCGTTGCAAGGATTGCCATCTATTGGATGCTCACAGTTTACAGCTCTCGCCAATATCTTCGCAGTGGAAGTCTTACCTGTCCCTCTCGTGCCAGAAAAAATATAGGCATGGGAAACAGTGGAGTTTTTCACTTGATATTTAATTGAATTTATAACCTGGTCTTGACCGACGATCTCGTCAAAAGTCTTTGACCTGTATTTTCTATATAATGCTTGATACATAATTCACCTAAATCTATTATAACATAGGACAATGAATGAAAAATAAAATAAATTTAGATGGGCGTTTAATGCTTAGCTCATTGAATAGATTTTTTTAAGATGAGTTGTGGGTTAATAAGTTTGTTTATAACAATGTTCAAGCTTATAATATAATCAAACTAAGCGATGTGACTATATGAATAAGATTTTTTTTGAGAGAGTGTTTTGTTCTTACATTGATAATTGTTATCACGCTTTACGTATAGAATAAGTTTACTGATTATTTTTACACGCTCTACGTATAGCATAAGTTTACTGATTGTTTTTACATGCTTCACGTATAGCATGAACTTAATTAAAATTTTACACGCTCTACGTATAGCATAAGTTTACTGATTTTCTTTTGCACGCTCTACAGATAGCATGAGTTTATTTAATTTTTATAAACAAGGTGAACGCCCTTGACTTCGCTCGAAAAGACTCGCCCGGAAGTATCTTGATAACATTTATTATTTCTCCCACCAAAAAAGGAGCCTTGTAGCTCCTTTTAATTTTTATTCAGATTTATTTAAAATAAATTTTTCTATTGCTTCGTTAAAACCTTCTGATCTTTCGTTTTCACACACGTAATCAGCAATTTTCTTTAATGATTCTACTGAGTTTGCTACTGCTACGGCAAGTCCTGCTTCTTGAAGTAGCTGTATATCATTTGTATTATCTCCAAGCGCCATCACTTCTTCCTTTGGTACTTCTAAGTACTTCGCCAATGCTTTTAGCGCTACTCCCTTATTCGTCCCTATATCCATCACTTCGATTAAATGAGCCTCTGATTTTGCAAAAAATGCTCTAGCTTTAAATATTTCTTCTAGTTCTTCTTGGATCTTAGCAGCTTTTTTTGGATCTGCTGCTATCAAAAGCTTAGGAGTTCTTATTTCTGCCAGTTTTTCTACGCTTCCCGTCTCTCTATAGCTTGCATATTTTAAATCTGGATCTGGATGGGCTTTTAGATTTAATTTTGAAACTACTATCTCTCCTTGGTCGTACACTTGAAGATAGAGATTGTTTTTTATTACATATTCTACAATCTCTCTTTGTACATCTTCTGGCACATAAGAAGAATATATCGTTTTGCCATTTATATCTGTTATTTCTGCTCCATTGTAGCATATCATTGGCGCTTCTGACTTTAGCTCATCTGCTATTGCTTTTGCCGATGCGAAGCTTCTGCCAGTTGCAACTGAAATGCTCACCTTTTTATTTAATTTTTCTACTAGTTTCTTTGTGCTTTCTTCTACTTCTCCGTTTTTATTTAAAAGTGTGTTATCTAAGTCTGTAACTATTAATTTATACATTTGATGTCCTTTATCGTTAAATTAAAAAATAAATTATGGTTGCAAAAATTATAGCCATAATTAATGATTGAAATATTATAAATAATGTAGATGTCTTTTTAACTCTTGTCCATAATTTTTCGCTTTTTCCTTTTTTCTTATCATTTGTTTGTATATTTATATCATAAAATGGAAAGTTTTCCTTAAGTGTCATGCATAGTTTTCCTTCGCAATCTACGCAACCTTCATCATAGTTGAATAAGTGCTTTCTCAAAAGTTCGTAATCTCTTTTGGCATTTTCTCTGTGTTGGCAAAAGGCTCTATTCCATTTTAGGATTAGAACGAGTACTAGTGCTCCCAAAATCAATAGTCCTATTAATATAAATATGCTTATTAATCTTTCTTCTAACCCAAATATAAATGCATATGCTCCTGCTACTAATGCCATATAGATGCTTGTAAATGACAGCCTTTCATTCTCTACATGACGAAGATGCTCTAAGTTTTGTTCCATGCAGGTCTGTATAAAAGATATCTGCGCCTCTCTTATAGCTGTGTTGTCTGTTGAATTTTCCATTTTAAATACCCTTTCTATTTTCCTATGTATATTATATATGATAATTTTTTAAGTCTCTATATAATTTCCAAAATAGAAAAAGGAACTTAGTTATCCTCTAAGTTCCTGTCTGTTTTCATTTATTGTTTTGATCATGTCTGAAAGATTTACTTGTGTTCTTTCTAGTAGTTCATCTGCATAGTCACGAGCTCCTTCTCTTATTTGAGTGGATTCTCTTTGTGCTGAGCTTAGAATTTCTTCTGCTCTTTCATTTGCCTTTAGTACGAGTTCATCTTCTCTTATCATTTCTTCTGCATGAGCTCTTGCTGCTGCCATGATTCTGTCAGCTTCTTCATGAGCGCCTGTGATGATTTGATCTCTATCTGTAGAGATTTGTTGCGCTTCTTTAATTTCTGATGGAAGTTCTGCTTTTATATCTCTTATTATTTCTAGAACTTCTTCTTTTTCAATCATAGTCTTTCCTGTAAGAGGAATACTACTTGCTGTTTGGATAAGTTGTTCTAACTCATCTACCAATTCCATTAGTGTCATATCGACTACCTCCCTATTAATTTTTCTTTCATAGCATCGCCTACTATGTCTGGAACAAATAAACTTAAATCTCCATCAAACATCGCCACTTCTTTTGCAAGTGTTGAGCTTACAAATGTGTTTTTGTTTGATGATAGTAGAAATACAGTTTCTAGTCCTTCGTAGTAGTGCATATTTGCCATTGCTAATATATATTCACTTTCATAGTCGGAAGCTGTCCTTATGCCTCTTACTATTACTTTACAGTCCTTTTCTTTTGCATAGTCTGCTAAGAGTCCTGTGAATGAATCTATGGTTACTCCATCTATGTCTTTTGTAACTTCTTCTAGTAATTCCATTCTTTCTTCTACTGTGAAGAGTCCCTGTTTTTTTACATTGTTTAAGACTGCGACTGTTACTTCTCCAAATATATCTGTGGCACGTTTTATTATATCTATATGCCCATTAGTAACAGGGTCGAAACTACCCGCATATATTGCTTTCATCTGGCACTCCCAATACTTTTATGGATGTAGAGCCGTATTTTCTTTCTTTTAACACTTCGTAGTTAGAAAAATCTATTCTACTTCCATCTCTATATTCTACCACTAATAATCCATCTTTTTTAAGTAATTTTCTTTCTTTTATTATTTCTAGCGAATGACGATACTTTTGCAGTTCGTCAAATGGCGGATCCATGTAGATTATATCAAATCTTTCTTCTGTGGTTTTTAAGTATTTTTTATAGTCCATATTTATGATCTTTGCGCCTTCTATAAGCTTTGTGTGTTTTAGATTTTCTCTTGTGACTTTTAGCGATTCACTAGATGTATCTACAAAGACACAGCTCTTTGCGCCCCTGGATAAAAATTCTATTCCATTTCCTCCAGAGCCACAGAATAAATCCAGTGCTTCTTTACCATGGAAGTATTGACCTACCATATTAAATACTGATTCTTTTACTCTATCTGAGGTCGGTCTTACATCCATTCCTTCTACAGACATAAGTCGCATTCCCTTTGATGTTCCTGATATTACTCTCATAATCCTCCAATTATTTATTATTTTAACATATTATCAATAATCTAACAATTAAACTTTCGAGAAATTAGTCTATCTACGCTTATTTTTAGTTGTAAATGGTCTGGTTCTATAAACTCTGGATCATTTGTCCATATTCTTTTTGCTTCTTTAGCTGCGTATTTTAAAATCATCTTGTCTTTTAATGGATTTGCCAAAATGAATCCCATAAATCCAGATTGTCTTACTCCAAATATATCTCCAGAGCCACGAAGCTCCAAATCTTTCTCTGAAATATAAAACCCATCTGTGGATTCCACCATTACCTTCATCCTCATTGAGGCTATTTCTGATTCCGATTTATTATATAGGATGCAATAACCTTGGTGGGTTCCTCTTCCTACTCTTCCTCTTAGCTGATGGAGTTGTGAGAGCCCAAATCTCTCTGCGTTTACTACCATCATCACAGTTGCGTTTGGAACATTTACCCCAACTTCTACTACCGTTGTCGATACGAGGACATTTATCCTGTTTTTCTCAAAGTCCTCCATGATCATGTCTTTTTCATCTGGTTTCATCTGTCCATGAAGAAGTCCCACATTGTAATCTTTGAAGTATTTTTTAATTTCTTTATAGACTTTTTTCACAGAGTTTAGATCAAGCATCTCGTTTTCGTCAATCATTGGACAGATTATATAGGCTTGTCTTCCTTCTTTCAATTCTTTCTCTATAAATTCAAGAGCTTTTAACAGTCCATTTTCATTTATGGTTGCAGTTTGAATCTTGAGCCTTCCTGCAGGTGGAGTGTCTATCGTTGAAACCTGCAAGTCTTGATACATTACTAGAGCAAGGGTCCTTGGTATCGGTGTTGCTGTCATAACTATGGTGTGGACTCCCTTGTCTGATAGATTTTTCCTCTGCATAACTCCAAATCTGTGCTGCTCGTCCACTATACTTATTCCAAGATTTTTAAATTCTACATTTTCTGATATAAGTGCATGGGTTCCTATAATCATGTGAATTTCGCCAGATTTTAATTCGTGAAGCACCTTGTCTTTTTCAGATTTTTTCATTGAGCCTATGAGCAAGGCTACATTTATTCCAAGTCTATCAAATGTAGCTTTAAATGAATTGTAATGCTGTGTCGCCAAGATTTCCGTCGGAGCCATAATCGCTGATTGGAATCCATTTTTGTAAAATAAGTACATTATTGCCATTGCAACTACGGTCTTACCTGAACCTACATCACCTTGGATGAGCCTGTCTACACGAAATCCGCTCTTTAAACCTTCTATTACTTCGTCGATTACTTTCATCTGAGAATCGGTCAGTGTAAATGGAAGGATTTTTAAAAATTCATCTATACTATATTCCCTAAGTTTTACGCCTGTCTCTTCTCTTTCTTTTTTTAATTTAGATAGAGCGAGAAGATATACTAGAATTTCGTAGAACGAATAGGAGTTTCTTGCATTTCCGTAAGCTTTTTGAGATTTCGGTCTATGAAGCTCCCTCATAGTTCTATCCATATCGAAAAGTTTGTACCTTTCCAATATTTCTTCTGGCAATACATTTTTCCATGTGTATTCTTTTAAGACTTGGTCTGTAAGTTTTATAAGTTCTTTATTATTTATATCTTTCGTCTGTGAATATACCGGAATTATACTTCCTAGCACCTTTTTTCTCTTGGCATTTTCAAATTTAGGAGAAGTCATTGTAAGATTGTTTCCAAATCTTGAAACCTTTCCATAAAAATAAAACACCTCACCTTTTAAAAATGTAGAGGTTAGGAAGTTTTGATTGAAGTATGAAATTTTTAAATTAAATCCATCGGTTACGACTACATCGAGCCTCTTAAATCTCCCTTGATAATGGGGCACTGCCTGCACCACTTCTGCTTTTATTGTGGCGAACTCTCCTTCTCTTAAGTCTTTTATGGATTTTAAATTGGTTGAGTCTATAAATCTCACCGGAAAATATTCCATTAGGTCTGCTATCGTTTCCATCCCCATGTTTTCCAAGTAAGATTTTTTCTTCGGTCCAACTCCTTTTAATGTATCTATTTTGTCAAATAGTTTCATATTTTCTCCATTTAAAAATTTTAAAAAAAATAAGCAGATTTTAATCTGCCTATTTTACTGAAACGATGTAGTAGTATAGAGGTTGAGCTCCTCTTACTAGTTCCACGTCTAACTCATCATAAATTTCTTCTAGTTTATCCATTAGCTCTTCTGTATCTTCTTCTTCAAGTCCATTTCCATAGTATAAAGTTATGACAGAAGATTCGTCGTCTACCATTTTTTCAATAAGTTTTTCTGTTACTTCGTCTAAATTATCTCCAAAGGACTCTATTTCTTTTCCAGTAAGACCGATTATTTGATCTTTTTTAATTTGAGATCCGTTTGAATTTGTATCTCTTACTGCATAAGTTACTGATCCAGTCTTAATATGATTTAGTTCTTCATTCATATTTTCGATATTTGCTTCTGGATCTTCTTCTTCGTCAAAGACAAATAGAGCTCCTATTCCTTGTGGAACAGATTTAGTTTCTACTACGTATACGTCCTTTTCGGATAATTCTTTTGCTTGATTAGCAGCTAAAACGATGTTTGAATTGTTTGGAAGAAGTATGATGTGATCTGCGTTTAAACTATCTATCGCCTTTACGAAGTCCTCTGTAGAAGGATTCATAGTTTGTCCTCCTTCTATTATATAGTCAACGTTTAGTGACTTAAACACTTCGTTAATTCCTTCTCCCATAGAAACAGAAACTATCGCATATTTTTTCTTTATATTATTCTTTCTAGCATTTTCAACTTCAGATTCATCAAATAGAGTTTCAGTGTGTTGATACCTCATATTGTCTATCTTTATATCTTGAAGCTGACCAAGCTCTACTGCATATTCGAGAGCTCTACCAGGGTTATTGGTATGGACATGGACCTTTATAACTCCAGTTCCTCCACCACCTACTACAAGTAGACAGTCTCCCAGTGGCATTAATTTATTCTTTAAGTCCTCAGTGTCATCGATGTCAGTTCTTATTACAAACTCTGTACAGTAACCGAATTCTAGATCTTTATCATAATCATCGAAAGAAATTTCTTTCTGTTCTTTCTTCTTAAGTTCTTCATCTTCAGCTACTTGTTCAATAACTTCTCCCTTTAGGGCTTTAAGAGCACCTTCAAAAAGATACACAAGACCTGCTCCCCCAGAGTCAACTACCCCTGCTTCTTTTAAAACAGGAAGTTTTTCAGGAGTTTTATTTAGAGATTCTTTTGAAGCCTTAACTATTGCTTCCATGAAATCTAAAGTGTTGTCGTACTTGCTATAATTTTTCATAGCAAAATCAGCCGTTTCTCTACCAACAGTCAAAATTGTACCTTCAGTTGGTTTCATAACAGCTTTGTAAGTTGTGTCTGATGCAGATTTCAAAGCCTTAGCTAAATCTTTATTAGTTATAGTTTTCTTGTCTTTTAGTCCTTCTGCAAATCCTCTTAAAAATTGGGATAAAATTACCCCTGAGTTTCCTCTGGCTCCCATTAAAGAACCACGAGAAGCAGCAAGGGCTACTTCATAAACATCATCAGATTCAAGTTCGTTTACCTGCTTAAGAGCAGATTTAGATGTAAGACCCATGTTAGTACCAGTGTCCCCGTCTGGAACAGGAAATACATTAAGGGTATTTACATGGTCTTTATTCATCAAAAGAAAATTCACCGCGCCATTTATACATGACTTAAGTGAAACAATTTTATTAGTCATAAATACCTCTTATTTTATTCTTATTCCTTCAACTACCACTTCTACATTGTATGGTTCGATTCCAGTTAAATCTTTGATGTAGAATTTTACATTTTCAATTATATTTTCTCCAACTGTAGAAATCTTAACTCCATATTCAAGCACTACATGGATTTCTATCGTTAATTTATCGTCTTCAGTTATAACTTTTATTCCTTTAGAAATATTTTCAAATTTTAGTAGTTCCAAAAGTCCATCAGTTGCACTTTTAGAAGCCATGCCTACTATGCCGTAGGATTTCATAGCGGCCATACCTGCTATGGTTGCGATTACATTATTTTCAATTACTACAGCACCTTTTTCATTATTTATGATTGCTGGCATAAGCTCACCTCCAATTACATCTATTATATCAGACAAGCGTCCATATATTCAAGAAATACTCTCATCTTATTAAATCGGCTAAATTTTTAAAATTTTTATGACGCGTTTTTACCGGCTTTAATATAACAACTTCATTAGCTTATAAATCTTATAAAAAAAGTAGCTACCATTTGGTAACTACTTAAAAAATCTATTTAGTTTTATTTTTCTTCTTCATCTTCATCAATTATTACTTGGTCTTCTTCGCTGTTTTCTGACTTACCATCTTTAGGTCTAGTCTTGCTCTTAATGTACTCTTCAACGTCAATGGCACTTCCATCTTCCATCAAGATTAAGAATTTATATGCACTTGTAAAAGCTACACCCATTCCTAAAACTGCTGCGATAGGAGCTGCAATAGCACCAACTATAGAAGCTGTTAGAGAAAGTTGAAGCACGATTTCTTCGTCCTTTTTAATAAGAAGCTTTCTGGCATTTCCCTTTCTGAAAATTTCTTTTATAGCTTCTATTATATCTTCTACACTGTTTTGAAGACTTCCGATGGTCTTATTTGCAGATTTTGTGAATTTGTCTTGGAATGCTCTAAAAGCTTCATCAGTTTCTCTATCAAATTCACTTTCTTTGTCTTCTTTTTCAAATTTTCTAAATTGATTTCTTTCTTTTATAAGCTCAATTGCGCGATCTACATCTCCATCTGCATCGATAAGAGCAATTCTTACTTCACTAAATTCTGCTCCAGTCATATTTAAAACATAATCAATTGCTTCTAATGTTATCATTATTATCACCTCATTATAGTCTTACCCGAAATTTAAACTGATAATCAAAAATGGTCAATATCAATTCTAAAAGTTTTGTGAAATAAAAAAATCTTAAATGATTTCTCACTTAAGATTTCTTATATTTTTAGTCTTTAATCTTTTCAATTTCTTTTATATCTTCATCTTTTCCTAGAAGTACAAGTACATCTCCTTCTTGTAATAAAGAATCTGGATAAGGATCTATTTTTATATCATCATTTCCACGTTCGATGGCAAGAACTGTAACTTTGTACTTGCTTCTCACATTAAGTTGTTTCAAATTTTTTCCTACCCAAGTAACAGGACACAAAAATTCTGCTATCGAATAGTCTGGAGAAAGTTGTATGAAGTCCATTAGGTTTGATGCACTTAAATTGTGTGCAACCCTTACTCCCATATCTCTTTCCGGAAATATTATTTTATCAGCTCCTAACTTTTTAAGTATAAGAGCTTGTCTATTGCTCGTAGCCTTCGCAACTATATATTCAATTCCTGCCTCTTTAGCAAGAACTGTGGACATGATTGCCGCTTCAAAGTTTGTGCCTATAGCAACTACTGCTGCATCGAAATTTTTAAGTCCCATTTCGCTGGTGGCATTCTCATCCATTACATCGCATTGTATCGCTGTGGTTACATAATCTGCAATCTCCTCTATGGAATCCAAATTTATATCCACAACCATTACTTCGTTTCCAAGTTCTGAAAGTGTCTTCGCAGCAGAAGATCCAAACTTTCCGCAACCAAATACTATATATGATTTCATTTTATCACCCCACCAATATTTTTCCTGATGCATACTTAATACTAGATGGCTTCGTCTTCATTAAACCTACCGCAAGGGTGGTCGGTCCAACTCTACCTATAAACATTGTAAACCCTAGGATTATCTTTGAGATATCAGAAAGATGAGGAGTTATTCCTCTACTCATACCTACGGTTCCAAATGCACTTACACTTTCAAAAAGTATATCTAAAGAATCAAATCTGTCATGCTCTACAATTGTGATCGCCATGGTTACTATGACTACAAGTGAGATGCAGACAATGGTTATTGCAAGTGCCCTAAGTATTACTTCTCTTTCAATCTTTCTATTAAATATAACTATATCATGATCTCCTCTAACCATTCCTATGGTGGAGAAAACCATAACCGCAAATGTTGTGGTCTTAAGTCCACCTGCAGTAGATGCAGGACTTCCTCCGATAAACATTAAAAGGATGTATATAATTGCTGTTGCATCATGAACTTGTCCTATATCTATGGAATTAAATCCAGCAGTTCTAGTAACTGTTGATTGGAAGAAAGAAGCGAGCACTTTATGTCCAAAGCTAAAATCTCCGATGCTTAGAGAGTTATCATACTCTATTAAAAGCGTTGCGATGGTTCCTATAAACAGTAGAAGAACTGATACAGAGATTACAACCTTTGAGTGCATCTTTAGATTTCTAAAATTTCTTGAATTATATATGTCCATGTAGACTAAAAATCCAAGTCCTCCAATAATAACTAGACCACATATAATCATGTTTATATAGATATCTCCACTATACGGCACAATTGAGTTGCCAAAGAGATCGAATCCGGCATTACAAAATGCAGATATAGCATGAAATATGGAATACCAAATTCCAGTTTTAAATCCAAATTTTGGAATCAGAGAAAAACTTAGAAGAAGAGCTCCAATAAATTCAATTAAAAATGTAATCTTCGTAACGTATATAACCCATTTTACTATTCCAGACATAGATGTTATATTAAGTTGTTCCTTTACAAGAAGTCTTTGTTGCAAAGAAACTCTTTTTCCTAAAAGAACTGTTGTGATTGAAAATAATGTTATAGTTCCAAGTCCACCTATTTGAATAAGAGTTATAATTACAACTTTTCCAAAGGTTGACCACTGTGTTGCTGTATTTGCTACTACAAGTCCTGTTACTGCAGTGGCAGAGCTTGATGTAAAAAATGCATTTACAAAACCTATAGAATTTCCATCTGCAGATGCGATTGGAAGACTAAGTAGCATTGCACCGATTAAGATTACTATTAAAAATGACATTCCTAAAAATAAAGGAGCATTCTTAACTATTCTTTCGTATAATTTCGTCATATTTTTTTCGAAAAAAATAAGTTCCCACAAAGGGAACTATTAGTTTTTAGCTAATTCAACAAGTTTTGCAAAGCCTTGTGGATCATTTATAGCAATTTCAGAAAGCATCTTTCTGTTAATTTCTACTCCGTGATTTTTAAGCCCAGCGATAAACTTTGAATAACTCATTCCATTTTGTCTACAAGCAGCATTGATTCTTGTAATCCAAAGTTGTCTAAAGTCTCTTTTTCTTTGTTTTCTACCGAAGAATTGGTAATTAAGAGATTTCATAACAGCTTGATTAGCTGGTCTAAATAATTTAGATTTTGCTCCAAAATATCCTTTTGCTTGTTTTAATACTTTTTTATGTCTTTTCTTAGCGTTAACGCCTCTTTTAACTCTAGCCATTTCTACCTCCTATTAAGGAATCATATGATCAATTCTTCTTTGATCGCCTTTAGATACTACTGCTGATTTTCTTAATTTTCTTTTTCTTTTAGCTGTCTTCTTTCCTGTAAGATGACCTTTATATGCAAAAAATCTCTTTATTTTTCCAGAGCCAGTTCTCTTAAATCTCTTAGCTGACGCTCTGTGTGTTTTCATCTTAGCCATATTATCCTCCTATTATTCCTTGTCATTTTTTGGATTTAGAAACATAACCATGCTTCTACCTTCCATCTTTGGTTTCTTATCTACTACACCAAATTCAGATACGAGTTCCACAAAGTTATCTAAAACTTCACGTCCTATTTCTGTATGTCCAAGCTCTCGCCCTCTAAAACGAACAGAAACTTTAACCCTATCTCCTCTTTTTAAGAAACCTATAGTTTGATTTGCTTTTGTCCTTAAATCATGATCTTCGATGCTAGGTGTAAATCTTATTTCCTTTACACTTATCACCTTTTGTTTTTTCTTTGATTCTTTTTCCCTTTTTATAAGTTCGTATCTGTATTTTCCATAATCCATAATACGACAAACAGGTGGTTTAGCCTGTGGCGCGATCTTAACTAGATCAAGTCTTTTGTCCATCGCTAAATCTAGAGCATGTCTTCTTGAGACAACTCCTATTTGATCTCCGTTTTCGTCGATAAGTCTTACTTCCTGTTCTCTAATAGCTTCGTTGATTTGAAGTTCTTTGATAATTGTAGCACCTCCATAAATTAAAAAAGCGGGCAAAAAGCCCGCAAAAATATCTCGATAGTTTTTACCTTAAACCTCCCTCGGCGTAAGGTGAGAGTGCGAGCTCTACTTTGAATACTCGTACATTCTATCAGTTAGATTTTATTTTGTCAACAATTATTTTGATAAATACAAATATTTTTATTTCTATTTAACTTTTGATTGTAAATATGCATTTATAAATGGGTCAAGGTTTCCATCCATTACAGATTCTACATCTCCGACTTCTTCGTTGGTTCTGTGATCTTTTACCATCGTGTAGGGTTGAAATACATAGGATCTTATTTGACTTCCCCAAGCAATTTGTGAGTAGTTGCCTGAAAGGTCTTCAATCGCTTCCTTTTGTTCTTCCTGAGCAATAGAAATAAGTTTTGCCTTTAGAAGTTTCATCGCTGTCTCTCTATTTTGGATCTGACTTCTTTCATTTTGACATTGGACTACAACTCCTGTTGGAATATGTGTAATTCTTACAGCTGAATCTGTGGTATTTACGTGTTGTCCACCTGCACCTGAAGATCTATATGTGTCAATCTTTAAATCTTCTGATTTAATATCTACATCCTCAACATCTTCAAGCTCTGGATAGACATCCACTGAAGAAAATGAAGTGTGTCTTCTCTTATTCGAATCGAAAGGAGAGATTCTTACAAGTCTATGAACTCCCTTCTCACCTTTTAAATATCCATAACAAGAGTCGCCTTTTATTAAAAGAGTCGCTGATTTGATTCCAGCTTCATCTTCTTTTTGAAGATCTAGAACTTCTAATGAAAAACCCTTTTGCTCGCAGTATCTCGTGTACATTCTAAGAAGCATAGATGCCCAGTCCTGTGCTTCTGTTCCTCCTGCACCAGCATGTATTTGAAGAATTACATCGTTATCGTCGTACTTCTCATTTAGAAGTGTAGCTATCTTAAAATCATCTGCATGTTTTTCGAGTTTTGTAAGATCATCTTTAAAATCTTTGTATGCAGAATAATCTTCTTCCATCTCCATGATTTCCATTAGAGCATTTAAAGAAGCAATCTCTTCTTTTAAATTTTTTAAATTTTCAATCTTTCTATTATAATGATTAAATTCTTTTATAGTTTTTTGAGCAGATTCTGTATCTTCCCAAAATCCTTCTTCCATTTGTTTATCGTTTAAGTCTCTAAGTTTTGCTTTTATACCATCAATGTCCATTGATTCCATTAGAGAGTTCACCATGTCTTCTATTTCATTTAGTTTTGTTTTGTCTAAGTAAACATTCTGTTCCATTTTTACCTCCAAATCTACCTCACGTATATTTTATACAAAATTATATTATTTCTCAAACTCTTTTGTGAAATTTCAAATTTTCTTTGTGATAATTATAAGAAACAACTTCTCTACCTTGTATTTAAATTTAAAATCTACACTAACCAAGTAAGTTTTGTTACAATCTATGAAACTTTTATTGCTTTATGAAAAGATTTTCATTATAATATTTGTTATAAGGTTAGAAATTCTATGTGAATTATCTTTCATAGTTTTTAGATTAAATTTTAAAAACTTTATTTACCATACACAATTATGGTATAATAAACACAACTTAAAAAAAGAATGGAGTAATTAAATGGACAAAGAAGTTTTACTTGAGATGAAAGACCTACATACGGCTTTCAGAATCAAAGATGACTACTACGATGCCGTAGACGATGTTAATTTGTCCTTGTATCCAGATGAAGTTCTAGCAATAGTTGGTGAATCAGGATGTGGTAAATCCACACTCGCAACAACCATTATGGGACTTCATGATTTTAACTACACCAGAGTATCTGGCGAAGTTATTTTCGAAGGTGAAAATATTCTGGAATATGACGAGGACAAATACAATGAAATCCGTGGCGGAAAAATCGGTATGATTTTCCAAGACCCACTTTCAGCTCTTAATCCGCTTCAAAGAATTGAAGATCAAATTGAAGAAGCACTTATCTATCACACAGATATGACAAAAGAGCAAAGGATGGCTAGAGTAGAAGAGCTTTTAACCAGAGTTGGAATTGAAAATCCAAAGAGAATTATGAGGCAATATCCTCATGAATTATCTGGTGGTATGAGACAAAGAGTTATAATTTCTATTGCTCTTGCATGTAAGCCAAAAATAATGATAGCTGACGAACCTACAACAGCTCTTGACGTAACAATTCAAGCACAAATACTAGACCTTATGCTTGATATACAAAGAGAAATGCATGCAGGTATTATACTTATCACCCACGACCTTGGAGTCGTAGCACAAATGGCAGATAGAGTAGCTGTAATGTACGCTGGAGAAATTGTAGAACTTGCACCTGTACACGAATTATTTAAAAACCCTTTGCATCCTTATACAAGATCTCTTCTAAATTCTATTCCTCAAAAGGATTCTGAAAATGAAGAACTACACGTAATTCAAGGTATGGTTCCATCACTTATTAACCTACCTCGTACAGGATGTAGATTCGCACCTAGAATTCCTTGGGTACCAGAAAGCGAACACGAAGAAATCACTGAACTTCATGAAGCTGAACCAGGACACTTTGTAAGATGTACTTGCTACAAGAGTTTTAAATTTGATTACGAGGTGTAATATGTCATTAATAGAAATAAAAGATTTAAAGGTTCACTACCCTATTCGTGGTGGATTTTTCAATAAAATAATTGATTATGTATATGCTGTTGATGGTGTAAACATGACTATTGACGAAGGTAAAACCATTGGACTTATCGGAGAATCAGGTTCAGGTAAGTCTACAATCGGTAAGACAATTGTAGGTCTTGAAAAAGTAACATCTGGAGAAATTCTATATAATGGACACGACGTAACTAAAAAATCAGTTAGAAAATCAATCCATTATAACAAAGACGTTCAAATGATTTTCCAAGACTCAATGAGTTCACTAGACCCTAGAAAGAGGGTTATCGATATAATAGGCGAACCTATTAGAAACTTTGAAAACTTAAATAAAGAAGAAGAATTTGAAAGAGTTCTTGAACTACTTGCAATCGTAGGTATGGCTAAAGAAGCCATCTATAAATATCCTCACGAATTCTCCGGTGGTCAAAGACAAAGAATCGGAGTTGCAAGATCTGTTGCTTGCTATCCAAAACTAATAATAGCAGACGAACCAGTTTCAGCACTTGACTTATCAGTACAAGCTCAAGTACTAAACTACATGAAGAAGATTCAAAAGGACTTCAATCTAACATATATCTTCATCTCCCACGACTTAGGGGTTGTAAGACATATGTGTGACTACATTTATATAATGCACAGAGGTAGATTCGTAGAAGCAGGAACAAGAGAAGATATATACAATAACCCAAGACACATCTATACTAGAAAGCTTATAGCTTCTATTCCTGATACTGACCCTACATTAAAAGAAGAACTTAAACGCCAAAGAGACGAAGTAGAAAAAGAATACGATGAAAAATATGATCTTTACTATGATAGCAATAATAAGGTATATCCATTAACACAAATTTCTGATACTCACTTTGTCGCACTTAAAGGAGGAGAGAAATAATGTGGAAAACAGTCTTACGTAGAGTACTTCTAATGATCCCTCAGCTATTTATACTTAGTCTACTCATCTTCATCATGGCTAAACAAATGCCAGGGGACGCACTTACCGGATCAATCGGTGGAAATGTTAAGCCTGAAGTATTAGAACAAATCAGGCGCGAATCTGGATGGTATGACCCATGGTATGAACAATACTGGAGATGGATCACAAAAGCCTTAAGAGGTGACTTTGGAAAGTCATTCCAATATAAACAACCTGTAACAAGAGTAATTGGAGCAAGAGCTGCTAACACATTCTTATTAGCACTATTTGCAACTGTTCTAAGTTATCTAATTGCACTTCCTCTAGGAATCAAAGCTGGTAGAAACCCTGGTTCAAGATTTGATAAGGGAGTTATACTTTATAACTTCATTTCATATGCTATGCCATCATTTGTACTATACCTATTTACACTTTTACTATTTGGTTATGTACTAAAATGGTTACCAACTATGGGTTCTGTAGATCCTCATATTGCCAAAGGCACATTTGCTTATTTCTTAAACAGATTAAAGCACCTTATCATGCCTGCGGGATGTATAGCTATACTTTCAACAACAGGTACAATCCAATACCTAAGAAACGAAATCATAGATGCTAAGACACAAGATTATGTTAAGACAGCTAGATCAAAAGGTGTACCTATGAAAAAAGTATATTCACATCATATATTTAGGAACTCTCTTCTACCAATAGCAGCATTCTTTGGATTCCAAATCACTGGTCTTCTAGGAGGATCAATGATCGCGGAAAGAATATTCAACTATCCTGGTATGGGTAACTTATTTATAGATGCCATACTACTTCGTGACTATTCTGTTGTAAATGCACTAGTAATGCTCTATGGATTTTTGAACTTACTTGGTTCTCTACTTTCTGATATTATCATGAGTATCGTTGACCCAAGAATAAGAATAGAATAGGAGGCTACCATCATGGATAAAAACAAAAAAGAGATAGCTCCTAATGAAGCAAAAGTGGAAAATATAAAAGATATAGATATGAAGAAACTTGAAGAAGAAAAGATGGAAAACCCAATGGGTTTTAAAGTAATTCTTAGAGAATTCGAAAAAGACAAGGTAGCAACAGTTGCATTTTGGTTAATTGTAGCATTCCTAGCATTTATTGTAATCACATCATTCTTCATATCAGAAGATTTAATTGTAAAAGTAGATATTTTTGAAAAATACGCCAGACCATCAAAAGAAAGTTTTTGGACTTGGTTTGGTAAAGATTCCGGTGGACGTAGTGTAATGGCACTAACAATTGTAGGTGCTCGTAACTCAGTTCTTATCGGTTTCGGTGTAACAGTAATAACAACATTCGTAGGACTTTTCGTAGGTCTTATGGTTGGATACTACGGAGGTAAATTCGACTCTGTAGTAATGAGAATTGTAGACTTTATTTCACTTCTACCAGTTCTTATGATTATTATTGTAATTGTAACAATGATTACAAACTTCACAGCAATGAGTTTAATTTTAATCATGTCAGCTTTCTACTGGATAGGTACAGCAAGACTTGTAAGATCTAAGGCCCTATCAGAAAGTAGACGTGACTATGTAAATGCATCTAAGACTATGGGAACATCAGACCTTAAGATAATGTACGGTGGAATACTTCCAAATATTTCATCAATCCTTATAGTTGACTCAACTCTAGCCCTTGCAGGAAACATTGGTATTGAAACCTCACTTTCATTCTTAGGTTTCGGACTACCAGCTAACGTACCTTCCCTAGGTACACTTATAGCTCTTGCAAGTAAGCCAGAAATTATACAAGATAAACCTTATGTATGGGTACCTGCATCATTAACAATATTGTTCTTGATGTTATGTATAAATTATGTCGGACAAGCACTGCGCCGTGCATCTGACGCAAGACAAAGATTAGGATGACAGGAGGTAAGTAATGAAAAATATCCTAAAAAAAGTCTCACTACTTTTAGCATTTGCTATTATCCTTACTGCTTGCGGTAATGGTGGAGCAAATAAAGCTAATGGCAATAAAGCCAACGGCAACAAAACTAATACAGGAGACACTCAAACAGAAGTAGCTAGCCCAAGTATGGAAGCTGTTATCGACAATGACGGAGACGTAATCGATGCTGCAGACGATACATTAAGAGTAGCAATTATTTCTGACTCAACTTTCAAAGGTATACTTAATGGTGTACTTGCTCAAGACGATCTTGACTTTTCAATCTTAGGTTATACTATGAACGGTGCTTCAGCTGGTGGACCTAACTATGAAATGAATCAAAATCCAAAGGATGAAGTTCCAGTAAGATGGACATTTGATGCAAAAGCTAAAACTGCAACTGCAGAAATCAATCCTAAATTCAAATGGAACAATGGTGAAACAGTAACTACTGATGACATCATCAAAATGTACGAAATTGTATGTAACCAAGACTACATCCTAGATGCTAAATCAGTAAGATTTGACGAAGACACTCAAAACGTAGTTGGAGCAATCGAATACAACAAAGGCGAAGCAGACCATATTTCAGGTCTTGAAAAAGTTGACGATTCTAAACTTATCGTTCACTTTAAAGAATTCTACCCTTCAATTCTATGGGGTGGTGGACTTCAATTTGAATTCGTAAACGCAAAACAATACGAAGGTATCGCAATGAAAGACGTTGCTGGTTCTGATCCACTTAGAAAGAACCCACTTTCTTATGGACCTTACTATGTAACTAACATAGTTCCAGGTGAATCTGTTACTTTCAAAGCTAACGAACACTACATCTGGGGAGCTCCAAAAATCAAAAACCTAGAAATGAGAATTCTTCCATCAGCTCAAGCTGTAGCTTCTATGAAAGCTGGAGAATTTGATATCTACCTAGGACCTGGAAATGATATTTACGGAGACGTAAAAGACTTATCAAACGTTAAGACAGTTGGTATCCCAAGACTTTCTTGGAACTACCTAGGATTTAAACTTGGTACTTGGGACGCAGATAAAGGTGAAATTGTATATAATCCAGAATCTAAGATGGCTGACCCAGCACTTAGAAAAGCAATGGGACACGCTATTGACAATAACTCAATTGGAGAAAAATTCTTCAACGGATTATCATTCTTTGCTAACTCTCCAATCCCACCAGCATTTGGTCAAATCTATGACCCAACTGTAAAGGGATGCTACTATGACATGGATCTTGCTAAGAAACTTCTTGATGACGCAGGATACAAAGATACTGACGGAGACGGATTCAGAGAAACTCCAGACGGAAAACCTCTAGTAATCAACTTCGCACACATGGCAGGTGGAGAAACTGCAGAACCACTATCACAATACTATATGCAACAATGGAAAGAAATTGGTCTTAATGTAAAACTTTACGGAGATAGACTAATGGACTTCAACGTATTCTATGATAAGCTAGACGAAGATGATCCTGAAATTGATGCATTCATGGCTGGATGGAACACTGGATCTAACCCAGACCCATCAGGATTCTATGGCGCTAAAGCTGCATTCAACCTTCCAAGATACACTTCTCCAGCAATGCAAGAAGTTCTTGATAAGATATCATCTAACAAAGCTTTAGATGAAGAATTCAGAACAAACGCATACAAAGAATTCCAAGCACTAGCTATGGAAGAAGTTCCTTATATCCCAACAAGATTCTCAACTGACTGGATTGTAATCAACAACAGAATTAAACACTTTGACTACAGACCATACGTTGAAGGAGAACACTTCGGATTATATAGCGTAGAAGTAACTCAAAAAGACAGAGCAGTAGCTCAATAATAAATATGGCGCTTTAAAAACCTCTCATATGAGAGGTTTTTTTTATGCCCTATTTTTTTGTCTAAATCTTCATCTTTACATAAAGAAAGAGACTCGAGTTAATGAGTCTCCCCAATATTTAACATAGAGTCCTAGAAATGAAACAAAATTTAGTTCTAATCTCTTTCAATTTTTCCAATTCTTTCAATTCTTTTAACAATAAGTTTTATAAGATTTTCTATGTGTTTTCTATCTCCATGTATTATTTACATTTTTTTAATTAAATCCTAAACGGCACTTACAATTCTATTAAATGTGTGATAGACTATGCGTATGTGATAAATTCATTAAAATACCTCATTGATTTTTTATTGCAGTTGGCAGACCGCAAATTTATTATTTCACTGAGGTATTTTTTTGGTTATCATCGCTAAAACTATACTGAACCCCCAGTCCAACTGGGGTTTTCTTATAACAAAAAACGAGGTTGCCCTCGCCTTTTAATTCAAAATATAAAATTATTTTAATTATTTTTATTTTCTAAATTTATCTTATCTTTTTTAAAAATAAATTTATTTATCTTCTTTTCTTAAATACTTATCCCCTAGAAAGCCTTTTTCTTTTACAACAAGCTCTGAGTCCACTAGCCTTTCCAATATTTCTTTTAAATCATCTACAGACACATCAAATCCCTTTGAAGCTGATATATTCTTAGCAGTCATCATTAGATTAGTTTCCTCTATTGGAAGATAGTCCTCCACGATTTTAAATTTATCTTCACGAATTTTATTTCTCATACTCTTTAGTTCGTCGAATGGGTTTTCTTTGTGTGGGCTTGTTGTATCTGCCTTTCTTATTCTTACATATTGGGTTCTTCCAAGTTCTGCCGAGGATACGAATACATCCCCTGTTGTGAGATATGGCAGTCTTTTAGATTCTTCTGGACTGATATCCGTTTCTGAACGAATGGTGTCAATGTCCTGTGCCCTTACGGTCCTAAATATAAATTTGGTGTTTAGTTGGGCTGTTATGGTTTCATCAAGAAGTGTCGGTCTTTGAGTAGCAAGCACTAGAAATACGCCGTACTTTCTTCCCTCTTGGGATATCTCTCTAAGAATGGACTTTGTTGGTGATGGAACTGCCTTCGGTGCGAAGTTATGAGCTTCGTCTGTAACTATTAAAAATGGCACAAAGTAGTCTGCGTCTCCACCAATGGATAGTGAGTCTTTGTAATCACGCCTTAGTCTATAGGTCTTGTTTAAAAGATAGGTACTAAATGTGTTTATTAGTTTTGTTGAGCCTTGCACTACACAAAGCTTGCCGTCCATAAGAGCGTTTAGTAGTTCATCTATGTTTCTATTAAATATTCCTTGATTTATAAGTTGTTTTAATCTCCAATTTATTCCTCTTAGAGACATTATATTTACTTTTCTCTCGTACTTATCCAAGAGATCTTCCAAGTACACATAATGGGTTAACTCTTCCCCACTTGCGCTTTGGATTTCCTTTTGAATATTATCTCGCCCTAAATCTATTGCTTCGATAAGACTGTCGATTAGAGCCTCTAGCCCCTCTACAGAGCCGCCTTTTTTATGAATTATATCAACGGTAGCTTCCATAGATTCTGTCAGTTCTGAAACGGATCTGAGCATCACCTTTAAGTCCATTCCATTTATTTCACTGAACTGAACTCCAATATCTCTTCCCACCATGAACTTTTTAAATCTATCCTTGAAATCATAGTTTGAACTATCTCCAAACTCCATTTCGTAGTGAGGATCTAGCACTATTGTCGGGATTTTCTTCTTCATAAGTTCTTCCAAAAGCACCCTTAGTCCAAAACTTTTACCTGATCCTGAGCCACCAAATATTCCTATATGAGGATATTCATGCATGGAATTTATATTTAATATAAATGGCACGTCACTTTGCGGTTCAGTCTTATCTTCTTCGAATATTTCCAAAACGCCCTTTAGATCGTCGTCCATCTCGTCATATAAGACTTCTGTGTTTTTTATAATTCCTATAGTTAGTCCCTTTTCTCTCGAGGTCTTTGCAATGATTGGCTTAAGCTCATCGAAAGATGGAATATTTACATCTGACCCTGTTAACACTGGATACTTAGCTTCCTTTAAAAGTCTTACCTTTGCAATGTATATCGTATCTTCTGAAAGATCGTATCCCAAACTCTTAAGGCTTATTAGTACTGAACTGTCCACGAAATCTCCGCCTATATCCAGCGGTATAAATCTATTGTAGGTTTGCGCCTCTACCACTTCACCGAGAAGCCTGCCCTGTGCTTCGTCGTCAATGGCAAGGAACTCATTCATCCTGAAATTTCTCTCCTTGCTTCCTACATAAAATGTGTTATTGGTGGTTATTCCAACTACTTTTATCATTTCATACTCCTTTTATCTCTTTCGCTTACGAAGAATCTTTCATAGTATCCTCTGTCCAAATTGTCTTTTAAAAGAGATTCCATCATTATATTGGTTATCTTAACTTCGCTATCGACTATATCTAAAAAATAAGGCACTCCCCTGGAATTTTCCGGTGTCAGTGTGTAAACCAAGGACGCTATTTCGAATAATTCTGTCTTATTTCTATTGTAGACGTCTATTCCTATTACTCCTGGAAATGTTGAACTTCGTAAAAATGCAGTACTTAGGTCGTAGCTGAACTTTTTATTTACGCTATTGTCTATAAGCAGTGCCTCGCCCTTTTTTAATATTCCAAACATAAGCTCCCTGTCGTAGTAAAACTCATCCCAATCAAAGGATTTTCTGATGTAGTCGGTCTTCACGTCCTTTACCACTCCAAATAAGACTATTCCCTTCTCATCTACTATTTCCAAAAGCTCTTCAAACTTATCCCTTGCGTCTAAGTTGTAACGAATGAGCCCACCGTCCATCATTATATACTTTGGATTTAGTTTTTCTATTGACTCTATCGCACATCTTAGTTCAATCTCTGCAAGTCTTCTCTTCATATTTATTTCATCTTCCAATGTGTTTTGAAGAAGTGGTGTAAATATTTCGTTTATGACCACGGATTTCTTGTCAAATCTAAGTCCCAAAGCCCGATATAGTTCTATAAAATGAGGGAAGTTTCCTCCAGATTTGTTGTAAGATCCGTCTATTGCCACAAGATTTTTAAATTTTACAATTTTCTTTTCATCTAGTTTCGGAAGTTCTACTATTTCCCCAGTGAATTCTTTTAATTTTTCTCTAAACTCTTCCCTTTCTAGGGAAAATACTTTTCTATATCTCTCTTCTAAGATTGACCCTACGTTTAGAATCTCTCTTCGTAGAGATTCTAATTCCACGCCTTTATTCATCTTCTAAACTCACCTTGTATACATCATTCTTCTTAAGACCAAACTCCTTTGCCACTTCCTTAATTGCCTGACTCATCTTCATACCATCTGCGACTCGTCTTTCAAGTTCGGCTCTTATATCTATTTCTAACTCTTCCTCTTCATATCCGTCCACGACGATTACAAACTCGCCTTTTAATGTGAGATCCTTCGCCAAGATTTCTTCGATACTTCCTCTAATATGCTCTTCAAACATTTTGGTTATCTCTCTTGAAATGGAAATCTCCCTATTGCCGAAGACTTCTTTTAAATCCTCTAGTGTTTCCAAAATTCTGTGTGGAGCTTCATAAAAAATGATTGGAAATTTTAATTCTTTTAAATCTTCCAATTCTTTTAATCTCTTTGACCTCTTCGAATCTAAAAATCCATAGAAAAAGAAATGCTCAGTTGAAAATCCTGAATATAAAAGAGCAAGGATTGACGCTGTGCTTCCTGGCAGTACCTCAAATTCGATATCCCTATCTATAAGTTCTTTTATAAGTATAAATCCTGGGTCAGAGATACCTGGCATCCCTGCATCAGAGATGATGGCTATATCGTTCTTCTCTGAAAGTTCTATGAGCTCATCGACTTTCTGTCTTTCGTTGAATTTGTGGTAGGCGATGAGTCTTTTTTTGATGTCGAAATTATTTAGAAGTTTTATGGAATTTCTCGTGTCCTCGCAGCAGATTATATCCACAGACTTTAGAACATTTAACGTCCTTATGGTTATATCTTCTAAATTTCCGATAGGTGTCGGGCAAAAGTAAATCATTTCATAACCTCGTTTCTGTAAACGGCATTAAACTCTTCTGTCATCTCTGTACCTTCGTACATGTAAAAATCTGGGAGAATCTCCAAATTATAATTTCCTCCAAGCCTTATGTCCAGAAGCATTATATTTGACTTGGAATGCATATTTTTTTTAATAAATCTAATTCTCTTAATAAATAGGTTTAATTCCTTGAAATAGACGGAGATCTCTTGAAGCCTCATGGAAGGAAATACCATGTAGAGCCTGCCTCCGTACTTTAAATTTCGTGAAATAGCTTTTAAAAATGTAAATATATCTTCTGTGTGACGCTCCCTGCCATCCACCAATCCCATGGTAGGTTTGTCCTCAAAATATGGAGGGTTCGTGATTATGCAGTCGAAATAACCGTGGTAATCTCTTAAGTCTTCGACCTTTGAATTTATAACCTCTATATTTTTTAAATCATTAAGCTCGATGGTTTTATTTAAATTGTCTGTATATACTTTATCTATGTCCACAGCTACGACTTCACTTGCCCTATTTAGGACCCTAAGCCCAAGTATTCCGTTGCCACAACCGACGTCCATTACCTTTCCATTTATATTTGCAAAAGAGCTTAGAATTAGAGAGTCTGTAGTGTATTTAAATCTATTTTCAGTTTGATATATTTCTATATTTGTACCAGGTACGTAATCTTTATTATCCATAATTATATTTTATCATAGAAAAATTTATTTTATTCGAAGCTTTGCTAGTTAAATTTTAGATAATCTCATTATCATTTAGAGTTTGATTATGATCACACTAATGCGAACTTTCCTCTACAAATGGCTATATTCCAATATCCTAGCGATTTACTGGGTTTATATTTTTTGAAAAAATCCATTGTAAAAATCTTTTTATAGTGTTATACTTAAGACAGTAAAAGGTATAAAATTTTATGGAGGTGCTATAATGGCTCATATTATTACAGACGCATGCATCGCTTGTGGCGCATGTCAACCAGAATGCCCTGTTAACTGTATTTCAGAAGGCGCAATCTACGAAATTGATCAAGATCAATGCATCGATTGTGGCGCTTGTTCAGCAGTTTGCCCTACAGGAGCAGCTCAACCAGAAGCTTAATATTTACTTAAAAATGGGACTTAGGTCCTATTTTTTTAGGTAAAAAATTATCTCTACCGAATATGGTAGAGATTTTTTATATTTTTTTATTTACTTTTACTTCCTATCTTAAAAATATGAAATACTGCTCCAAGTATTATTACAGGAATTATCCATACGAAGCTTGTGAAACCATCTGGTAATACATTTGCAATTGGAGCTAGTAGATCTACTGGATATCCTATAAGTTCAGTTATTACTTTTACTGAAGGAATAAATGATCCTAGTACAGATCCTAGCATAATAGGTCTTTTTATAAATTCGCCACCAAGTACATTAAGTACAATCAGTGTGATGGCTACTGGATATAGTGAAACTAGTACAGGCACTGAGAATACCACTATTTTGTCCACTCCGCTTATTGCAAAGAAAGTGGAAATTGCAGATGAAATAACGACTATCGTCACATACAGATTTTTATTCTTAAATAGGCCGCTGAAGAAATCTCCTACCGTTGCTGTAAGGCCTATGGCTGTAGTTAGACAAGCTAGCGCCATTGCAAGTGATAGTATTATTCCTCCAAATGTGCCGAGGATTGTGTCAGTTGAATAGATCAAAAGTTCTACACGACCCATATCTTCAAAGCCTAAGCCTGATAGGGTGCTGCCCATGTATTCAAGTCCAAAGTAGATTATTGCAAGTCCTATTCCAGAAATAACCGCTGAATATTTTGTAAAACTAAGTATTTCCTTTTCTTCTTTTATTCCTAGGTACCTAAATCCATCTATTACTACCTTTGTAAACACCAATGCTGCAAGAGCGTCCATGGTTTGGTATCCTTCTTCAAAACTCTTTCCAAAGATTCCCACCACATTTTTATCAACTGGAATGCCCATAGGTGATGTCACTGCTCTAAATATTATTATTGCTAGTAATATCAAAAGAAATGGCGTCAAGATTTTACCTATGTTGGAAACTACCTTTTGCGGTTTAATCGTAAATAACAATACCAGTGCAAAAAATATTATAGATGCAATAACAGGACTTAATCCTTTAAAAATTGTTCCTTGTATTACTTCATAGGTTGTTGCTGCGTTTCTTGGGATTGCAAGTCCTGGTCCAATAGCTAGAAGCACCATCGTTCCAAAGAATTTAGAGAACCCTTGACCTAAGTTCTCTCCCAAATTTTCAATACTGCCTCCGGCTTTTATCGTTGCTATGACTCCAAGCATAACAAGACCTACTGCTGTAGTTGAAAATCCCAGTGCAGATACTAGGTACCCTGTACCCATATCCCTTCCAAGTACTGGAGGAAATAGTAAATTTCCTGCTCCGAAGAACATTGAAAATAGTGCAAATCCTCCTATCCAAATCTTTTTCCTATCCTTCATTTATTTTCCCTTCTCTCTATAAAAAATTTTAAAGATAAAACCTAAAATTAAAACTGGAATTATCCAAGAGAATACTTCTATTGATTCAGGTAAAATATTCTCTATTGGTGAAAGTAAATCTATATCTTTATTAAACATGTTTATTATGGAATTTACAGCTGGAATTAGAGATCCACTTATGGAACCAATGACTATTCCTCTCTGTCCAAGATGTTCGATAAATGTGTTTAAAAATATTATAACTATGGCTGTCGGATAGAGAGCCACAAGTATAGGTGCAGAGATTGAAACTATGCTGTCCACTCCCCTTACAGAGGTTATAGCTGCAAATATTGAAGATACAACAATGATTACATAGTAGGATACTTTTCCCTTAAATAGATCACTGAAGTATTCTCCTACGTATGCGGTAAGTCCTATTGCAGTGGTTAGACATGCAAGTGCCATTGAAAGTGAAAGTGCAATATTTCCAAATCTTCCTAGAAGTCTTCCCGTTAAATGGATAAGCATCTCTGTTCTTCCAAGTTCTGAAATACCTTCCCCACTTGCAGATGCTCCTATAAATATAAGTCCAATATATATAATTGATAGACCTATTCCTGCTATTATTGCGGCTTTTATGGTCATGCCCAGAATTTCTTTTTTGTCGTTATATCCTTTGGTTACAAAATCCTCATAGATAATTCTTGCAAAGATAAGTGCCGCAAGAGCGTCCATGGTTTGGTATCCCTCTTCGAAACCTTTCCCAAATGCTCCTACTATTCCCTTTTCTACAGGAGTTCCAACAGGATGTATAAATCCCTTTACGATTATGATTCCAAGCACTATTAAAAGTGCAGGAGTCAAAAATTTACCCAAGTTGCTAACTACTTTTGAAGGTTTGTATACGAACAAAAGCACAAGAATAAAAAATATTGTGCTTGCAAGAATCGGTGATAGGTTCGGCATAAGTCCTTTGGATATAACTTCGTAAGTCGTTGCCGCCGTTCTAGGTATTGCTAGTCCAGGTCCAATTGCAAGGACTATAATGGTTGAAAAAATTCTTCCAAAAGTTGGGCTTACGATGCTTGTAGCTTCAAGAATGCTGCCTCCAGCCTTCATAGATGCGATGGCACCCATCATCACAAGTCCTACCCCTGCGGTAATAAAACCGATCATCGCCGGGGAAAACGCCTTTCCCATTGCCTCCCCTAGGGCAGGTGCAAAAAGTAGGTTTCCAGCGCCGAAAAACATTGAAAATAATGCAAACCCACTTATAATTATATTTTTATTTCTACTATTATTCATATTAACTCCTCAGTCTCTTCGATGTGTTTTACATATTTTACCATATAGAAGTATAGAATTGAACTGAATTATAAAAATTTGTGTAAATTTTATGAACTTCTAATTATTGATTTAAAAATATCGCCGATAAATCCATCTATTATATGGATAAATCGCCAAAAATACTAAATTATTTTGACTTATTTACCACATCTGATAAAATATAAAAAGAGGTGAAAAATGAGTATTATAACGAAATTATCAAACGAACTTAAAATAGATGAAAGTAGACTTATGCCTACCATTGAACTACTCGATTCTGGCGACTCAGTACCATTTATATCCAGATATAGAAAAGAAGTTACCGGAGGTTTAACCGACGAAGAACTTAGAAACCTTCTAAAAAGACTTACATATCTTAGAAATTTAGAAGCTAGAAAAGAAGAGATCAAAGCCCTAATCGATGGCCAAGGCAAACTAACAGAAGAGCTAGTAGCAGAAATAGATGCAGCAGACGTGCTTTCCACCCTAGAAGACATATATAGACCTTATAAACCAAAGAGAAACACCAGAGGCAGCATCGCAAGAGAAAGAGGCTACGAAGTCTTTGCAAACATGATTGCTGAAGAAGAAAGCCTAGAAAATATCCTAGAAGCAATAAAGAACTTCAAAACCGAGCATCTAGAAGACGAACTGGAAGTAGAAGAAATCCTCCAAGGTGCCAAGGACATCGAAGCAGAAAATATCTCCGACTCAAGCAAAATAAGAGAAATGATCAAAAAGATCGTCTGGAGATTCTCAAGCCTAAAGACCACGAAGAAAGAAGAAAATCACGTATATGAAATGTACTACGACTTCGAGGAAAAGATAAAGGATTTAAAATTCCACAACACACTAGCAATCAATCGTGGCGAAAAAGAAGACGTGCTAAAAGTTGAAATAGTAAGCCCAATGGACATTATCATTTCAAATATAAAATCAACATATATAAAATCACACACACTTGAAGAGCTAAAGACAGAAATCATCGAAGACTCACTAAAGAGACTTATCATGCCATCCATAGAAAGAGAAATAAGAAGCGACCTCACCCAAGTAGCAGAAGCAGCCTCAATCGAACTCTTCGGCGAAAACCTACACAACCTACTCATGATAAGACCACTTAAAGATAAAAATGTGTTAGCACTGGATCCAGGAATCAGAACCGGAACCAAGGCATCAGCAATAGATAAACTAGGAAACTTCAAAGAACACGACGTTCTCTTCATAGCAGGAGGAAAAGGCGAAAAATCACAAGTAGAAAAGAAACTTATGGGTCTAATAGAAAGAAACGACATAGACGTAATCGCCATAGGAAATGGCACAGCCTCAAGAGAAGTAGAATCATTCGTAGCAGAATTTATAAAAGAAAACAAACTAGACGTATCCTGGACAATAGTAAACGAAGCAGGAGCATCCATCTATTCCGCATCAGAAGAAGGCACCAAGGAATTCCCAGACTTGGATGTAACAGTAAGAGGAGCGATCTCCATCGGACGTAGGCTCCAAGACCCACTGGCAGAACTAGTTAAGATCGAGCCAAAACACATAGGAGTAGGACAATATCAACACGACCTAAACGAAAAGAACCTGGATATGAAACTACACGATGTGGTGGAAGCCTGCGTAAACACAGTAGGAGTAAACTTAAACACAGCATCAGCACCACTTTTAAAATATGTCAGCGGAATCAATAACACAGTGGCAAATAACATCGTAAAGTACAGAAACGAAGTAGGAAGATTTAACAGTAGAGCCGATCTTAAAAATATAAAAGGACTAGGACCAAAGGCATTTGAACAATCAGCAGGATTTCTTAGAATCCTAGACGGAGAGGAAATGCTAGACTCCACAGCAGTCCATCCAGAATCCTATGAAATCGCCAAAAAACTAAAAGGTGACGAAGAAGCCACAGAAAAACTAGCAGAAGAACTAGGAGTAGGACTATTCACACTTCGTGACATCCTAGAAGAACTCAAAAAACCAGGCAGAGACCCAAGAGAAGACTTGGATGAAGTATTTTTAAAATCAGACATACTAACAATAGATGACTTAAAAATCGGAGACGTCCTAAAAGGCACAGTGAGAAACGTAGTGGACTTCGGTTGCTTCGTGGACATAGGACTTCACTCAGAAGGACTGATCCACATCTCCAACCTCTCAAAAGGATTCGTAAAGCATCCAAAAGACATCGTAAGCGTAGGAGATATAGTAAACGTAGAAGTAATCTCAATCGATTTAAAAAGAGAAAGAGTCGGACTAAAAAAACTTAAATAAAAATTATGAGCAAGGATAGAACCTTGCTTTTTTTTGTCCCATGCATTATAATATAATTCTGTAAGCATGCAGGGATGACCGAGTGGCTGAAGGTGCACGCCTGGAAAGCGTGTATACAGTAATTGTATCGAGGGTTCAAATCCCTCTCCCTGCGCCATGCCATGCTAGATGGGAAATTAGCGATGTCCTGTAACCTGCGATTCGCTACAGCAGGATTGAATTCCTCTTGGAGGACCGTCTAATCTGTAGACTGCCCCATGAAAGCGGTGTTGAAACTTGGGTCTTACGCAACAGGAGCTTATGAACCGTGTCAGGTCTTGACGGAAGCAGCACTAAGTAAGATGTTCTGTGTGCCGTGAGGGTGCCTGGGTGGAGCTGGCTCCATGGGTACCGTATGGGTTAGCTTTTCAATAAGAGGTGCATGGCTACATATTATAAACCGTACAATGAGTACGGTTTTTTTATTTTTTGGTGGGTGGTTGTCACCCTGAAAGGCAGTCGAGTTCTGCAAATCAGCCTTCATTCCATTCGGCTTCTTTGGAACTCTTTGCACGAGACTTGCTGCGAAATCAAAGATTTCGGCTAGGGCTTCGAGGCTCTGCACAGAATGTATAGATTGAAAAGATAAAATTGAGTGAAATTTAGTTTGAATGATTAACTTAAATTTAAATGCTATCCGGATAGCATGAGTTTATTTTAAATGCTTCACGTGAAGCGTGATAATTGTTATTGATTTTGTTTTGTATAAGTTCAGTTGGGATCATTTCATTTGCATAAATTGCTCTTCGGAGGTTAGACCCATTCGACTTCAGAGCCTTTGGCTCTTCCGCTCAGGGTGACTGCAGTTGGAAAGGTCATACGCATAACTCGACTGCCGCTCAGGGTGACCGTAGTTGGGAGGTCACTTCTGAAAAATGGAAGCTGGTTATCCGCTACAGACAAACAGAAAAACAAAAAAGAAAAAGAACCTTAATTTCAAATTCTATCAAGGTTCTTATCTTTTCAAAACATTTTCTATTTTATATAGTTTACTAATCGTCCTATTTTTTCGATTTCTATTTCTACCTTATCGCCACTCTTTAAATACTTTGGTGGGTTAAATCCTGCTCCGACTCCTGATGGGGTGCCTGTTAGGACTATGTCCCCTGGAAATAGTGTCATGCCCTTGGTGAGTTCTACTAGGATCTTCTCGATGTCGAAGATAAATCTACTGGTGTTTGAGTCCTGTCTTAGTTCTTCGTTTACCCAGGTCTTTATGTTTAAATTTTCTACTTCCCTTTTGGACAGTTCTTTCACTACTGGTCCCATGGATAGAAATCTATCGAGGCTCTTGCCCTTGGTCCATTGTCCATACTTCGTTTGGAGTTCTCTTGCGGTGAAGTCATTTGCCACTGTAAATCCCAAGATATTTTCCCACACTTCATATGATTTTAGATTCTTGCACTTATTTTTTATTATTATTGCAAGCTCTCCTTCGTAGTCTGCACATTCTGTCGGTGCTTCTTCTACGTTAAGTGAGTCTGTCGTGCCTATAATCTTATCTATATTCTTGGTGAAAAATATCGGTGATTTTGGGATTTCTTTACCCAAATCTTTTATTTCTACTGCGTGGTCTTGGTAGTTTTTTCCTACACAGAATATTCCCCTCTTTGGGATTTCTATAGGTGGAAGTATTTTTACTTCTTCTATAGTTTTTCTTTCTATTCTATAGATGGTTTCTATCTTATTTAGTTTACTTCTCTGTAGTTCATCCAGTTCTATAAATTTAAGTAGACTGTCAAGTCCGTAGAGTCCTCCTAAATCATAGATATATTCTCCATCTAGTATTCCGAAGCTTTTTTTGCCTTCGTATTCATATGATATATAATCACTCATATTTTTTTAGTATCTCCATAAATTCTTCCCCAGTTATGGTTTCTTTGGTCAATAGGTAGTTTGCTATTTCGTGAAGTGCGTTTATGTTTTCTTTTAGTATGTCTATCGCCTTTATGTGGGCTGCTTCTATGAGTTTCTTGACTGCTAGGTCGATGTCGTAGGCTGTCTTGTCACTTACTGTCATATTTGCATCTCCGCCTAGGTATCTGTTGTTTACTTCTGCCATGGCTACAAATCCAAATTCTTCGCTCATTCCAAATCTTGTGATCATGGATTTTGCGATCTTGGTTGCTTGTTCGATGTCGTTGCTTGCGCCTGTGGTTGATAGTCCAAAGATGAGTTCTTCTGCTGATCTTCCTCCTGTCAAGGTGACGATCTTGTTGAAGAGTTCATCCTTTGACATCAAGAATTTTTCTTCTTCGTCTACTTGCATGGTGTATCCCAATGCTCCTGATGTACGTGGAACTATGGTTATCTTATGCACCGGCGCTGAGTCGCTCTGTCTTGCTGCTACTAATGCGTGGCCAACTTCGTGGTATGCGATGATTTCTTTTTCCCTTGGAGAGATGACTGCGTTCTTTCTTTCATATCCTGCTAGCACCACTTCCACTGACTCTTCTATATCTTTTTGAGTCATTGCAGTTCTTCCCTGTCTTACTGCTCTTAGTGCTGCTTCGTTAATCATGTTTGCAAGATCTGCTCCTGATGCTCCTGCTGTTGCAAGTGCTATCTGTTTGTAATCGATATTAGCTTCTCTTCTTACCTTCTTGGCGTGAAGTCTTAAGATTTTTTCTCTTCCTACTAAGTCCGGTAGTTCTACTGGGATTCTTCTGTCGAATCTGCCTGGTCTTAGAAGTGCTGGGTCCAGTGAATCTGGTCTATTTGTTGCTGCTAGGATTACTACTCCAAGCTTGGAATCGAATCCGTCCATTTCTGATAGAAGTTGGTTCAAGGTTTGTTCTCTTTCGTCATTGCCTGAGAATCCTGCTCCGTCTCTCTTCTTACCGATGGTGTCGATTTCGTCGATAAACACGATACATGGTGCTTTTTCTTGTGCTTGTTTAAATAGATCTCTTACCTTCGCCGCTCCAAGTCCTACGAACATTTCTACGAATTCTGAACCTGATATTGAAAAGAATGGCACGTTTGCCTCTCCTGCAACTGCTTGTGCAAGTAGGGTCTTACCTGTTCCTGGAGGACCTACTAGAAGTGCTCCTTTTGGAAGTTTCGCTCCTATGTCTGCATACTTCTTTGGTGAGTGCAAAAAGTCTACCAATTCTTTAAGTGCTTCTTTAGCTTCATCTTGTCCTTCCACGTTGTCGAAGGTGATTCCATCAGTACTTTTTACGTAGATCTTTGCATTGCTCTTTCCAAAGCTCATCGGA
This sequence comes from uncultured Peptoniphilus sp., assembly GCA_902488455.1. Lineage (GTDB taxonomy): Bacteria > Bacillota > Clostridia > Tissierellales > Peptoniphilaceae > Peptoniphilus_B. Next base: position 66,861 of record CABTWG010000002.1, read on the forward strand.
CCTACTCCGCCGTCTCCAAACTTCTTAAACAGTGTCCTTGAAAGCAGTTGTCCCATTACTACAAATAGCACCACCATGGAAACCATGTAGATGATATTTCCAAGGATAGGATTTAGTTGTGCTGGGAATACCCTGTCAGTCTTGGCTCCTGATTCTATAAGTCTGTTGGCTAAGAATGGATCTTCCATTCTGATGGTCTTGTTTATTACGTTTTTGTCGTCTGTCTTCAAGGTGAAGTTGATCTCTCTGTCCTTGACCTCTACTTCTTTTACCTTTTCATCTTTTAAGTATCTCGCAAATGTTACATAGTCTACGTTATTTATCTTTTCCTCTTGAGCTCCTGTGTAGTACGGTCTTATGAATAGAGGAACTGCTAGTATAGCTATGACTGCAATTATATAGTAGGCAAGTTTAAACTTGTTTACTTTGTTGTCTTTTTTGATAATATCACCTCATTTATTGTTAAATATATTTTACCTTATTTTACCTTTATAATCTATGAAAATTATTTAAAATATATTTCACGATACATAATCTATACCCAAATTTATACCAATTGAATAGAGTTGCTCTTAATGATATAATGTTTATTAAATTATTTATTTAATTAACTAAAAGAAGGGGTGAAACAGGAAGGGTTGTCCCAACCTTGTAAAATGACAGATAACAACAAGAAAAGAGATTCATTTAGAAGCCAGTGGGGATTCATACTGGCGTGCATTGGTTCTGCTGTAGGAATGGGAAATATTTGGATGTTCCCGATAAGAGTCCACAAGTTCGGCGGATTTACATTTTTGATTCCATATATATTTTTTGTAATTGTAATCGGATATTCAGGAATCGTTGAAGAAATGGCGCTGGGCAGAGGTTTAAAAGCTGGACCTAGAGGTGCTTTTTTAAAAGCGACTGAAAGCCGCGGCTCCCAAGCCGGTAAGTACATCGGTCTTATTCCAGTTATAGGATCATTTGCAATTGCAATTGGTTACACTGTAGTCGTCGGCTGGATAATCAGATTTTTAGTCGGCTCTTTGACTGAATCCATGATAGCTGCAGAAGACTCAGGTGCATACTTCGGAGCTATTGCAGGTCCATACGGATCAGTAGTTTGGCACGCAGTCGCCATAATTTTGTGCATGATTATAATGTCCTATGGAATTGGAGCTGGTATTGAAAAAGTAAACAAATTTATGATGCCTGCATTCTTTCTATTCTTTATAATCCTTGCAATAAAGGTCGCATTACTACCAGGCTCGAAAGAAGGATATAACTTTTTATTCTCACCAGATTTTTCTGAACTTAAAGATCCACAAATTTGGATTTACGGACTTGGACAGGCGTTCTTCTCCCTATCCCTTGCTGGATCAGGTACGGTTGTCTACGGTTCTTACTTAAGCGACGAAGATAATATTTTATACTCAGCTAAATGGACAGCAATCTTCGATACAATAGCGGCGATGCTTGCAGCCATGGTTATAATCCCTGCCATCTATGCATTCCAAGTTGAAGCGGCAGGAGGACCCCCACTTATGTTTATCATCATGCCAACTATTTTCAAATCTATGGTAGGAGGCAGAATATTTGCAGTGATCTTCTTCATAGCAGTGCTCTTCGCAGGGGTGACTTCACTTATAAACCTATATGAAACTCCTGTTGAGATGCTTGAAGAAAAATATGGACTTGGTCGTAAAACTGCCACAATCATCATATTGGCACTAGGATTTATAATCGGTTTAGCTATTGAAAATGGAGACATACTAGGCGCATGGATGGACGCTGTCTCAATCTATGTAATACCACTAGGTGCGCTACTTGCAGCCATCATCTTTGCATGGATACTCGATAAGGAATTTGCAACCAAAGAAATATTTAAAGGTTCAGGAAAAGTCGGAGAAAACGAACTTATTTACACCTGGATTAAATATGTCTACGTAGGCATTTCCCTAGCAGTCTACTTAATTGGAATCTTCTGGGGAGCAATCGGCTAATAAATATATAAGAATAGGTTCGCCCTATTCTTTTTTTTGCGAGTAATAATTAATTAAAATTTCTTACTCTTCATTTTCTTTTGGTGAATAGAAGTAACTTTGTGTTATAATATTTTAAAAGGGGTGTGATAATTTGTTTTGCCCAAACTGCGGAAATAAAGTAGATCCAAACGATAATTACTGTAAAATTTGCGGAAAAAATCTAAAAAATGTAAAAGTAAAAATCGTTTCAGAAAATAACAACCAAATAGATACCAATTCGGATTCAAAAGACAAAACAATAGTTTTTAAGCCCATTAAAAATATAGATTCCATCGAGAATACAAGAGAGCTTAAAGAAATAATCAAACAGGTTGATGAAACTGTAAAGAGTAATATCGAAAACTATACAAAGGCTTCTGAAAAGACACTGGCTGAAGAGAAGAGATTAAGAGAAGAAATTGACAAGAAACTGAAAGCTTCTGAAGAAGAGAAAAAGAAATCAGAAAAAGTCGAAAAAGAATCTAAAGAAAAGAAAGATTCTAAGATTAAAAAAGACTCTGAGCCTAAAAAGGTTGATGAGCCTAAGAAAAAATCTAAATCTTTTAAAGAAAAGTTTAGGGATTTTATAAATGAAGAGGACGAGTTCTCAATCTTTGAAAAATCTCCGAACCCACAAGATATAAACATGACTTTGACGGATATGGAGCCGGTAAATATCGAAAACACCATGTCAATTCCAAAGGCAGAGATCGAAGCTAGACTTAAAGAGGCTGAAAAAACAGAAGAAAAAGAAGAAAAAGATCTAAGTAAGGCAAAAGAGCCGGCAAAAATTGAATCAAAACTTGAAACTAAGGTTGAATCTAAGGATGAAAAGAAAAAGTCCAAACCAGAAAATTTAGATAAAAAAGAGATAGAGGATAAAGATAATAAAAAAGATTCAAAAGAATCTACAAAAACCACTACCGATGAAAAATCAAAAGATGTAGATCCTAAACATATCTCATCTAAAGATTTCTACGACGAAGTCAATCGTGCCTTAAAAGAAAATCCTGAAGCCTATTTAGAAGAAGAAAAGAAATCAATATTCTCATTCTTCAAATCAAAAAAATCTGATAAAAAAGATAAAATAGATTCTAAAGAAAAAGAAAGGAAAGAAGAAAAATCCAAAGCACCAAAAAAAGAAAATAAACCAAAAGATGAAGCTGTGTCAAACAAGAGCGAAACTCTTGAAAATATAGACGACAAAGCAAAAGGATTTATATTCAAACTAGAAAAGAGACTTAATTTCAATGACAAGACCCTTAGAAATGGAGTAATAGGTATAGTATACTTACTAAACGTACTTGCAGTTATGCTTGCAGTGCGCAAGTTATCTATAGCAATCTTTGTACTTCCACTATTAAGAATCCTACTAACCCTTGCAGAACACTATTACCCACTTGATATCGCAACTAACAAAGTTTCATTTATCACAGATCAAGATGAAGTGAACCAAAAATCATTCGTCAACTGGGCATTGTGTCAAGTACTTGTATTCATCTTGTATATCATAAATCCAATAGGTGGAATGTTTAATTTTACAATTTTAGAATCCATCACACCTGGAATAGTCTCCACAATTATTCTATTCTTAGTAACCACATTTATAGCAACAAGCCTTTACAAAGATAGAATAGAAGAAGATAAGATTGATTTCATAGGCTGGTACCTTGTGCCATTCATATTATTCGAAATGCTTATGAAGATACTTTTCCTATTGGTAGACTTTTTAACCAAATCATTCTTAATATAGTTTTTAATATTTTAACAAAAAAAAGAGGTCACTACGACCTCTTATTTTTTATTCTTTATAATGCTTATGATCTCATGATCAGAGTCAAAATTTACAACATAGTCAGAAAGATCCTTGGTAGGTTCTATAAATTTCACATCATTTACCTCGTTTATACCTTCCCAATACTTTTTAGACTCCCTCTCTATCTCATCATCGCTCATGCTTTTAAATGGATAAAAGAAATTATCCTTGTCCTCACACTGATCAATATGAAAATGAACCCTTTTTAAATACCAATTCCACGTATTTTCCTTGTCAGTATCCAAGTAGAAAACAATGTCGTAACAACCTTTAAAATAAACATCATCATTGTTGTCGTAGAAGATATTTACACCTTCAACGATATTAATGTCAGCAATCTCGTAAGTTTGAAACTCATCTAAAATATCATAAGTTGTGTGGGAATAGACAGGATGTTTAACATCCACTCCATTTTTTATATTTAAAAGAGCATCCCTAAACTTGTCAGAGTCGTAGCTCTTTGGAAAACCTCTAGGATCCTCAACCTTTTTATCCTCCAAATCCCTATTGCTGTATAGGAAATGGTCTGTGGATAAAATATTAGAATCATATCCATTTTCTTTAAATAGCTCGTTAAGCTCTGCTGCAAAGGTGCTCTTTCCTATGGCAACTCTTCCAGTGACGCCGATAATTATCGGTCTTTTGTCTATGTTTTTAACTATACGTAGAATTTCTTCTTGACTCTTAGTGTTCAAAACAATCTCCTTTTTTTGTTTTTAATTTAATTTAATTGAATTTAATTTTTTTATATGAGTTATTAATATGTAGTTGATTATCCTCTATTCTTAACCTCACCATGGTTATACCCATTCGAAGCCCTAGCCGAAATCTCTGATTTCGCAGCAGGTCTCGTGCAAAGAGTTCCAAAGAAGCCGAGCTTTGCGAAGGCTGATTTGCAGAACTCGACTGCCTACTCACTGCGTTCGCTCAGGGTGACGATCTTCATCGAGAAACTTTAAAAATCCACAGCCAACTTCTAAAAACTCCCTACTTACTTCTCAAACGCAATTTTAACAGCAGGATCGTCTTCAAGATTTTCTACAAATCTCTTCACACTCGGATAATCCTTCCAAGACTTTTCAAAATCGTCGGTCCATCTCACCATGACATATGCATATGCGTCCAACACGGTTTTCTTATTATTGTATAGATAATCCTTCCCTTCAAGCAAATTATCCAAGCTTTTCATCGCACTATCTATTGAGATATATGCTGCTTTTAACACATTTTCTATAGATACATCATCAGTTGCCACCGTGTATCTTTCAGGTACATAGTATGGGCCAAAAGCTGAATGGAACCCATTTAAAAATGAAGAAAGTTTGTTAAACTCATATTCTGCTACGACTCCTTCATCTGCACCTAAATTCTTTTCTCTATGTGTATCTGCAATATATTTTAAAATAGCAGTGTTTTCTGTAAGTATCTTTCCTTCTCCAATATCTAAGGCAGGCACTGTTCCTGCTGGATTTATCTTTTTATATTCTTCTGACTTGGTATTAGCTTTTATTGCTTTGTATTCTGCATTCGCCCACTCAAGAGCGATTATGCTAGCAATAGAGCAACTTTTCGGTGTATAATATATTATCATAGAACCTCCTACTAATTTAATTTATTTTTAGATACATACCCTATGATAGTATATTTAAACGATCGCAAAGAGAGGATAAATAATGAGAAAAACACTTGAAAATATATTTACAGTAGTTGCATTTTTAGCAGCTGCATTCTTTATAGGATTTGCCTCTGGACAAATAGTAAATTATGCAAAGGAATTTATCGTTATAGAAATCGAGAATATCAACAATATATTCTGGTTCGCAGTAATATTTTTATCAATCTACTTAGTAGTCATGATCCACATAATCTTCCACGAAGCTGGTCACATGATCGGAGGATTTATAACTGGCTATAGATTTTTATACTTTCGAATAGGCTCTACTACCCTTGTAAGAACAGATAACAGATTTAAGATTAGAAAGTTAACAGTCCCAGGCACAGGTGGACAATGCATCATGGTTCCACCAGAGATGAAAGACGGCGATTATCCTGTGGTAATCTATAATCTCGGAGGAGGACTTATGAATATAATACTTTCATTAGTAGCTGTAATCATCATTAAAACCTATAGCCTAAATCCAGTGGCTCTAGGATTTTTAGAAATATTTGCAATAGTAGGAATCTACATTGGAATAGTAAACCTAGTTCCACTTAAAGTTATAAGTAACGATGGAGCAAATATCTTTTACTTGAAAAATGATTTAGAAGAAAGAATAGCACTCCATAAAATTTTAAACGACGAAGAGGATATAATAAATTGCAAGGAAGTCGAAGAGACTAGCTTAAATATCGACGAAGCTGATCTTTCCAAGACATTTATCCAAGGGATATTTATAAATAGGATGGAGGACAGATTCTACAAAATGGAGTTTGAAGAAGCGAAATCCATCGGCGAAAAGCTTCTCGCGAAAGCAAAAATGAATATGACCTTTGAATTTATGGTCAAGACAACTCTATCCACCATCTACTTAATTGAAGGAAGTGTGAAGATGGCAGAAGAGTTTTTGAAAGATAAGAAGTTAAAGAAATATTTAAAAAATAAATACGTGCTCCATGTAGAAATCCTAAACTACGCAAGAGATAGGATCCTGGAAAGAAAAGATGGAAAGAAAATTAGAAAAAGAATAGAGAAGATGGAAGATAAGTATATCTACCCTTCACATATAAAAGCTGCATTTGAAATCATGGAAAAGATCGATGAAGTGGCAGATAGGAAGGTTTTGGAAGACAATTTAAGTTTATAAAAGATTTAGAGGAATGGGCGACCATTCCTTTTTTGATTTTTCAAAACTCGACTACCTCCGGTGTTGACTACCACCTACTTTTTATAAAAACTCAATGAAGACAGTCACCCTGAGCGAGGAAATTTATTTCCGAGTCGAATGGGTATAGCCCTGGTGTGGTCAAGTATTGATGATTGTCCTTGCAGGGCGTCTCAGCTATGGAACCTGGATTTCCGCTACGGTGTAGTTGCATTAACTTGGTTAAATATAGCCTATACCCGTTCGACTTCAGAGCCTTCGGCTCTTTCGCTCAGGGTGAC
>CABTWG010000003.1 GCA_902488455.1 uncultured Peptoniphilus sp.
CCTGCTCCACCATATTCTGTTTCGTATGGTAGTCCCATCCAGCCATGTTCACCCATCATCTTAACAACTTCATCTGGGAATTCGTTGTTTTGATCAAGTGAAAACGCTATTGGTTTAACTTCTGCTTCCGCAAATTCTCTTACCGCTTTACGTAAAGCTTCATGTTCTTCTGTTGTTTTAAATAACATAGATTTACCCCCTTCATCTTTTTGAGCTTTTGTGTCTTTTACTGTAGTTTTTTCGAAAGAATTATTATTTTTATTTTCTTTTCTTTCTTTTTCTACGTTTTTGACACTATTATTTTTCTCAATTTTTTTATTTTGAGAATTTTTAGGCTCACTTTTTGTTATTTCCCTCTTGTTTGATGTTTCCACAACATCTGCATTTTTGTCTTTTATGTCGGTCAGCTTAGTTTTTTCGTCTATTTTGTTTTCTGGTTTAGAAGACCCATTATTTTTAAAATTCTTCTTATCGGGCTTCTTTCTTTTAAAGATACTCAGACTACTCACCTCCAAATAAAATTATAGGAAAGGTTTTCCATTCAAAGAAATAAAAAACTTTTTCAAACTATACCTTAATAGTATCGTATATCTACCAGTATGTCAATACTTTTTGAATATATTAAAGTATTAAATGAGTTTAACATTCCTATAAATTATTATACCCATAATAAATATAAATTATCAAGCTTTTACTTAGTTTTACAAAAAGTTATTCATTGCCTAAATGCCCATTGTTAGGGAAATTTCAGAAATTCCATTTTTTATATTTACCGTTTGCGAATTGTCAGATATCTCTTTTAGGTATTCATTGTGTGTTACCATAATTATTTGCATATCTAAACTTTTAGAGAGCTCTCTTAAAAATTCTCCAAGATTAAATATATAGTCACTACTAACATGCTTTCCTGGTTCATCTAATATTAATGGTCCTGCAGATCTTTTTTTCATCTGCGTGATAAACGATATCCTAAGAGCCATTGATACTATATCAACTACTCCTCCTCCTCTTGAATCTTCTGGTTTTGTTTTAATCTCAATACCATCATAAGTATTTACTACATAAAATTCGCAAGAAGGCACTCCAGACTTTTCTTGTAATTCTATCCTAAATTCTATATCTGTTTCAAAAACATATTGTAGAAATCTTGTAACTACTATTTCTATTTGAGATATCGCCTGCTTTCTAGCGTATTCAGACGTATTCTTTAGTAGAATCTGGGTTTTATTTATAAGATCAAGATATTCTTCTTTTGCTTTTATATCTTTTTCTAGCTCAGATATTCTTTCTTCGAGAGATTCTTTTTTTGCCTTATTTAGTAGCACATAATTCGAATAATCTCTTATCTCTTTATTTAAATCCATTTTAAATATCCTTTGGTAGGAGGCTATTTGCTTCTTCCAGCAATGAATTTATTTCAGATTTTAATGAATTTATTTCTGCTTCTAAGTTCTTAGGGTCTACTCCTAAATTTTTTAGTCTTTCAATATATTCTTTTCTATTGTTTTCGATATTATCAAGTGCCGCTTCTGCTCTTACTTTCATGGTGTTTGCGCTACTTATTTTTTCTTTTAATTTTTTTAGTTCTTCTTCGTAATTCATATTTCACCTCTTAAGTGGTCAAGTATATTCTTTCTGCTGTCATTTCCTATTTTTGAATAGCAGAATGGACAGTAATCTAGCTCTTTGTATATCTCTTCATATTTTGAAAGGAGATTTTCTTTTTCAGTTTCTATTATTTTTAAATTATTTAAAATCTTGGAAATATTCTTAGTGGAATCATCAACCAGCTTCTTTAATTCTTCTAATTGTTCCAACTTAATATAGAGAGAATCTAGTCTAATAGAATATTTCACCGCTTTATCCACATGTAAAAATTTACTAAGATAAGTATTTCCATTTTCAATTCTTTCATCAAAGTTTTTTATTTCTCTATAGTAGTCATAAAACGACTGTAGTTTTTTTAATTTTTCTTCTGCATTTCTATATTTTTCTGAAACAATTTCTAAATTTGATAGGTCTTCTATAACTTTTTTATTAATGTCTAATTCTTTTTTTATTTTTCTAAGATTATAGCTTACATCTTCCAATGAATTTAGCTTTAACCCTAAATATTCGAGTTTTTCAAAAGTCCTTTTAGCATTTTCCAGATTTTTAAATTTTTCTATTATAAGATTTTGTTCATCTATTGATTTATTTATTTTTGTTAATTCACCGAAGAGATATGTAAGCTTATTTAGATTATCTTCTTTTGTTTCGAATTCTTTTTGAATTTCTAAGAGCCTATTTAACTTCTTTTCTTCCTCTTCCAAAAATGAAAATTCTTCTAATGATTTTTCTAACTTTTCTTTTTCTTCGATTTTTTCTCTTAAAATTCCATTTAATTTTAAGGTGTCTCTTCTGGTGTTTGTAATAGCGGTATCGAGTATATCCACACCTATCAATTTCCCAATTTCTGTGGCTTTTTGCCCTGGGCTTAAAGATAAAAGAAATGGTCCTTCTAACTGATCTTGAATATAGAGTATCTGGCTATTTTGTCCTATTGAGTCTTTAAATATTTCAGTTTGATCGATGATTTCTTGAGGCACTTCTCCGCCAAATCCTTCATACCTTGTAACTTCTCCTAGAATATTTTTATATTCATATATGTTTTTATTTCCATTTCTAGATCTTTTAAGAATTGTTTCATCTGAAAAGGTTATCTCAACAGATGTTTCTTTTTCTCCTATACGTACAAAGTAGTCCCCCCTAGGTTCATTGTAAAGAGCCCATTTAATTCCTCTAATTACCGCAGTCTTTCCGCTGTCACTTCTACCTAGGATTACATTTAATCCTTCATCGAATTCTAAAATAGAGTCGGCATGAGATTGGAAATTGATCAAGTGAACTTTTTTTATATATTTCATTTGGTTTCTAATTCAGCCTCCCCTATTCTTTTTATAGCTTCTTCTTTTACCTTTTCTGGAAGATTATTTTCCCTTGCTATTTCTGAAATCATATCAAAGATATTTAATTTGTTTAAATTTAAGTTTGAATTTACCATATCGCTAAAGGCAAGATCTCTACTTCTCTTTGATTTGAAATTTTCCATAGCACTTCTATCTAGTACCAGCTCTCCAGCTAATGCTGATTTTAAATATATTTCTTTTAACTTTATTTCATCTGTAAGCTCTATTATTACTACTTTTGGTTTTCTCTTTATTTCTAACATAGAGTTTGATAGTCTAACTAAAGCGCCTGGATTTATGAAATATTTTTTATGTCCATCTTCCTCATGGCAAACTGTCTTAAATCCAAGATGGTAATGACCACAAAGAGTTATATCTGCATCCGTCCCATATAAATCTTCTACTGTCGTATAATCAACTGTATTTACAAAAGATTTATCTATTATAAAGCCATGGGTCATGTGAATTCTATAGTCGTAGTCTTTTTCATCTTCTTTAATCAGGTACCTCTTCATATTCTCTTTAAGATCCATTCCATATCTATAAGGTATGCCTGTTAGTTTTACCACTACATCTTTTTTTAAATAGATTTCTTGGTCATTTACAAGATTTAAAACTTTTAAATCACATAAAAGTCCCATTACAGTTCTATTTAATGTATCTGGGTTGTGACCGTATATATCGTGATTCCCACTTATTATATAGATTGGAACTGGAGATTCTTTAAAAATTTTTGCAAATATTGATACCACTGAAATTGCAATGTCTGGACGGTCAAAGAGATCGCCTCCATGAAGGATGTAGTCGACATTCTCATTTCTTGCAATCTCCATAACTTCTTCCGTCTTATTTACTTGTGTTTCTAAAAAGTTATCCAATCTATTTTGAGGATTGGTACCTCTATAGTGGCTGTCAGTAAAGTAAAGGATTTTCATTATTCTAAGAACCCTTGATCTAAATCTTCTTTTTCTTCTTTTACCTCTGCCTTGTCTTCTTCTTTTGGTTTTAATGTTTCTCTTATCTTAAATTCTATTTCATCTGCGATGTTTTTATTTTGTTCTAAGAAGTCTTTTGCGTTTTCTCTTCCTTGACCGAGTTTTTCATCTCCATAGCTATACCAAGATCCAGATTTTTGTACGAATCCGTAGTCGACTCCCATATCGATTAGTATTCCTGTTCTAGATATTCCTTTTCCGTACATTATGTCAAATTCAACTTGTTTAAATGGAGGTGCCACTTTGTTCTTAGCAACTTTAACTTTTACTCTATTTCCTATCATTTCGTCACCTTGCTTAAGTGTTTCAATCTTTCTAATATCAAGTCTTACTGAAGAATAGAATCTAAGTGCACGACCACCTGTGGTTGTTTCTGGACTTCCAAATGAAACTCCAATCTTTTCACGAAGTTGGTTTATAAATACTACTGAAGTTTGTGATTTGTGAATAGCTCCTGTGAATTTTCTAAGGGCTTGTGACATCAGTCTTGCGTGTCTTCCTACCATTGCATCACCCATTTCACCATCGATTTCTGCCTTTGGTGTAAGTGCTGCTACAGAATCTATTATTATTACAGATACTGCATTTGATCTTATTAGATGTTCTGCTATTTCAAGGGCTTGTTCACCTGAATCTGGTTGAGAAATGATTAGATTTTTTTCATCTACTCCAAGTGCTTTTGCATATTGTGGATCTAATGCGTGTTCAGCATCTATAAAAGCTGCTATACCACCTAGTTTTTGAGCTTCAGCTACTATGTGAAGTGCAAGAGTAGTTTTACCAGAACTTTCCGGTCCATATATTTCTATTATTCTTCCCTTCGGTATTCCACCTATTCCAAGTGCTATATCAAGACTTAAACATCCTGTAGGGATTGACTCTATGTCTAATTTTGTATTTTCTCCAAGAAGCATAACAGCTCCTTTGCCAAATTGCTTTTCAATTTTGGTTACTGCAGTTTCCAATGCTTTTTGTTTTTCTTTGTTTTCTAAATTTAAATCCATCTTAACCTCCAATTATTAAAAGTATATGTGATAATATGCTCATTGTGGAACTATTTTGAATGTTTTCTCTCGATCCACTAAAACTAAACTCCAAATCTTCTATTTTATCTCCATATATAATAGAAGAATAAACTGTTCCTACTTCTTTTACACTAGGTACAGGCCCTGCCTCTCCTGTTACAGATACCGAAATATCAGCATCTGTTATTTTTTCTAAGGCTTTTGCCATACTTCGAGCAGTTTCTCTACTTACGACCGTATATCTATCTATTATTTTTTCATCTACACCTAGTTTTATCTTTGCTTCATTAGAATATGTTACATATGATTCTTTTAACACATTGGAGCTTCCACTTACAGAAGTTATACTTGATGCAAGTCTTCCTCCTGTTATGCTCTCCATAAAAGAAATCTTAATACCTTTTTTTATAAGTCTTCTTACGATTGCCTCTTCAAGTGTGTTTTCTTCAAATGTAAATCCTTTGAATTCTTCTTTTATTAGTGAGATGCATTTTTCAAACTTTTCTCTGTCCTCAGAATAAGAAATTATATCCACCTCTGTGAAAGCACCCTTAGCATAGGTGTTTACGCTTATATCTTTATCGATGTTTAGACTTCTAAGTCTTACCTCTATAGGAGACTCTCCCAATGCATGTATATTTATTTTTTCTGAATAAAAATTTTTCTTTTCTAAATATCTATCAAAATATTCATCCACTAAAAAATGAAACTCTCTAGGTGGACCTGGTAGAAGATAGTATTTTATATCTTTTTCTTCTACTATCTCTCCTGGTGCTATTCCTACCAAGTTATTTAGTACGCTGGAGTTTTCTAGCACCATTATTTGTTTCTTAGATGAATTAGTTAATTTTCTACTTCTGCTTTTATAGTATTTTTCTAAATTTAATAAACTTTCTCTATGTGGGGCTAATTTTCTCCCCAAGAATTTTGCCAAAATTTCTTTGGTTAGATCATCTTCTGTAGGTCCAAGGCCTCCGATTAAAAAAATATGAGCTGCTCTTTTAGAGGCTACATTTATAGCTTCTGTTAAATCGGATTCATTGTCACCTACATTGGTTTGGTACTTAATGGAATATCCTCTTTCAAATAAAAACTTTGCAAGGTATGCTCCATTTGTATTTATAGTAAAACCTCTTAAAACTTCATCTCCTACGGATATGATTTCTACAATATTAGATGTTTTCAAGGTCTAGTACCTCTTTATTTCTAACTATATAGTCAACTCCTGATAAAATTGTGAAGAATACTGAAATGTAGTATAGAACAAGTCCAACTTTAACAAGAGAAGGTTGGTTTAATAAAATCAAAATTATTCCAACCATTTGTGTTGCCGTCTTGATCTTTCCAAGTGGTCCTGCTGCAATTGTAATATTTTCAGATGCAGCTATAACTCTAAATCCAGTAATTGCAAATTCTCTTGCGATTATTATAATTACTGTCCAGCCAGGTATAATTCCTAGTTCTGAAAGTAGAATTATTGCACTTGCTACCAGTATTTTATCCGCCAATGGATCTGCAAATTTTCCAAACTTGGTTACAAGTCCATGCTTTCTTGCTAAATATCCATCTAAAAAATCTGTTAAAGATGCAACTACAAATATAATTGTAGCTATCATTCTATAATTATCTCCAGGAAGATACATAAATAGTACAAATACTGGTACCAGTATCATCCTCATAAAGGTTAATTTATTTGCTATGTTCATTATAAACTCCCAACAATTCGTATTCTTGGCTATCTTCTATATATACATCAACAAAACTTCCTATTTCTAAATTTTTATCAGATGTAATTATAACTTCTGTGTCTATTTCTGGTGCATCATATTCTGATCTTCCTATATAGGTATGGTTATCTACCTTTTCTTCGATTAATATTTCTAAAACCTTTCCCACTTTTTCATTCAAAAGCTCTTCAGAAATATCCATCTGTTCCATCATTATTCTTTCGAATCTCTCTTCTTTTACTTCTTCTGAAATCTGTCCTTCTAAATTTGCTGCAGGAGTTCCTTCTTCTTTAGAATAAGTGAAAACTCCAACTCTATCAAGTTTTGCAAAGTTTACAAAGTCTAAAAGTTCTTCGAAATCTTTTTCGGTCTCGCCTGGAAAACCTACGATAAATGTGGTTCTTATGACCATTCCTTCAATCTCTTCTCTAAGTGATCTTATAAGATTTATAATGTCTTCTTTGTTGGTTCTCCTATTCATTCTTTTTAGAACATTGTCTGAGATGTGTTGAAGAGGAATATCTGCATATTTTACAAGTTTTTTATTGTTTTTAAATTCTTCTATTAATTCTTCTGTAAAGTGATCCGGATAAAGGTACATTATCCTTATCCATTTCAAATCTTCAATTTTTTCAAGCTCTTTTAGTAATTTTGAAAGACTGTATTCTCCATATAGATCTATTCCATAATCAGTTGTATTTTGTGCGATTAAAATCACTTCTCTGGTTCCATGTTGGGCTAGGTATTTGACCTCATCCACAATATTTTCAATCTTTCTCGATCTATTCTTTCCTTTTAATTTTGGAATTATACAATATGTGCAGAAGTTGTCACATCCTTCAGATATTTTTACATATTCTGTGACTTTTATATCTTCTTTTGACTTTAAATTTCCTTCTAAATACTCCGAATCAATATCTCCAATAAATACAGGTTTCTTACCTTGTAATGAAAGTTCTATCGCTTCATTTATTTTGTTTAAATGGCCTGTTCCTATTATTCCATCTATTTCAGGGATCTCTTTTATAAGTTCATCGTGGTATCTCTCGGCAAGACATCCTGCTAAGATTAAACTCTTCAGCTTTTTATTTTCTTTATATGATGCAACCTCCAAGGTCATATCTATAGACTCTTCTTTTGCTGATTCGATAAATCCACAGGTATTTACTATTACTACATCAGCTTCATCTATGTCATTTGTAGCAAAAAACCTATTTTCATCCAATATGGTATTCATAAGATCTGTATCAACATCATTTTTTGAACAACCAAGGGTTATAAAATATACACTATTCATTTCTCTCTCCTAGATATTTTTCTATTTCTTCAGGTGACATTATAATTGTTCTAGGTTTTGACCCTTCATGAGGACCTATAATTCCAGCTTCTTCCATCTGATCAACAATTCTTGCTGCCCTTGAATATCCTACCTTAAGTTTTCTCTGTAAAAATGAAATAGAAGCCTGTTCGTCTGTTAAGATATACCTTACTGCATCTTCGAAAAGTGGATCTTTGTCCTTTATCTCTTCAGTCTTCTTCTCTATTTCATCAAGCAAGTTTTCTTTCTTTTCCGTCATTTGACTTTTGTTATTTCCTTTTACAAAGTCTATTACTCTTTCCACTTCTTCATCAGATATAAACGCTCCTTGGATTCTCTTTGGTTTTGAATAGTATCCTGGATAGAACATCATATCCCCCTTTCCAAGGAGTTTTTCTGCTCCACCTATGTCAAGGATTGTTCTTGAATCTACTGACGAAGAAACTGCAAATGCTATTCTCGAAGGTATATTTGCCTTAATCGTTCCTGTGATTACGTCAACAGATGGTCTTTGAGTTGCAATTATTAGATATATACCTGCAGCTCTAGCCATTTGAGCAAGTCTTGCTATATAATCTTCAACCTCTTGACCTGAAACCATCATTAAATCTGCAAGCTCGTCTACAATTACAACGATTCTAGGGAATTCTTTTTCTCCCTGGTTCTTCATCTTTTTGTTGTATCCCTTTATGTCTCTTACAGAGTTTTCTGCAAATGCTTTGTATCTCTTTTCCATTTCTTGTACTGCCCAATTAAGAGCGTACTGTGCTTTCTTTGGATTGGTTACAACAGGTATTAAAAGGTGTGGAATACCATTGTAGATCGAAAGTTCAACCACTTTTGGGTCTATTAAAACAAGCTTTACGTCTTCTGGTGAGCTCTTGTAGATTATAGAGGTGATGATAGTATTGATACATACTGATTTACCTGATCCTGTAGCTCCTGCTATCAAAAGGTGAGGCATCTTATCTATAGTGCTTATGATATTCTTGCCCATTACGTCTTTTCCAAGAGCTAGTGGTAGGTGTGAATTTAGATTTTTAAACTCATCTGATTCTATTAGTTCTCTTACGGTTACAGCGGCTTTTGTCTTGTTTGGAACTTCTATACCTACAACTGATTTTCCTGGTATAGGTGCCTCTATTCTAATGTCAGAGCTTGCTAGGGATAGCGCTAAGTTATCAGATAGAGAAACTATTTTGGAAAGTCTCACTCCAGGAGATGGTTCCAATTCATAAGAAGTTATAACTGGCCCTTTATTTATTGCGACGATTTTAGATTCAATCCCGAAGTTTTCCATAGTTTCTTCTATAATTTTCTTGTTTTTTAGAATCTCACTATTGTCGCCACGTTCATTTTCTATACTATCAAGAAGTTCTATTGGAGGAGCTGTATAAATATAATTTTCCTCCATGGATTTTTCAATGTCCTTGCTTAATTCTTCTTCTTCTTTTACATCTTCTTCAATATCTTTTATAGTTTTTTTAATATCTTTTGTAGTTTGAATTTCTTTTGTGGCTTCTACTTCAGTTTTTTTATCGTCTTCTTCTATAAAGTCTTCTTTTATTTCTTCTCTATCTATTGTCTTAGTTTCTTCTAAATATTTGTCGTATTCATTTATAACTAATTCATCATCAGGTTCACTTTCATGTTCTATTACCTCGAGTGAAGGTTCTTTTGTATCTTTTGATTCTTTTTTTAGTTTCCTAATCTTTTTCTTAGATTTGTTATCTTTGTTATCATCTTTATTCTTTTCAAGTTTTTCTAATTCTCGTTCTTCTTTTCTCTTCTCAATATTTTCTTTAAAAGTATTTATATTCTCGTTAATTTTAAGAGACATGTTAGATAGTGATTCCTTTGCTTTTTGAGGATCGAACTGAATTAAATAAAGAATAGTTCCTACAGCCAACACTCCAATTATTATTGATGTGCCTACAACTCCCAATGCTTTATATAGGAAAAATCCAAGTGAAGCTCCTATGACTCCTCCACCTTTACCTACCGTTGCATATTCTTTTGAGAAGTGAATTCTCTCGATAAGTGTATAGTCTCCACCCTTATCAGTATCGAGTAGAATAATTAAACACACAAACAAAATAAGAGAGCATACCAAATGTTTTACAAAATTCTTTCTAAGAGACTTGATGCTTAAGCTAGTTCCTAGAAACATGACTATAAGAGGTACCACTAAGTTTGCTCTTCCTGCTAAATTCGTATTTAATTTATATAAAAAATTACCAACAAAACCCATTTTGTCAGAGAAAATGCTAATAAATGAGATTAGTCCTATAAGTATAAGCACTCCTCCAATTACTTCTGGTCTTATTGAATTTTGTTTTGTTTTAGTTTTTGTTCTTCTCTTTTTCAAAATTACACCTCAAGTAAATTATAACATATTTGTGATATGTTTTTCTTATAAAAAGAATATAAGTTCTACTCTATTTATTAATATGTACATATCTATTTAACATGCACTCCATAAATTATAAAAATAAAAAAAGCACATAAACAAATGAGTTTAATGTGCTTTAGAAATTTTGAAATATTAATTATTTAAATTTTAAACTCCAGTGGAACCAAATCCTCCAGAAGATCTATCTGTGCTTTCTAAACTATCTACAATTTCAAGTTCTGCTTTTTCATACTTTATAAATACGATTTGAGCAATCCTATCTCCATTTTTGATTACAAAATCTTCTTTACCGTGGTTAATCAAAATTACTTTTAATTCCCCTCTATAATCAGAGTCAATGGTCCCAATGCCATTTGGAAGAGATATTCCATATTTAAGAGCAAGGCCTGATCTTGCTCTTACCTGTCCTTCATAGCCTTCAGGTATTTCTATAAAAATTCCCGTTGGTACTAGTTCTATCTCTCCTGATTTAATTATTAAATCTTCATCAAGGTTTGCGCGAAGATCCATACCTGATGAACCATGTGTAGCATAAGACGGATTTTCGTTTTTGCTTTTATTTATAATTTTTAGTTTCATATTTCTCCTAAAAAAAACATGAACTTAAGTCCATGTTATTATTTTTTATTACATTCTAGTTTTCATCTTTTTCTGGTTTTGGAAGTAATGCCTTTCTAGAAAGTGATATCTTTCCTTGATCATCTACTTCTATTACTTTTACTACTACACTGTCTCCAACTTTTAATTCATCTTCAACTTTTTCAGTTCTCTTGTGGTCAATTTCTGAAATGTGTAGAAGTCCTTCAGTTCCTTTTTTAAGTTCTACAAAAGCTCCAAACTTCATAAGTTTTTTTACTTTTCCATTGTAGATGTCTCCAACTTCAACTTCTTTAACTATTCCTTCGATAATATCTATGGCTTCCTTAGCTTTTTCATGATCATTTGAAATTACAGATACTTTACCATCATCATCAATATCTATCTTAACGCCTGTTTGCTCGATTATTTTATTAATAACCTTTCCACCGCTTCCTATTACTTCACCGATCTTTTCTGGATCAATTAATATAATGTATATAATTGGAGCAAATGGTGATAGATTTTCTCTTGGTTTATCTATTGTAGCTTTAATATTATCAAGAATGTGTAATCTTGCAATTCTTGCTTTTTCAAGAGCCTCTTCAAGGATCTCTCTCTTAATTCCTTCAACTTTTATGTCCATTTGAATTGCAGTTATACCTTCTCTAGTTCCTGCAACTTTGAAGTCCATATCTCCAAAATGGTCTTCCAATCCTTGAATATCTGTTAGAATTTTTATTTTTCCATGTTCTTCTATAAGTCCCATAGCAATACCTGCTACTGGTGCCTTAATAGGAACACCTGCATCCATTAGTGAAAGTGTAGATCCACACACAGAAGCTTGTGAAGATGATCCGTTTGAGCTTAGTACTTCTGATACAACTCTTATTGCATAAGGAAATTCTTCTTCACTAGGTAGTACTGGTATAAGTGCTCTTTCTGCTAATGCTCCATGTCCGATTTCACGTCTTCCAGGTCCTCTCATAGGTCTTGTATCTCCAACGCTATATGGTGGGAAGTTGTAGTGATGTATATATCTCTTTGGAGTGTCATCTCCCAATCCGTCTATTACTTGAACTTCTGATAATCCTGCAAGAGTCGTTATAGAAAGGACTTGTGTTTGACCTCTTGTGAATAGTCCTGAACCATGAGTTCTTCTAAAAAGTCCAACTTCAGAAGATAAATGTCTAATTTCATCTAGTGCTCTACCATCTGGTCTTCTTTCTTCTTCTATTATTGCTCTTCTTATTTCTTCAACTTCTATAGATTCTATTGCAGCGTCTATGTCTTTTCCAAATTCTTCTAGCTCTTCTGTAAAATGTTCATAGATTTTATCTTTTGCTGCTTCGAATTTTTCTTCTCTTACTACCTTGTCTTCTTGATTTATAGCATCTATTAGAAGGTCTTTTCCAAATGTAATTACTTTTTCTTTTATTTCTTCATTTGGTTTGAAGACTTCATATTCTGCTTTTTCTTTTCCAACTTCTCTTTGTATTTCTTCTATGAAATCACAAATGTTTTTAATTTCTTCATGACCTTTTAAGATTGCTCCAAGCATCTCTTCTTCCGTAACTATTTGTGCTCCTGCTTCTACCATCATAATAGCAGATTTTGTACCAGCTAATGTAAGTGAAATCTTGGATTTAGCTGTTTGTTCTTCGTTAGGGTTGATAATATATTCTCCATCTACCATTCCAACAAAAACAGATCCTGTAGGTCCATCAAAAGGTATGTCTGAAATTGATAAAGCTATAGATGATCCAACCATAGCTACAATATCAGGTTGATTATCTTGATCTACCGATAGTGCTGTAGCTACAACTTGCACATCATTTCTATATCCTTCGGGGAAAAGTGGTCTTAGTGGTCTATCTATAAGTCTTGCAGTTAAAATTGCCTTTTCACTTGGTCTTCCTTCTCTCTTTATAAAACCTCCAGGAATTTTGCCAACTGCATACATCTTTTCTTCGTAATCAACGCTTAGAGGAAAGAAATCTATTCCCTCTCTAGGTTTAGTAGATGCTGTCGCTGTTACAAGTACAACCGTATCTCCATATTCAACTAATGCTGCTCCATTGGCTTGTTCTGCAACTTTCCCAATGGTTACTTTCATTTCACGTCCAGCAATCTCTCTTTTAAATACTTTCTCCATCGTACCTCCTATTAAAAAAATAAAGCGGGATATACCCCGCTTATTAACCTCTTATTCCTAATTTTTCTATTAGTTCACGATATTTTTCAATATCTTTTTTCTTAAGGTATCTTAGAAGGTTTCTTCTTCTACCTACCATCTTAAGAAGTCCTCTTCTTGAATGATGGTCCTTCTTATGAACCTTTAAATGTTCGTTTAATTCATTAATTCTTGCTGTAAGAACAGCTATTTGTACTTCTGTTGATCCTGTATCTTTATCGTGGATCTTAAATTCATCAATTATTTGTGTTTTCTTTTCTTTTGAAATCATTTTTACCTCCAAATTTTTAATGAGCCAATATCAAAGAAATGTGCCGAGGTCGCTTCACTCCTTGAAATGGTACTCGTTTATTATAACATATAAAAATATACTTGTCTATTTACTTTTCCTAACTTCTTCCACATCTTTGGCGATTCTATCGAATAATTCTTCTACAGAATCAAATACTACCATCGGTCTTAATTTTTTAATGAAATATAGATATACTTTTTTTCCATATATATCTTCTTTAAAGTCCAGAATATTTGCTTCTATTTTTAAACTCTCACCTGAAAATGTAGGATTGTTTCCTATGGAAGTAGCTGCTTTATAAAGTGTTTCATCACCTTCAACTTTTATTCTAGTATCATAGACTCCATCTCCTGGTAGTTGCATCTCTTCTTTTGTAATTATATTAGCAGTTGGATAACCCATTTTAGTTCCAAGTTTCTTGCCATGATCAACCACACCTTTTATAAAGTAAGTGTGTCCCAAAAATTTATTTGCTTCTTCTAATCTTCCATCAGAAATGGCTTCTCTTATTCTTGTTGAGCTTACTACTTCTCCATCAATTTTATAAGCATCAATTACATCTAGGCTCAAGTTTTCTGTTTTACAAAACTCTCTTAAAGTCTCTACATCTCCCATGGCTTTGAATCCAAATCTGTAGTCATATCCAACGACTACTCCCTTTGCATTTAAATTTTTTACAAGGAAATTTTTTACGAAAACTTCTGGTGACATCTTCATGAATTCTTCATTGAAATCTATCATATAGACTATATCTATCCCGATTTTCTTTAAATACATGAGTTTTGCTTCATTTGATGTTAGCTCTTTCTTCTTTTTATCAAAGAGTGTAGCTGTTGTGTGTTCATTAAATAAGAGCACACAAGACTTTGCATCTAATCTCTTTGCAGTTTCTATCGCTTTTTTCATAAGAAGTCTATGACCTAAATGGACTCCGTCAAAATTACCTAGGGCGATTACTATCTCATCTTTTCCTAAATAATCCAAATCTATGTTGATTATCTTCATCTAAGCACCTTTATTTTTAACCTTCCATCTACAAACTCTCCAATACCTATAAATTCATCCAGGCAATAAATTGAATACTTTCCATCATTTATCCTATTGTCGTAAAATTTAACACCATTTATAAGTCTTTCAAAAAAACTTTTTGGTACATTGTACTTAGGTATATTTCTTAAAGCAAAGTCTGTAGGATAGAGTTTTTCCTCTATTTCTTCTTTTGTCATACTTTCCAGATCATCTATTTTAATTGCATTTTCTACAGAGAAAGGACCAACCTTTGTCCTTATAAGAGAAGTCATTGTTGCAAAAGTTCCAAGTTCTTTTCCAATATCTGAAATAAGAGTTCTTACGTATGTTCCAGAACTACATTTTATCTTTAAAGTAAATGGATTGGAGTCCAGAAGTTTTAAGCTCTCTACGTGGATTTCTCTTTTTGGTCTATCTACAACCTTTCCTTCTCTGGCTATCTTGTAAAGTTTTCTTCCATCCACTCGGACTGCAGAATACATTGGTGGGATCTGCTCTATCCTTCCTGTGAACTTAGGAAGTATATCTAAAACTTCTTTCTCTGTAGGAATTTTATCAGATCTTTCTATAATATTTCCCGTTATGTCTTCTGTGTCCGTTTCTATGCCAAACTCTATAGTTGCAATATATTCTTTTTCTGAATTTTGAATAAATGATGATACCCTTGTAGCTTTTCCAATGGTCATAGGCAAAACTCCCGTCGCCATTGGATCTAGTGTTCCTGTGTGACCGATCTTTTTAATTTCTAAAAGATCTCTTAAAATATAGATACAATCGTGAGATGTTATTCCTTGTCTCTTGTTAACTACTAGGATTCCTTGCATTTAATCTCCTTTATTGCTTCATTTAGAATCTCTTCTTTCGCTATTCTAAGTTCTCCGTGGCATGTTGCTCCTGCAGCCATGACATGACCTCCACCACCAAATTTAGACGCGATTTTGCTTACATCCGCATAGGATTTTGCTCTAAATGAAACTCTTATTTCATCTTCTTTTTCTTTTAAAAATATTGCGATTTCCACACCTTCAATATCTCGAATGTATTCAACTATCCCTTCACTATCAGATTTTTTATAATCTTTGTTAAGAGATATTTCTTTAGGTAGAGCTATAAAAGCTATTTTACCTTCTGAATAAAATTCAAGCCTACTTAGCGCCTCATTTAATAGCATAATTTTAGATTTTGGATTTGATTGATATACGTTTACTGTTATATCTAAATTTTTAGCTCCCAAATCTAAAAGTTCAGCTGCAATTCTGTGAGTATCGCCGCTTGTGTTTTCATATTTAAAGCTTCCAGTGTCTGTACTTATTCCAGTTAATATGGATGTAGCTATTTCTTCATCAATAATTTCTTTTTTCAAAAGTTTAAATAAGACTTCACAGGTGCTACTCGCATTTTTTTCTATGACATTAAAATCTGCATATCCATCATTTGTGTGATGATGGTCTATGCAGATGGTCTTTTTGCTATTATTATATAGATCTTTGGCGTCCTTTCCAATTCTATTTAAATCTGCGCTGTCAAGAGTTATAAATAAATCAACATTTTTTAACTCGCTAGATTTAATAGTTTCTATTCCATTAAATAAAAATTTAAAGTCATCTATCATTACATCGTCGAAAATAGTATAAACTTCTTTATTTAACTTCTTTAAATACTTAGAAAGAGCGCTTAGAGATCCAAGATTATCTCCATCTGGATTTAGATGTGAAGCAAGGGCAATATTACTTGCCCCTTCAATCATCTCATGAAATTTTATCATTTCCATGTTTGACCTCTTCAATCAGTTCTTCCATTTTTTGATTTATATCTAGGGTTTCGTCAAGTATAAAAATGAGCTCTGGCATTTGACGAAGTTTCACCTCTGTCGAGATTTCTTTCTTTATAAATCCTTTAGCTGAGTTAAGTCCCTCAAGCGCCTCTTCTTGCTCTTCTTTGGTACCCATTATTTCAACAAATATTTTCGCAAATGACAAATCATTTGTCACTATTACATTGGTGACGCTTATTATCTCTGGTATTCTAGGATCTTTAATCTTTGATCTTATGATATCAGAGATAACTCTTCTTAGTTCCTCGCCAATTCTTTGCACTCTTTTTTCTCTCATACCCTTTTGATTTCCTTCATAATAAATGACTCGATGAAGTCACCTTCTTTTATGTCGTTAAAGTTTTCTATGGTGATTCCACCTTCATAGCCATTATTTAGTTCTCTTACGTCATCTTTAAATCTCTTTAGAGATGCTATTTCACCTTCGTGGATTACAGTGTCATTTCTAAGAATTCTAACTTGTGATCTTCTTGGAATTTTACCACTAACTACGAAAACTCCAGCTACTATTGAGTTGTTTGGAAGTTTAAATGTCTGTCTAACTTCGCATCTTCCTTGAACTTCTTCTTCAAATTCTGGATCAAGCATACCTATAGCAGCTTTTTCTATATCATCTATCGCATCATAGATTACTCTGTAAGTTCTTATATCTACTTCTAATTCTTTTGCAAGATCAATTGCGTTAATATTTGGTCGAACATTAAATCCTATTACAATAGCATTTGAAGCTGATGCTAAAGAAACGTCAGATTCACTAATCCCACCAACTGCAGAGTGAATTATTGAGATGTTCACTTCTTCATTTTCTATTTTTAGTAATGATTGAGTAAGTGCTTCTACTGACCCTTTTACATCACCTTTTATGATTAAATCTAGTTGTTTCTTTTCTCCTTCTTTCATTTTTTCAAATAAATTGGATAGAGAAACCTTGTTTGTTGCATTTAATCTATTTTCTCTTACTATTTCTCTGTTTTTATCTGCTATGGTCTTTGCAGTTTTTTCATCTTCTACTGCATAGATAGAATCTCCAGCATTTGGAACTTCTGATAGACCAAGAATAACTGCAGGCATTGAAGGTCCTGCCTTTTTAATGTTCTTGCCCTTGTCATCGGTCATTGCTCTTATTCTTCCTGATGCAACTCCACTTACTACAAAGTCTGAAGATCTTAAGGTTCCGTTTTGAACTAATACTGTTGCCATAGGTCCCTTGCCCTTGTCAAGCTTAGCTTCTATAACTGTACCTATCGCATGTCTTTGTGGATTTGCTCTAAGCTCTCTCATTTCTGCTACAAGAAGTATCATTTCTAATAAGTCATCAATACCCTGTTTTGTGTGAGCACTTACAGGAACCATGATGGTATCTCCACCCCAGTCTTCAGGCATAAGTCCTTGTTCAGAAAGCTCTTGTTTAACTCTATCTACATTAGCTGCTTCTTTATCTATTTTATTTATTGCTACGATTATAGGAACTTCAGCACTTCTAGCATGGGATATCGCTTCAATTGTCTGTGGCATTACCCCATCATCTGCAGCAACTACAAGTATTGCCACGTCTGTGATTTGTGCCCCTCTAAGTCTCATAGAAGTAAAGGCTTCGTGACCTGGTGTATCTAAGAACGTGATTTTCTTTCCATTTAAATTAACTGTATAAGCCCCTATATGTTGTGTAATTCCCCCAGCTTCCGTTGAAGTTACATGAGATTTTTTAATTGAGTCTAGGATAGAGGTTTTACCGTGGTCTACGTGACCCATTACAGTTACTACTGGTGGTCTTGGTTTTAAATTTTGTTCTTTATCTTCAAAATCTAGTCCAAATTCTTCTTCGATTGAGACTTTTTCTTCAGGACTTGCAAATTCAATCTCTACACTTAATTCATCTGCAAGAATTTCGCAAACATCTTTATCTATAGGCTCATTTTGAGATGCCATTACTCCAAGACCAATTAACTTTGTAATTACTTGAGATACTGGCACATCTATAGCTTCAGCAAAATCTTTAACTGCTAGTGGTGGTGAAATCTTAGCTACTTTATTTTCTTCCACTTCTTCTTTCTTAACAGTCTTCTTAACTCTCTTCTTAGGAGCTTTTTTAGTCAAATCTCTCTTTGCATATTGTTCTCTAAGCTCTAAAATATCTTGTTTGCTTTTTTTATTATGATTGTTTTTAGATTTTTTCTTTTTATATTCTTGTTGATTTACTTCTTTTTCAGTAATTACTTCATTCATTTTGTTAAAAGATCTAGATCTTTTTTTCTTGTTATGTGGTCTATCTTCCACTTGAGCTTTTCCAAAACTTTCTCTATCTGAATCTTTTGGTTTTCTGAAGTTTTGGGTTTTATCTTTGTTCTTACCTTGATATCTATTATTGTCTTTTTGACCTTCTAAATCTTTTCTTTCAAATGGTTTCTTTTTAAATCTTTTCTTTCCATCTGTGTTTTGGAAATCAGTTTTTTTATTATCAAATCTCTTGTTATTATCCTTTACTGGCTTAGACTGAGATTCTTTTCTGTCTTTATTCTCTATAGTACTACCTTCTTTATTATTATTATTTTTTTTATTTGGCTTATTACTTTTCTTATTATCTGATTTATTTGGTGTAGTTGTTTTCTTATAAGAATTTACTACTTTTCTTTCTTCTTCTGCATTTAGTGTCGACATATGGTTTTTGACTTCAATGTTTAAGCTATTTATTCTTTCGATTAGTTCCTTGCTTGTTACATTTAATTCTTTTGCCAATGCGTGTACTCTTTTATTTTGCATGTTACACCTCCGATTCAGGTGTTATTTATGGATTTCTTCTTTTAGATTTTCATATGTTTTATCGTCAATCTCCATTTCAAATGATCTGTTCAAAGCTTTTGTTTTAATGGCTTTTTCCAAACAATTTAAATCATCGCACAAATAAGCACCTCTGCCATTTAATTTTCCCGTTCTATCTATAAAAACTTGATTTTCTTTAGTCTTTACAACTCTTATCAAATCAAATTTGGATTTTTGCTCTCCACATCCGATACATTTTCGCTGTGGAATTTTTCTTGTCTTTTTCATTTCAAGTTTTGAATTTCTCCCAGTTATTCTTCTTGTTCTAAATCTATATCTTCTAAATCTTCTTCAGTTTCTTCTGTATAATCATCAAGTTCTATTTCTGAATTTTCTTCTTTAGATTCTGTTTCTACTTCAGCTTCATCATCTTCTTCATATCCAAGACGAGCATATAAATCTTCCTCAGTAATATTTTCTTCTTCTAAATATTCTTCAAATTGAGTAACTGATTTGATATCTATCTTCCAATTCGTAAGTTTTGCTGCAAGTCTTACGTTTTGTCCTTCTTTACCTATTGCTAGTGAAAGCTGATAATCTGGAACTACTACCAAGGCTTGCTTGTTGTTGTCATCGATAAATACTTTTTCTACATTTGATGGACTTAGAGCATTGGCAATGAAGTGGTCTATTTCTTTATCCCAAATTATTATATCTATCTTTTCTTCTCCGATGCTATCGAGGATTGCTTTTACCCTTGCTCCTTTAAATCCTACACATGCTCCTAAAGGATCTACATCTTCTGATTTTGAAAATACCGCTATCTTAGTCCTTGATCCTGCTTCACGACTGATACTAAATACTTCTACTATTCCGTCATGAATTTCTGGTACTTCAAGTTCAAATAGTCTCTTGATTAGACTTGGATGTGATCTTGAAAGTATTATCTGTGGTCCCTTTGGTGTTTTCTTAACCTCTAGTATTACCATTTTATATCTATTTCCGTGGGAATAATCTTCACCCTTTATCTGTTCGTTTGGAGGAAGAATTCCTTCTGATTTTCCAAGATCTATATATACATATCCTCTTGATGATCTTTGAACCTGACCGGTGATAAGCTCTCCTTCTCTATCTATAAATTCATCATAGATAATATCTTTTTCAGCGTCTTTGATCTTTTGTATTACTACTTGTTTTGCTGTTTGTGCTGCTATCCTTCCAAATTCCATTGGATCTATTTCGATTCTTACAACACTTCCTATGCTGTACTTGTTGCTTATTTCTTCTGCATCTTTTAGTGAAATCTGTGTTTCTTCATCTTCTACTTCATCCACTACGATCAGTTCTTTATAGATTTTTATATTTCCATTTTCTTTATTTATGTCTACTACAATGTTTTGATTCGACATTCCAAAATTCTTTTTATAGCTTGATATTAGAGCAGCTTCTAGTGCTTCAAAGACAATATCTTTTTTTATTCCTTTTTCACTCTCTAATTGATTAAGCGCTAATATAAATTCTTCGTTCATACGTCCCCCTAGAACACAATTTTTTGACTCATTTTTGAGATAGATTTTAGAGGTAACTCTATTTTCTTATCCTCATCTTTTAATGTTACGGTATCTTTTGTATAGGAAACTATTACGCCTTCATAAACTTTATTTCCATCTATCGGTGCAAATAGTTTAGCCCCTACTAATTTACCCTTATTTCTCCTTAAGTCATCCTGAGTTTTTATCGGCCTATCCAATCCTGGTGAAGAAACTTCTAAATAGTAGCTTTCTTCAATCAAATCTTCTTTGTCCAACTCTTCTTCAATCGCTCTACTTATAGTGTCGCAGTCATCAAGCGATATGCCTTCTTCTTTAAATATAAATATTGACACTAATGAGTGTGGAGTCGCTTTTTTGTATGCTACTTCTACAATTTCATAGCCTAAGGCTTCAGCTACTCTTGTAGATATTTCATTTAATTTACTTAATATTTCTTTAGTCGATGCCATTTTACACCCCTTTTTTAAGTAAAAAATACGGAGTGGGAAACCCACTCCTTAGTTACTTTCTATCATCATTACTATTATATCAAATTTTCTGTAAATTTCAAGGTTTAAAAGTTAAAAAGTGACAGTTGATTGTTCTCTTGCATTCCTTCGAAACAATTATTATCTCTTAGCATTTCTACTATAGATTTCGTAGCTCCAGTCTTATTTATAAAATCTTCAACTGAAATATATTTGTTCTCTTTCGAATTTTCTACAATGCTATTTGCTATTGCTTCCCCTAGTCCCGGCACTGCCATAAATGGAATTCTAATTCCGCCTTCATCTATTATAAATTTCTTTGCTTGAGACTTATAAATGTCTATAAATTTAAATTCAATTCCTCGTGAATACATTTCTAGTGCCATCTCTAATGTGTTTCTCTGTCCCTTTTCCTTTTGGGATGGATTTTTTATTTGAAGAAGCTCATTTAGTTTTTCCTTCATAGCAGAAACACCTTTAGATATTGTTTCCAAGTCAAAGTCTGTAAGTTTATTTGTAAAGTATGTTGCGTAATATTCCTTTGGATAATTTAATTTATAATATGCAACTCTAAAAGAAAGCATTACATAGGCTACTGCGTGTGCTTTTGGGAACATGTACTTTATCTTTTCACATGCTCCTATATACCAACTTGGCAGTGGAAGTTTTTCCATTATCGCTCTTTGTTCATCTGTTAGACCTTTTCCTTTTCTAACTTTTTCCATAGTAAAGAACGCCATTTTATTTTCTGCGCCAGCCTGTATTAGATAAACCATTATATCTTCTCTTGTTGAAATTACATCTTGTAATTTTGCAAGACCTTGATCAACTAAATCCTCAGCATTATTTGTCCATACATCAGTTCCATGAGATAGACCTGATATCTGTACAAGCTCTGAAAATGTAGAAGGCTTTGTTTTAATGAGCATCCTCTTTACAAAGTCTGTTCCAAACTCTGGTATCCCTAATGTGCCTGTTTCGCATTCGTAAATTTCAGGATTCATTTTTAATTCTTCTGAGCTGCTAAATAAACTCATGGTTCTCTTATCATCAAGATAGATATCTTCTGATTTTAGCCCAGTTAAATCCTCAAGCATTTTAATTATCGTTGGGCCATCGTGACCTAGTATATCTAGTTTTAAAATCTTTCCATGTAAGAAGTTATAATCAAAGTGTGTAGTTATAACTCCAGAAGATTTTTTATCCGCTGGATATTGAATCGGAGAAAAATCATAGATACTAGATGTTTTTGGAACTATCATAACTCCACCTGGATGTTGTCCAGACGTCCTCTTAACCCCTGTGATTTCCTTTGCCAGCCTGTCGATTTCAACAGGTGGTATAATTTCGTCTTTATAATAATTTTTAACTATTCTGTATGCAGTGTTTTCTGCCACAGTGCCTATTGTTCCTGCTCTAAATACATATCCTTCGCCGAATAGTTCTTCTGTATACTTATGAGCCACTGGTTGATATTCTCCTGCGAAGTTTAGATCTATATCAGGTTCTTTGTCTCCTTCAAATCCCAAGAATACTTCGAATGGAATATTGTGTCCGTCACGGTTAAGTTCTGTTCCGCAATGAGGGCAATTCTTTCTTTCCAAGTCCACTCCTGAACCAACCAATTTTTCATCTACAAATTCAGAGTATTTACATTTTGGACATACATAATGAGGCGGAAGTGGATTAACTTCTGTTATACCAGCCATTGTAGCTGCAAAAGAGCTTCCTACAGATCCTCTTGATCCTACCAAATATCCATCATCATTAGATTTTTTTACAAGCTTTTCTGCAATTATATATAGAACTGCGTATCCATTTCCTATTATTGAACTAAGCTCTCTTTCAAGTCTTTTTTCTACAATTTCAGGAAGTTCTTCTCCGTAAATGCTGTGAGCCTTTTCGTAAGTTATCTTCCTAAGCATCTCTTCAGAGCCTTCTATATAAGGTGGAAATGTTCCATCAGGAAGAGGCTTTATATCTTCAACCATATCTGCTATCTTATTAGAATTATCTATTACAACTTCTTCACATCTATCTTCAAGATAACTAAATTCTTCTAACATTTGATCTGTGTTTTTAAAGTAAAGCGTATTTGGTATCTTCACTTCTGGATTTAAAGGACCATTAACACCACTTAAAACTATTCTTCTTGGAAGATCTTGATGAGGATATAGATAGTAAACATCACCAGTAGCAACTACAGGTATATTAAGCTCATCTCCAAGCTCCAATATTTTTTTATTTATGTCTATTAAAGCTTCCTTCCCATCAACTTTTTCTGCTACAACGTAATTTAGATTATTTCCAATCGGTTGAATTTCTAAATAGTCATAGTAAGAGGCTATCTCTAATAGTTTTTCATGAGGTTTGCCGAAGTATATCGCATTCCAAAGCTCACCCTTTGATGTTCCAGATCCTAAAAGCAATCCCTCTCTATATTTATCGAAGACACTCTTAGGCAATTTGGCTTCCACATTGTAGTACATCATATGAGATAGAGATACGAGCTTGTAGAGATTTTTTAAACCTGCTTGAGTTTTTACAATTGCAGTTGCATCCTTTGAAAATAAAACTGATTTATCAATCTTTTCAAAAAGATTATTTATTTCTTCAAAAGACTTTGGTGATCCCCCAATCTTCATCATCTTTATAAAAGCTTCAGCAGTAGCTTCAGCATCGTTTACAGCTCTGTGGGCTCCTTCTAAAGTAACTCCAAGCTTTTTAGAAATGGCAGATAGATTAAATCTCTTAAGTTCATTTAGAGTTGCCCTAGCAAGATAGAGGGTGTCTAGTACAGGATAGTCAAATCTTATTCCTACTTTAGCCAAGTCTCTTCTTATAAATGCGGTATCGAACTCAGCATTATGAGCAACCAATGTTGCATTCCCTATGAATTCGACAAAATCTTTTATAACTACTTCAATTGGAGGTTCATTTGCCACCATTTCATTGGTAATTCTAGTAAGTTCTACAACTTTTTCGGGAATATTTCTCATAGGATTTACAAATCTTGAAAATCTATCAACTATTACTCCATTTTCAATCTTTACAGCACCTATTTCTGTTATCATGTCATTCGCTGGAGAAAGACCTGTCGTTTCTATATCAAAGACTACGAACTTTCCATTGTAATCTTTTCCTTCGAAATTTTCCACGATTCCCATTTTGTCGTCAACCATTCTCATGTCAAGGCCATAAATAGCTTTTATTCCAAGAGACTTTGACGCGTCCATAGCATTTGTAAATCCCTGCACATCGGTAATATCTGTAATTGCTAGAGCTGTAAGCCCCAAGTCCTTTGCATATTTTGCAAACTCTTCGTATTCGGTAATCCCACTCATGGTTGACATCTTTGTGTGAAGTCTAAGTTCAACTCTATGTCTTTCTGAGTTCTCTACTACTTTTTCCTCTTCTATTTTTTCTATTGCATTAAAACTTATGACTACCATTGACATAAAATTGTCGTACTCTACTTTGCCTGAGACTCTTATTTTAGTTCCTACTCTGTATTCATCCATAAATTCAGAAACTTCTTCCTCAGTCATAAATTTCTTTAAAACTATTGAAGATGTATAGTCAGTTATCTTAACTAGTATTATTCTATTGCCAGTCCTAAGCTCTTTAACTTCAATTTTAAATATAGTTCCCGTTAAGATTACATATTGAAAATCAGTAGATACTTCTGCAATAGAAATCTCATCCCCTTTGAACTTTCTATTTATATATCTTTTCTTTCCAAATTCTAACGGTTGAGGTTTATTTTTAACTTCTTGTTTAACAACAGTAGTCTCAAGTACTTCTTTTTCTAAATCCTTAAGAGTACCCATATAATCATCTGCTTCATCTTCATCAAAATCTTTTTCAATGACAAAGTTTAGATTGTGATTGTCCAAGACAGAATCTAGGCTAGATTTCATCTTATTTGAATTCATTAAATTATAACAGGTTTTATCTGGAACGTTTAAAATTAAATATCCTTTGTCTTCATCTATTCTAAAAAGATCTTCACTTAGCCAACAGTTACAAGAAGGTGAATTCAATAAAATAGTTTCTTTTGCAAGATCAATAGGATCTATTTCTTCATAAATAATTTTAAAATCAAGGTATATTTCCGGAATATAATCAAGTATTTTTTCTTCGATGGTATTAATAAAACCATCCTCAACAGGATGGTTTGCACTCATAACTACATTCAGTTTTAAGCTTTCCTCATCAAAGTTAATATCCACAATATTTAAGTTTACCTCTTCGTTTTCAATTCCCAATATACTTGAAAATTTATCAAAATCAAACATAGCTCACCTTAAATTTTCTATTTCTTTAATAAGTTCATCTACTAGATCTTTTTCATCTACAGACTTTACGATCTCTCCGTGTTTAAAAATAACACCTCGCCCGTCTCCACCAGCTATGCCTATATCAGCTTCTCTGGCTTCACCAGGACCATTTACTCTACAACCCATAAGGGCTATCTTTATATTTAAATCTTTTGAATTAAGTTTCTTTTCTACTTCATCCACAAGAGATATTAAATCTATCTTAGTTCTAGAGCAAGTAGGACAGCTTATTATTTCTATACCGTCTCTTTTAAGACCAAGAGATTTTAAAAT
The DNA here is from genome assembly GCA_902488455.1 of uncultured Peptoniphilus sp. Taxonomy (GTDB): domain Bacteria; phylum Bacillota; class Clostridia; order Tissierellales; family Peptoniphilaceae; genus Peptoniphilus_B. The sequence goes on from CABTWG010000003.1 coordinate 25,745, forward strand.
TTCTTTTGCAACATAAATCTCTTCTACTGGATCTGATGTAAGTGAAACCCTAATGGTGTCTCCAATTCCTTCTTGAAGTAGTGATCCGATCCCTATAGCTGATTTTATTGCACCGATTTTAGGAGGTCCAGCTTCAGTAACTCCTAGATGAAGTGGATAGTCAGTTAGACTTGCAAACTTTTCATAAGCTCTTATATTTAAAAGTGGATCTGATGCCTTCAGAGAAACTTTTATATCTTTGAATCCAAGTGATTCTAAATAGTTGACTTCACTTAAAGCTGACTCTACAAGACTGTCCACATTTACTCCAGAAAATTTATCTAAAATTTCCTGGCTAATTGAACCTGAGTTAACGCCGACTCTTATGGATATTCCTTTGTCTTTAGCAGCTTCTACAACTTCTTTAACCTTCCATCTTTCGCCGATGTTTCCCGGATTTATCCTAAGACCATCTACTCCATACTTGGCAGCTTCAAGCGCTAATTTATAATCGTACTGAATATCAGAAATGGTTGGAATATTTATTTTTTCTTTAATTTTTGGAATTGCTTCTGCATCGTCGAAATCATTGACTGCAAATCTAATAATGTCGCAGCCAGCATCTTCCAATCTTTTTATTTGTGCTACAGTATTTTCTACATCACAGGTTATAGTATTTGTCATGGACTGAATCGAAATCGGATTAGGATTTCCAATTTTAACTCCACCAACATCTATAACCCTGGTATTTCTTCTATTGATCATCTTCTAAGATCTCCAAATATAGTTACATAAATCATAATTGAGAATACAAATATAAATCCAACTAAGTTTATATAGTACTCTACCTTTTCGCTTAAAGGCTTTCCTCTTAATTTTTCTATTAAAAGCATGACAAATCTCCCACCATCAAGGGCTGGTATCGGAAGTAAATTTACAACACCTAAGTTTGCCGAAATAAGCCCAAGAATTGCAAGGACATTTAAAAAACCAAATTTTGCAGACTGTCCAATCACTTTTATGACACCAACTGGCCCCGAAAGTTTTGATAATGCTAATTTACCAGTGAATAACATTCCTAAAACTTGAAATACTTCCTTAATCACATTTCCTGTTTGTTTAAAACCATATCTAATTGAATATGTGACTCCTTTATTTAGCATAGGTTTAATTCCGATCATCTTTTGACCATCTTTTTCAACAACTTTAACATTTTGGGCATAAAGTATGCCATTTCTAACAGCATAAACCCTGACTGTATCTTTTTCAGAAGCAGCAATGGTCTTAGGAATATCTGCAAATTCTTTGATTTCTGTATGGTCGATTACAACAATCTTATCACCTGGTACAAATCCCATCTCTTCTGCTGGACTTCCAGGTACAATTTCGCCGATTGTCGTAGTTGCTACGCCATTGACACCTGCAATTATAGAAAAAGCAACTATTGCTAGAACAAAATTCATAAATGCTCCAGCAAGTATTGTAACCATTCTTTTTCCTATACTTACATTGTTAAATGCTCTAGGGTCTTCAGAATCTTCACCTTCACCTTCCATTGCACAGTATCCACCTATAGGAAGAGCACGAAGGGAATACAAAGTTTCCCCTTTTTGTTTTCCAAAAATCTTGGGACCCATTCCAAAAGCAAATTCATTTACTTTTATTCCAGAGGCTTTCGCCGCCACTAAATGCCCTGCTTCATGTAGTAAGATTACAAGAAGAAAGACAAAAATTACACTTAAAATTGTAGTCATAGTACCTCCATAACTTTTGAAAATAAAAATATAATCACAGTGACATTTAAGATGCTGTCAAATCTATCTAGCACTCCTCCATGTCCTGGAAAAATATTTCCATAATCTTTTATTCCTGAAACTCTCTTTATCTTTGATGCTATTAAATCACCTAGTTGTGAAGATATAGAGGTGAAAACAAGAAATATTATTGTCAATATATCTAAATTAATTGAATTATATTTAATCCATAAAGATCCAAGTATAACAGCTCCTAAGATACCTCCTATTGCGCCTTCTACTGATTTTTTAGGAGAAATACTTGGTATCAACTTGTGCTTACCCATAGTTACTCCTACGAGGTAGGCAAATGTATCTGTTGCAAATGCCATTATGAACACAAGAACCAAGTGCATTTTGTCCATTTTATAAAGAAGGTCAAATATCACAGGAATGTAGATGTAGCAAAAAACTGTGTACACGCTATCATCCATATTTCTATTGATATCTAAGTCTAGTACAAAAGAAATAAGCATAATAATAAGTATAAATAGATACTCAAAATTTTTAAGTACGCTTAAACTCTCTACACTTCTTATTAAAAATAGAATGATCGTAAAAATATAGAGAAGATATGCATTGATACTTATATTTATATTTTTAAAACAATTTTTTATTTCATATAATCCCACAAGTGACAAAAATAGTAGTGATACAGATAGATAAATTCCACCATTTACAATTATGAAATATAATAAAATTATCCCTATGACAGCTGTAATACTTCTAGTTACGAAGTTTTTCATATCCCACCGTACCTTCTATTTCTATTTTGATATTCTAAGATGGCTTCTTGTAAATTCTCTTCTCTAAAATCTGGCCATAAAGTATCTACAAAAATAAACTCAGCATATGCCAATTGGTAAAGTAAAAAATTAGAAATTCTCTTTTCGCCACCAGGACGAATTAGCAGGTCTACAGGCGGTATATTTTTGGTGTAGAGATAATCATTAAAATTATCTTCGTTTAAATCATCTAATTTTAAACTTCCTTCTTTAAAATCTTTTGCAATTATTTTTGCAGCTCGTACAATTTCTGCTCTTCCTCCATAGGATAGAGCAATATTTAAAACCATTTTTTTATTGTCTTTTGTTGTATCGATAGCTTTTTTTACAGATTTAAAAGTCTTGTCGTCGAATCTTTCTATTTCTCCTAGTACATTTATTTTAACACCATTTTCATGTAGTCTTTTTAATTTTTTATCTATAAAAGAGTTTAAAAGAGTCATGAGATATCCCACTTCATCTGCAGGTCTCTTCCAATTTTCAGTAGAAAAAGCATATAGAGTTAGATATTTAACTCCCAAACGATAACTCTCTTCTACAATGTCTATAACCCTTTCAGCACCTTCTTTATGACCAAATGATCTGATTTTATTCTTACTCTGTGCCCAACGTCCATTTCCATCCATAATAATTCCGATGTGTTTAGGAACATTGTTTAAATCAATTTCCATATTTCTCCTAAAAAATAAAAGACCCTCAGGGCCTTTATTAAATTTCCATTAACTCATCTTCTTTAGCTTTTGTTACTACATCGACTTCTTTAACATATTTATCTGTTAATTCTTGAATCTTATCTTCGGCTAATTTTCTATCATCCTCAGACATTTCTTTATCTTTTTCAAGTTTTTTAATTTCGTCAATGGCAACTCTTCTAATATTTCTTATAGCAACCTTAGTTTCTTCTCCGTTTTTTCTAACGACTTTTGTAAGGTCACGTCTTCTTTCTTCAGTAAGTTGTGGAATTATTAGTCTTACAACTTTTCCATCATTAGATGGATTAAGACCTAAGTCAGATTTTAAAATTTCTTTTTCTATTACAGGTATAAGTGATTGATCCCATGGTTGTACAACAAGAAGTCTTGCTTCAGGAGCTGAGATTCCTGCAACTTGGTTAAGTGGAGTCACTTGTCCATAGTATTCAACTGTAATTTTATCTAAAAGTGCTGGATTTGCTCTTCCTGCTCTTATAGAAAGTAGATCGTCTCTTAAAACCTCAATGGATTTTTTCATTTTATCTTCAGCTTCACGCTTATAATCAAACATAATTACCTCCTAATTAACGCTGGTACCTATTGTTTTTCCAGATACAGCATCATATATTGAGTTTTCTATATCTATTCCAAATACTATTACTGGAATATTATTGTCCATGCATAGAGATGTTGCAGTACTATCCATAATTGTAAGTCTTCTAGTAAGTATTTCTTGGTAAGTAAGCGTGTCAAATTTCTTAGCAGAAGGATTGATATTTGGATCAGAATCATAGATGCCGTCCACTCCTTTTTTTGCAAGAAGTATTACTTCTGCACCAATTTCTGCAGCCCTTAGAGCCGCTGTAGTATCGGTTGAAAAATAAGGATTACCTATTCCTGCTGAGAAAATAACCACTCTTTTCTTTTCAAGATGTCTAATTGCTCTACGTCTTATATATGGTTCAGCAACCTCTTTCATTTCAATTGCAGTTTGAACTCTTGTATCTACTCCTAGAGATTCTAACATATCTTGAAGAGCAAGAGCATTCATTACAGTACCAAGCATGCCCATATAGTCAGAAGTGGCTCTGTCCATATCTCCTGAAGATCTGCCTCTCCAGAAATTTCCACCCCCAACTACAATACCAATTTCCACTCCAGTTTCATAAGCTCTTTTTATTTCTAAAGCGATTGATTTAACAGTGGCAGGATCTATGCCGATCTTAGCATCACCTGCCATAGCTTCACCGCTTAGCTTCAAAACTACTCTGTTGTATTTATTATGGGCTTTATCCATCTTATTTACCCATTTGCTTAGCTACTTCTTCTGCGAAGTCTTCTTCTCTTTTTTCTAGTCCTTCTCCAACTTCATATCTAACAAATCTTCTGATCTTGATATTTTCACCAATCTTAGCGATTAAGTTAGTTAGTACGTCTTGAACTTTTAGGTCTCCGTCTTTAATAAACTTTTGGTCAAGTAGAACAATTTCTTCATAGAATTTTTCAAGTCTACCTTCAACCATCTTTTCAACGATTTTTTCTGGTTTTCCTTCGTTTAGAGCTTGTTCTCTAAGAACGTTCTTTTCGTGTTCAACTTGTTCAGCTGGTACTTCTTCACGAGTTACATACTTTGGATTTGCAGCAGCTACTTGCATAGCCATATCTCTTACAAATGCCTTGAATTCTTCGTTTTTAGATACGAAGTCAGTTTCAGAGTTAACTTCAATTAGAACTCCGATTCTTCCGCCGTGAATATAACTATCAACTAAACCTTCAGCTGCAATTCTAGATGATTTTTTAGCTGCAGAAGCAAGTCCTTTTTCTCTAAGGAAATCTATAGCTTTTTCTAAATCTCCATCAGTTTCAGCAAGCGCTTTTTTACAATCCATCATACCTGCTGATGTAATTTCTCTTAATTCTTTGATCATTTGTGCTGTGATTTTCATTTAAAACCTCCTATAAAAAAAGGGTCCTAAGCTTAGAACCCAAATTATCTTATTCTTCCTCTTCTACTGGTTCGTTTTCAAGTTCTTCTTGAGAACCTTCTTCGTCAAAGTCAGTAAATTGAGTTCCTTGCTTACCTTCTAATACCGCATTTGCAATAGTTTCAGTGATTAGTTTAACCGCTCTTATTGCATCATCATTTCCTGGGATTGGGTAATCAATTTCATCAGGATCGCAGTTAGTGTCTATGATTCCTACTACTGGGATTCCTAGAATATCAGCTTCTTTAACAGCGATATATTCTTTCTTAGGGTCAACTACGAATATACAATCTGGTAGTTTATCCATATGTTTAATTCCACCAAGGAACTTTTCAAGTCTTTCTCTTTCAAGTCTAAGTTGAATAACTTCTTTCTTAGGTAGAACATCAAATGTTCCATCTTCTTCCATTTCTTCAAGTTCGTGAAGTCTTTCAACTCTCTTTTTAATAGTTTTGAAATTTGTAAGAAGACCACCTAACCATCTTTGGTTGATATATGGCATTTCGCATCTTTTTGCTTCTTTTTCAATAGCATCTTGTGCTTGTTTCTTAGTTCCTACAAATAGTATTGTCTTGTTTTCTTCTGATAGTTCTCTTACGAAATCGTAAGCTTCTTCAATTTTCTTTACTGTTTTTTGAAGATCTATAATATAGATTCCATTTCTTTCTGTAAAGATAAATCTTGACATCTTTGGATTCCATCTTCTAGTTTGATGTCCAAAGTGTACTCCTGCTTCTAGGAGTGCTTTCATTGATATAACTGACATCTTTACACCTCCGTTTTTTATTCCTCCATTTTCGTCAACCTACCTCAGACCATCTAGGCAACTTGAGTATCGTCAGAAAATGTGTGTCATTTAATACCTCTAATATCTTAACATATAAAATCTTTAGTATCAACTAAAATCTTTAAAATAAGAGCTTATCTTCTACTAAAAATATTATTTAATTAATAACTAGATTTTATTTTTGATTAAGGATAAATTATATATAACAGAAATTTTAGGAGGAATTAATAATGAAATGGCAAGGCAGAAGAAAAAGTAGCAATGTACAGAGAGGTGGCGGCCCTAGATCACCACTTGTCTTCGGCGGAGGAATTGGTGGAGTTGTTCTACTTCTATTATATTTTTTGCTTGGTGGAGATATTTCAAATCTTCCTACTGACAACACTCCAGTTAATACAAGTCCAGGTCAAAGGACTGAAGAACAAGCAGTGCTTGAAGACTTCTTATCTGTTGTACTTGCTGACACTGAAGATGTTTGGCATGAAAAGTTTAGTGAATATGGTCTAAGCTACACTGAACCTAAGATGAACTTATACGACCAAGCTACTCAATCTGGATGCGGCGTTGCTCAGTCAAATATGGGACCATTTTATTGCCCTCTAGATCAGACAGTTTACATCGATGTCTCTTTCTACAATGATTTAAAGAATACATTTGGTGCAGATGGTGACTTTGCTTTTGCATATGTGCTTGCTCATGAAGTTGGTCACCATGTTCAAAATCAATTAAATGTTATTAATCAAGTTCAACCACTGAGAAATAAACTTTCAGAAAAAGAATACAATAAATATTCTGTAGCTATGGAACTACAAGCTGATTATTTCGGTGGACTTTTTGCATACTACATTAGAGAAAAAGGATATCTTGAAAGCGGCGATATCGAAGAAGCAATGAATGCCGCAGCATCAATTGGTGATGATAGAATACAAAAGATGAGTGGGCAAAGAATAAATGCAGATAATTTCACTCACGGAACTTCAAAACAGAGAAAAGATGCCTTTGATCAAGGCTTTAAGTATCATGATTTAGAACACGCTATGCAGTTTTTCGATGGTCTGGACTATAAAATAGAGTTTCAAAAAACTAGATAATTTAAAATTTATAATTAATAACTTAAACATTAAAAAAAGGCTTTAAAGAATAAAATCTTTAGAGCCTTTTTTTTTGCAAAATTTAAGAGCATCCATACGGGTGCTCTTAATAAATATTATTTAATTACTATGTTTAATATTTTTCCTTTTATATAGATTTTTTTAACTATCTTTTTATCTTCTACCCAGTTTTTAAATTCATCACAAGATTCTGCTTTTTCAAATACTTCTTCTTCAGTAGCATCTATTGGCACTATTATTTTAAATCTTACTTTACCATTGAATTGAACTGGTATTTCCACTTCATCATCCACTAGCATTTCTTCATCATACTCTGACCAGTTTGCTTCATTTAGATAACCTCCTAGAACTTCATGATAAAGTTCTTCTGTTATATGTGGTGCAACTGGATTTAAAAGAATAAGAAGTGTTTCAAAATCTAATTTAGTTACGCTTCCTTCAGCGTAAAATTCATTTACTAAACTCATAAGAGCTGCTATTGCTGTGTTGAATTTAAGTGTTTCATAGTCATCTGAAACTTTCTTAATTGTCTTGTGTATAGAAGACTCTAATTTCTTTGAATATCCATCTTCTTCGTTTAATATTTCAGTTAATCCATAGACTCTGTCTAAGAATCTTCTAGCTCCCTTTACTCCATTTGTACTCCATGGGGCAGCTTTTTCAAAATCTCCCATAAACATTTCGTATGTTCTTAGAGTGTCTGCTCCATATTCATTCACAATGTCGTCTGGATTTATAACATTACCTCTGGATTTAGACATTTTTTCTGAGTTAGATCCAAGAATCATTCCATGGGAAGTTCTTTTCTTGTAAGGTTCTTTAGTTGGAACTACTCCTATATCATATAAGAATCTATGCCAAAATCTTGAATATAGTAAGTGAAGTGTTGTGTGTTCCATTCCTCCGTTGTACCAGTCAACTTGCAAGAAATGTTCTAAAAGTTTAGGATCTGCTAGAGCTTCATGATTGTGAGGATCTATATATCTTAAGAAGTACCAAGATGATCCTGCCCATTGAGGCATGGTATCCGTTTCTCTCTTAGCTGTTCCTCCACATACTGGACAAGTTGTATTAACGAATGAATCCATGTGTGAAAGTGGGCTTTCTCCATCATGAGATGGCTCGTAATTATCAACTTCTGGAAGTCTTAGTGGAAGATCTTTTTCGTCCATTGGAACGTAACCACATTTATCACAGTGAATTATTGGAATTGGTTCTCCCCAATATCTTTGTCTTGAGAATACCCAGTCTCTCAATTTATAGTTAGTCTTCTTTTCACCAATACCTTTATCTTCTAAGAATTTAATTATCTTTTCAGTTGCGTCTTCTACGTTTAATCCATTTAAAAACTCAGAATTGATGATAGTGCAATTATTTTTTTCTACCATTGGTAGTTCATTGCTATCTTTATTTTCTATTACTTGGATTATTTCTAAACCAAACTTAGTCGCAAATTCGAAGTCTCTCGTATCATGAGCTGGAACCGCCATTATTGCACCACTTCCATAAGTCATTAGTACGTAGTCTGATGTCCAAACAGGTATTTCTTTTCCATTTGCTGGGTTAATTGCATGGATTCCCTTTAATTCTACACCTGTCTTATTTGTAGAAAGTTCAGTTCTTTCGAAATCAGATTTTTTAGAAACTTCTTTTATATATTTATCTACATCCTCGATATTTTCTATTCTATCTCTATAGTTTTGAATAAGTGGATGTTCAGGAGATATTACCATGTAGGTAGCTCCAAATATAGTATCAGGTCTAGTCGTAAAGATTTCTAACTCTTCGTCTAAGTCTTTTAATTTAAATTTAACATCTGCTCCAACTGACTTACCAATCCAGTTTCTTTGTTGAGTCTTTACTCTTTCTATGAAGTCAACTTCATCAAGTCCTTCTAGTAATTTTTCTGCGTAATCAGTTATCTTAAGCATCCATTGTGATTTAACTTTTCTTTCAACTTCTGTTCCACATCTTTCACAGCAGCCGCCTACAACTTCTTCGTTTGCTAGACCTACTTTACAAGAAGGACACCAGTTAATAGGCATCTCTTGTTTATAAGCTAGACCATGTTTAAAAAGTTGTAAAAATATCCATTGAGTCCATTTGTAGTACTCTGGGTCTGTTGTATCTATTTCTCTATCCCAATCAAAAGAAAATCCTATTGATTTAAGTTGTCTTTTGAAGTTATGAATATTGTCAATAGTCACTTTTTTAGGATGAATTTTATTCTTTATTGCATAGTTTTCTGTTGGTAGACCAAAAGCATCCCAACCCATTGGGAATAAGACTTGTTCTCCTTGTAATCTTCTCTTTCTAGCAACTACATCAAGTGCTGTATATGGTCTCGCATGGCCAACGTGAAGTCCTTGTCCTGAAGGATAAGGAAATTCAACAAGGGCATAAAACTTTTTTTTATTTAGATCGTTATCTGTCTTAAAAGTTTTATTTTCGTCCCAATATTCTTGCCATTTCTTTTCTATTTCTAATGGATTATACTTTTTCATCTCTCACCTATATATCTGCTGTATTCACAGTTCTTGGGAATGGAATTACGTCACGGATATTTTTCATTCCAGTAATGTACATTACAAGTCTTTCAAATCCTATGCCATATCCAGAAGTTATCACCGTTCCAAATCTTCTTAAATCTAAATACCATTCATAAGCACGGGTATCAAGTCCTAGTTCCTTCATTCTACTTTCTAACACATCTACTCTGTGTTCCCTTTGAGAACCGCCTACAAGTTCTCCAATTCCAGGAACGAGTAAGTCAGAAGCTCTTACTGTCTTGCCATCATCATTTTGAGTCATGTAGAATGCTTTTATTTCTTTTGGATAATCGGTTACAAAAACAGGTTTATTAAATACTTCTTCAGTTAAATATCTTTCGTGTTCAGTTTGTAAATCTATTCCCCATTCAACTGGATACTTAAATTCTTTCTTTGAATTCTTAAGTATTTCCACTGATTCAGTATAAGTAACCTTTCCAAAATCTTTTTCTACTATTGAGTTAAGTCTTTCCAAAAGTCCATTATCTATAAATTGATTGAAAAATTCCATTTCATCCGGTGCATTTTCAAGTACATAACTTATAACGTATTTTATGCATTCTTCAACATTTTCTAGCATTCCATCGAGTTTACAAAAACTTAGTTCAGGTTCAATCATCCAGAATTCTGCAGCATGTCTTGCTGTATTTGAGTTTTCCGCTCTAAATGTAGGTCCAAAAGTATAGCAATCTTTAAACGCATGGGCAAATGCTTCTACTTCTAGTTGTCCACTTACTGTTAAATGAGTTTCTCTTCCAAAGAAATCCTCGTTATAGTCAACATTTCCATCAACCATAGGTACATTTTGTAAATCAAGTGTAGTTACTTGGAACATTTCACCTGCACCTTCAGCATCTGAAGCAGTTATTATTGGACTATGCACGTATACAAATCCATTTTCTTGGAAAAATTTATGAATCGCGTAGGCAATTAAACTTCTAACTTTGAACACAGCTTTAAAAGTATTTGTTCTAGGTCTTAAATGTGTCTTAGTTCTTAAGTATTCCATTGTGTGTCTCTTCTTTTGAAGTGGATAGTCTCTGTCACTAAGTCCAATTAATTTTATTTCTTTTGCGTGAAGTTCTACAGACTGTTTAGCTCCTGGTGACTCAACAACAGTACCTGTAACTTCTATCGAGCTGGAAATTGTGTACTTGCTCACTTCTTCAAAATTTTCTAAATCTGATTCAACTACAATTTGAAGTGATTTAAAAGAACTTCCATCATTTAGTTCTATAAACCCAAAATTTTTAGAAACTCTGGATGTTTTAATCCATCCAGCTACAGTGATTTCTTTATCTATTAAACTTTTATCGTTTAGTACTTTTTGAATGTCTATAACCATAATTCCTCCTAATCTATTTTATAATATTTTATATAAATTTTGATAAAATTACAAATTTTCATCTATTCTCTTTAAAAATGCGATTATATTTTTTTCTTGTCCTGAAGATTTAGGTCTGTAATATTTTTTATCTCTAAATTCTATCGGTAGATAATCCTGCTTTACATATCCTCCGTAGCTGTGAGGATATTTATATACTTCTTCATTATCTACTGAAGGATTATGTTTATCTCTAAGATACATTGGGATAGTATATGATTTAGCTTCTCTTGCATCATGAAGAGCTTCATCAATTGCAATATATGATGCATTTGATTTGGGACTGGTTGCAAGATATATTGCACATTGAGATAAGATAATTCTTCCCTCTGGAAGCCCTACTATATTTACTGCATCAAAACAAGAAACAGCTACTTGAATAGCCATTGGATTTGCACATCCTATATCTTCTGAAGCAAAGATTATCATTCTTCTTGCGATGAATTTTGGATCTTCTCCAGCGTTTATCATCTGAGCAAGATAAAATACAGCAGCATCTGGGTCCGTTCCTCTCATTGATTTTATAAATGCACTGATATTATCATAGTGCGAATTTCCATTTTTATCATAGAGAACTTTTTTCTTCATAACGGAGTTTTCGACATCCGATTTGTTAATTATTATTTCTCCATTTGTGCTATTTGTAGATAATGCTGCAATTTCTAAATTATTAAGTAGAGATCTTGCGTCATTTCCAGCAAGAAGAATAAGTGTCTTCTTAGCATCTTCAGATAATTTTACATTTAAATTTTTAAGACCTTTCTCCTCTGTCAATGCTCTGTCAATTAATTTAAGCAAATCTTCATCATTCAATGGTTCAAGATTTATAATTTGGCATCTGGATAGAAGAGCTGAATTTACTTCAAAGTAAGGATTTTCAGTAGTTGCTCCTATAAGTGTAACCAGTCCTTTTTCTACAAATGGAAGAAGTGCATCTTGCTGAGACTTATTAAATCTATGAATCTCGTCAATGAATAGAATCGTCTTTACACTATGAAACTTTAAATCATCTTCTGCAACTTTTAAAATTTCTCTTAGTTCTTTAACTCCTGATGTAACAGCAGAAATCCTTACAAATTTATAACCTGATAGACCTGCAAATATCTCTGCCAGTGTTGTCTTACCAACTCCTGGAGGTCCATAGAATATCATAGAAAAAACTCTGTTTGATTTTAAAACTCTGTTTAGATACTTGCCCTCACCTACGATATGGCTTTGACCTACAAATTCATTTAAATTTTTAGGACGCATTCTCTCTGCCAGTGGAGCATTAGATTTATTTCTATTCTCTGCTGCAAGATCAAATAGATCCATGGTCTTCCCTCTTTTGAATCTTTTCCAACTCTTTATAGAAAGAATCTAAATCAGTGAAATTTCTATATACTGATGCAAATCTTACATAGGCAACTTTATCAAGATCCTTTAGATGTTCCATAACTATTTCACCTATCTCATCAGAAGAAATTTCTCTCTTCATTGTGTTTCTAAGACTTTTTTCAACATTATCAACGATCTCATCAATCTTTTCTATGTTAACAGGTCTTTTTTCACATGATTTTATAATACCTATTCGTATTTTTTCTGGATCGAAGGTTTGCCTATTTCCATCTCTTTTTACTACTATAAGTGGAGTTTCTTCAATTGTTTCGTATGTTGTCCATCTTTTTTTACAACTTGGACATTCTCTTCTTCGTCTTATAATTGAACCTTCATCAGTCTGTCTTGAATCTACAACTTTTGAATCAAGACTTCCACAGAATGGACATTTCATATTATCACCCTTTTTAAAAATATAATCTAAATTATATTTAATTATTAAAATATTTATTAAAAATAAAAAAACAGGGTATCCTTAGATACCCATTAAAATCTATTAATTTAATCTTCAAATCTTCTCTTTAGAAATTCTGGAATATCTAGGTCACTTGTGCTTTCTTTCTTAGCCTTTGGTGCTCTAGTTTCTTTAATAGAATCTGTTCTTAATGAAGTTCTTCCATTATCTTCATCTTCAAACTCAGTTGCAATAACTGTAATCTTAACACTGTCTTTTAGTGTATCATCGATACCAGCTCCAAATATGATATTAGCATCTTCTGAAACATAGTCACGGATAAGATCAGCAGCTTCATTAACTTCAAATATTCCAAGGTCATTTCCTGCAGTAATATTAATAAGTACTGATTTTGCACCTTCTATAGAAGTTTCTAGTAGAGGAGAGTTTATTGCTAGTTTTGCAGCTTCTGTTGCTCTGTCATCACCAGATGCAATACCTATACCCATATGAGCGATTCCTTTATCTTCCATAATGGTTTTAACGTCTGCAAAGTCTAGATTAATAAGGTTTGGTACAGAAATAAGATCAGATATACCTTGAACACCTTGTTTTAAAATTTCATCAGCCATTTCAAAAGCTTTTGCAAAAGAAGTCTTCTTGTCAGAAATATCAAGAAGTCTATCATTTGGAATAATTACTAGTGTGTCAACTTTATCTTTTAAAGCTTGAATACCTCTTTCAGCAGATTTAGATCTTTTGATACCTTCAAAAGTAAATGGTTTTGTAACTACACCTACTGTTAAAAGTCCAAGTTCTTGTGCTACTTCTGCAACTACCGGAGCTGCGCCAGTACCAGTACCACCGCCCATACCAGCTGTGATAAATACCATATCAGCGCCTTCAAGAGCTTCTCTTATTTCATCTCTAGATTCTTCAGCAGATTTTTCTCCTACATCAGGGTTTGCTCCTGCTCCTAATCCTTTAGTTATTTTTTCTCCGATTTGTACTTTATTGTCCGCAAGAGTATTTTTAAGAGCTTGTTTATCAGTGTTTAAAGCATAGAAATCTACACCTTTAACTCCTGCAGTAATCATTCTGTTAACGGCATTATTTCCGCCACCGCCAACTCCAAATATTTTTATTTTAGCGAATTCATCGTGATCCAACTCAAAATCTAACATAACTTCCTCCTCATCTTTATATATTTATATTTTATTAGTAAAATACTAAATAGTCAATACTAAATGACTGTTTTTCAACACTTATCTATTATTATATACCATTTAATGTAACTATTGGATTTTCATTTGAAAAAAGATCTATAGATACTACATCTTTTCCAGTATTTTTTATGTCTTCTCTGATTTTTTCAAGCATTTCTAATTTGTAATCAAAGTTATCAACTGATCCAAATTTTACTAGGATTCCATCCTTTAATGTAAATTCGCAGCTATCTTTATAAAATTTGATTGAGGAAATATCAAAAATGATATTTGACTCTAAAAGTTTCGAAGAAAGCTCTTTTAATTTTTCATCATTTCTAAAAAGATAAGCTCCTACTTCGTATTTATTTGTGTCTATCCCTTCTACAGTAATAAGTTCATCCTTTGTGCTGCTTTTTTCCCCTAGTATCTTCAAATTCCTATCAGCTATGTAGTCGGTTCCACCTTTTATAAGTAAAAAGTCTTGTCTTTCATCTATAGCTACTTTCAGTGTGTTTCCAAATTTATAAGAAAGTTTAACATCTTTAATGTATGGTATTTTTAAAAGGGATTTTTTTCTCTTTCCTTTATTTAAAAATAGATAGTTTTTCCCTATTGATTCGTTTAAAACTTTTTCGATTTCAGATTTTTTTACGATATTGTTGCCGCTTATATCTAAATTATCAATCCTAAAGATACCTGAAAAATGTATCAGAGAAAAGAATAAAATTATGAGAATCGAGATAAAAATAATTCTTCTCTTTCTCATTTGTTTTTTTCTTCTTATTCTCTGCGATACCCGTCTATTTTTCATGCACTAATTTGAGAATTTCATCGACTATTTTTTCAACAGCATCTATAGATGCCATCTTCTTAGATGAATTTTCCATTTCCTTAAGTTTCTTTTCATCATTAAGCAAAGATTCTATAGTATCTAAAAGAATTTCTCCGCTTAGATCACTTTCTTTTATAACTACAGAAGCTCCCTTATCTTCATAGGATTTAGCATTGAAATACTGATGATTTCCAGCTGTATATGATTTAGGTATAAGGATGCTAGCTATTCCTACTGCAGATATTTCTGCAAGTGTCATAGCTGATGATGATGCAACGACTAAATCTGAAATTTTTAAAAGATCTGGAATTTTATGAGAATAATCAAGAATTTTTATGTTTTCCGGAAGTTCTATTCCCTTAATCTCTTCCATGAATTTTTCATAATGAACTTTACCTGTTATATGGATAAACCTAAAAGGCAGCTCAGTTCTGCTTTTTATGATTTCTATTATGGCATCATTGGTTGATTCTTGTCCACCTGATCCACCAAAAGAAAGCACAATTGGCATGTCAGCTTTTACTCCAAGTCTTTTAAAAGCTTCATCTCTATCTATTTTTTCAAAATCTGATCGAATTGGGTTACCTGTAAATACAATATTGTCATTAGTAAAATATTCCTTAGCTTCATCAAAATTTATCGCAACAAGTTGTGCTTTTTTACTAAGTATCTTATTTGTTACTCCTGGGTATGCGTTTTGCTCAGAAATCACAGTAGGGATATTTTTTCTCTGTGCTTTCATAACTATTGGAGCACTTACAAACCCTCCTGTACCTATAACAACATCTGGTTTGAAGTCTTTTATTATCTTGTCGCATTGTCTAAGACCTTTATATAAAGACATAGCAGTTTTAAATGTCTTCATATTTAGTTTTTTTCTAGGTAGTCCTTTTGCAGTGATAGTTTTAAATGGAACTCCATGTTCTGGAACTATTTCTGCTTCAAGTCCTTTTTCTGTGCCTATATATAAAATTTCAGCATTTTCATCTCTTTTTTTTATTTCATCAACTATGGCAAGGGCTGGATAAATATGGCCTCCAGTTCCTCCACCTGATATTATAATTTTCATTTTAACCTCGTTTTGAAATTCCTAGTAATATACCTACAGATCCTAGCGCAACAATAATTGATGTACCTCCATATGATACAAAAGGAAGTGTAATCCCTGTAGCTGGCATAAATTTGCAGGCAACAGCTATATTAAATAGAGCTTGAACACCTATGTAGGAAGTTATTCCCAAGGCAACAAGTTTATCAAAATAGTTTTCAGCCCTATATGATATAGTATACCCCCTATATATAAATACTACAAACAAAATAATAACAAGAGCGACTCCAAACAGACCTATTTCTTCTGCTATGACTGCAATAATAAAGTCTGAGTGAGCTGCAAATATATTGTATTTAAATCTTGAATGAAATAATCCCACACCAAAAAGTCCGCCTACTGCCATTGCGTAGAGAGATTGGAATTGGTGATATGTTTCCTTATTCATTTCATCTGAGAAGAATCCTTTGAACCTATCCATTCTATATCCATACTTGGTTACAAACAAAATAGCTACAACAATAGCAATTGCAAATACCACTACAAATTGATGATTTTTCATACCTGATGCAAATAACATTATAAATAGTGTAGCTCCAATTACTGCAGCAGTTGAGAAGTCCTTAAATAGTATTGGTCCGGCAGAAATACCCATTATTGCAAGGGCATAAATAAAGGTTTTAGAATCTTCAATTTTATTTCTTACCATAGAAAGAAAACTCGCAAAAAATATAATAGAACTTACCTTAATGAACTCCGAAGGTTGGAAACCTTTATTAATTCCAGGGATTACTATGGATCTTACTTGACCATGTTCAGTCCTTCCAAGGCTAGTAAATAGTAATGCCACAGCAATTAATGACAAGAAAAATCCTATTACTCCCCAAAACTGAAGTTGTCTTCTCGTTAAATTCATGCCTATGAACATGACGACTATTCCAATTAAGAGTAGCGGAATATGAGCTTTTATTTGATAATATTCATCTCCATGGTTTTTAACTCCGTTTGGAATCCCAGCAGAAGTTATAAATACCACTCCGAATAGAACTAATATTATTGTTACAATTAATAAAGTTCTATCTACATTTTTGAAAAGTCTATCTTTCAAAATTATCTCTCCAATCCAAGTACTATTTCCTTAAAATGTCTTCCTCTTTCTTCGTAATTAGGATACATATCCCATGATGCGCAAGCTGGCGAAAGAAGAACGGTTGCTAAGTTTTCTTTAGCTTTTTTAGTCGCTACATTAACAGCTTCTTCCATATCTTTAACTCTAATATATGAAATTCCTATTTCTGTCGCTTCTTTTATAATAAGATCTGCTGTTGCTCCCATTACGACTAACGATACGATTCTATTTTTATTTTTTTCTAATAGGTTTTTAAAGTCAGATCCCTTATCGTATCCACCCATTATTAAAATGGATTTATCAAATGCTTTTAGAGCTACATCAGTGCTATCAGGATTGGTTCCCTTGGAGTCATTGTAGTAGCTTATGCCATCTATTGTTTTTATAAATTCAATCCTATGCTCTACGCCTTTGAAGTTTTTAATAGTTTCTACAATAGTTTTTATATTTACACCTAGAAAATACGCTGAAAGTATAGCTGCCATAGCATTTTCAATATTATGTCTTCCCTTAATAAATATATCTTGGGCTTTCATAATATTTTCTAATTTTCCGCCAAAGTTTCTATAAACTATTTCTCCATCTCGAACGAATAATCCTGGCCTCTTATGATCATCATATGAATAATAATAAGTATTTTTTATACTTGAATTTATTGTCTTTACATAGTCACAAGATGCTCCTAGAATCAAATAATCATTTTCGCCAAGATTTTTATAGATATTTTCTTTTGCTGTTCTATAATTTTCAACAGTCTTGTGCCAATCCAAATGATCACTAGTTATATTTGTTATTACTGCCACATGAGGTCTAAACTTATCTATATATGCAAGTTGAAAGGAGCTAGCTTCACAAACTATATACTCTGGGTCTAAATCTATTACATCCATTACTCCTACTCCTATATTTCCAACTGCATAGGAAGATCCAGCCTTATTTAAAATTTCATTAACAAGAGTAGTTATCGTAGTCTTTCCATTTGTGCCTGTAATCGCAACTATATCCTTAGTTTTATAAAAATATGATGCGAATTCTATGTCAGAAATTATTTTTATGTTTTTTTCTTCTAATGTTTTTATTATTTTAGACTCAGGTTTTATCCCCGGACTTTTAACTGCAAAATCTATTCCAGTAAAATCACCGCTAAATATATCTTCTTTTTCAAATCCATCATAATTTTCTCTTTCATCCAATATATAAGCTTTTATATTATGATTTTTTGCATATTTATAGATAGATTTACCTGTAGTTCCAGTTCCTAATATTAATATTTTCATTTTTTACCATTAAATAATTAGTAAGTATCCGATTATGCAAAGTATTAACTGTGCAAGATAAAATACCTTTACTACTTTAGTTTCCTTCCATCCCTTTTGTTCAAAATGATGGTGAAGTGGTGACATCAAAAATATTCTCTTTCCTCGTATTTTATAACTCAACACTTGTAAAATTACTGAGAGTGTCTCGATAAAATATACTCCACAAGCTATTGGAAGTAGAAGAGGAATATTTAAAAGTACCGCAATTGAGCTTACCGCTCCACCTAGTGCCAATGAGCCCGTGTCTCCCATAAAAACCTTTGCTGGAAATTTATTGAATTTCAAAAATCCCACCAAAGCTCCTGCTAGTATAAATGAAGCTATAGCTATTGAATATCTTTCAAACTTAATTGCAACTGCTGCAAAAAATAGTAAGACTATGGTTGTTACTCCTGAGCTCAGTCCATCTAATCCATCTGTTAAGTTTACAGAGTTTACTACTCCAACTATTACAAAGATTATAAATGGTATATAAAAATAATTAAAGCTCACCATTTTCTTTATAAAAGGAACATAAACTTCTGTTGAAAGTTCTTTTGAATTGTATTGAAAATATAAAACTACTAAACAGAATAATATTTGAAGTAGTAACTTTTGTATAGCTGTAAGCCCTAGATTTCTCTTCTTTACTACCTTTATATAGTCATCTATAAATCCTACCGATCCAAATGCCAATGTTGCAAATAAAACGATTAAAAAATCCACAGAAAAGTTAGTCATAACTATATTTACTATTAAAAACGAAGATAGAAAGATAAGCCCACCTATTGTTGGCGTTCCTGCTTTTGTTAAATGACTCTCCGGTCCATCTTCTCTTATGCTTTGTCCTGCATTCATACTTTTAAGAAACGGTATTATTATAGGTCCCAATATAAGTGAGATCACAGCCCCTAGTACAAATGATATTAAATACTTCATTGCTTGCTCCTAATTGTTATTATTGTCTTCATTTTTATTTTTATTGTTTTTATCATTATTGATTACTGATTCTTCTACTTTGTCGAAGTCTCTATCTGTGGTTAAAACTAACACTTCTTCTGTAACTATGGTCTTAGGTTTTATAGATTGACTAGTTACATAACCTTCTCCTTCGATTCTATACTTGATTCCAAGTTCAGAAAGTATCTTTGTGGCATCTTCTTTGCTCTTTCCTATTAATATAGGAACCATCTTCTCTGTGCTTTCGTTGACAGTTATATCCACTATACTTCCTTGAGGTACAGTTTCTCCAGCTGCAGGTTTTTGTGAAACTACTACTGAATTCTCTGTAATCTTTGATTTGTCAGATGAGAATTTGAGGTTTGAATTTACTATAATCTTACCAGCATCCATAACTAGCCTTCCAGTTACATCCGGCACCACTGTTTCTTCTTTGTTGTCAACTTCTTCTATCTTTTCTGTCTTCGGAATTTTTAAATATTCCAAAGTTTCTTGCATTACTTCTTTCGCTACCGGTGCAGCTACAGTAGCTCCATAGAAGTTACCAACTGGCTTTTCAACTACTACAAGCACTGTTATCACTGGATCTTTAATAGGTGCTAGCCCAATAAAAGAAGCATAGTATGCATCTTCATAACCACCACTTGAGGAAGCTATATATGCCGTTCCTGTCTTGCCTCCAACTTTATATCCAGGCACAGCTGCATACTTTCCAGTTCCTTGTTCAACTACAAGTTTCATAAGTTCTCTCATAGTTTTAGAAGTTTCTTCAGAAATAACTCTTCTGTAAGTTGTCTTTTTAAATTTTTCTATAACATTTCCATCTTTATCTACAAGTTCTTTTACTATTAGAGGTTTATTTAAGTATCCTCCGTTACCTATTGCAGAAACAGCATTTACAAGTTGAATAGGAGTTACTGCTATACCATGACCATAACTTATGGTTGAAATAGCAACTTTAGATATTTGGTCAGGCGAAGCTGGGATTGTGCCCTTAACTTCTCCCTTCAAATCTATTCCTGTTCTCTCTCCAAATCCAAAAGCTCTTATAAATTCAAGAAATTTCTCTGGTCCAAGTTCTCTACCTATCTTAACAAAAGAGATATTACAAGACTCTTCCATTGCTTCTGCTAAAGTTCTTGGACCTCTATTATTAGATGTACAGGTTATTCTAACACCCTTCATATCGGTTAAGACTCCTGGACAAGTATATGTCTTCTGTAAATTTGTGGTATCTTCTTCCAATGCGGAAGCTGCTGTTATAAGTTTAAAAGTAGAACCTGGTTCGAATTGGCTCTCTATGCTGGTATTTTTCCAGTTGTCGCTCCATGCCTGAATCAACTCGTCGTCTGTCATATTTTTAAAATCTTTTTCTTGTTTTTCGTTTACTGGAAGTCTTGGATAGTTTGGATCATAGTCGTCTTTATCTACCATAGCTAGGATTTCTCCTGTCTTGGTATTTTGTACGATGATTGTTACTCTTTCCGCCTCTGTTGTCTTTTTCGATTCTTCTGCAGCTTTATCAGCAAAGCCTTGTATATTTACATCTATTGTACTTACAAGATCAAGGCCATCTTGTGGAGCGTACTGCATTTCATCTGTCATTGGAATTTGCTTTAACTGCTCGTCCTTAATCTTTATAGATTTACCTTTTATCCCAACGAGTTCATCGTCAAACTGTCTTTCAAGTCCGTAGATACCGTAGTTTTCATTGTCAAGAAACCCAAGTACATGACTCATCGATTTACCAAATGGATAGAATCTCTTTATATAATCATCAAAACTTACGCAATTATTCTTTTGTTCTCTAATTTCAAGAGCTATCTTTCTATCTACATCTTTTGCTAAGGTAACTCTCTTATTCTTACTTATCTTAACTAGGGTTTCTTTTTCATCAAGATTTAAAATATTTGAAAAATACCTAGCATCATCTTCTAGTCTCTTCTGTCTTATGGCAGCAAATTCATCCATTCTCTTTTTATAAGCTTCTTCAGACTCTTTTTTCCCTTTTTGCATGCCTTTATCTGGTTTTATATTGTTAGAGTCATAGTAAATTTTTGATTTGGACACATTTAACGCTAGAATCTTTTTATTTGCATCATATATAAGCCCTCTATTTGAATTTATAGCTTCCTTTTTAGTTAGCTGATTAAGGGCTTGTTTAGTCAAGTTTTCTGATTTAAAAATTTGTATATAAAATAACCTAAATATTAGTAATATAAAAAATAAAACCAGGAAGCTTAGTACAAAGAAAATTCTACGGTTAAAAACTGTCCGTATATCGCCTTTAAAACTGCTCCTGGTCGTCTTATTTTTCCTTTTTTTCAAAAGTGCCTCCTAATTTCTAGTAAATGACTTCAAAACTGAAACAATAGGACTTAGAAATACATTGTTCTTTACATCGCTTTTTTGCTTATCATCTTTTACATCTATATAAACTATTTGATTATCTTCTGGATAAACCATTCCCAGTCTGTATTGTGCAACTTCCTTTAAGTTGTTGGAACTGATTATTCCTTGTAGTTCTCCTTCAAGTGACATCTTAGTTTCTTCTAAGTCTTTTATTTGTGAATGTTGAGCTATGATTTCATTGTCTAGTTTAGTTATTTGAGATCTTAAAATTGAAACAGTTCCAATTAATATTATAACAATAGAAACTGTTAGTACAAGAGGGATATTTATTTTTCTTCTTATTGTTTTTCTTCTTTTCTTTTTCATTTCATACCTCTAGCTTCTCAGCAATTCTAAGTTTAGCTGAATGAGCACGATTATTTACACTTAATTCTTCTTTAGATGCAGTAATCGGCTTCCTAGTTATTATTTCTATCTCTCTTTTTTTGTCACATGTACATATAGGCACTTCTGGTGGACATATACAATCTAGGTAATAGTACTTAAATGTATCTTTTACTATCCTGTCTTCCAATGAGTGGAATGAAATTACGCAGATCCTACCTCCTGGGTTTAGTGATTCAATCATATCCCCGAGACTCCTTCTAAGAACTCCAAGCTCGTCATTTGTTTCGATTCTCAAAGCTTGGAATATTCTCTTAGCTGGATGTGGTCCTCCACTTCTAGCTGCCTTTGGAATGGTAGCCTTTATTATGTCTACTAGCTCAAATGTTGTTTCGATGGTCTTAACATCTCTAGCTTTAACGATGAATTCTGCAATTCTTTTGGACCATCTCTCTTCCCCATATTCATAGAACAATTTAGTAAGAGCTTCTTTTGAATATGTGTTCACTATATCTTTTGCTGTGATGATGGTGGATTTATTCATTCTCATATCGAGTGGTGCGTCGTAATTATATGAAAATCCTCTGGAGCCTTCATCAAATTGATGGGAACTCACTCCCAAATCTAAAAGAATTCCATCTACCCTTGATATTCCAATCGAATTTAGATTTTCTTTGAAAAATTCAAAGTTATTGTTGAATAACTTGAAATTATCTCCGATTTCTTTTAGTCTCTTTTCTGATGAAGATAGTGCAAACTCGTCTTGGTCTATTCCAACTAAAAGACCAGTACCATTTAGCCTTTTTAAAATTTCACTGCTATGACCTGCACCGCCAATTGTACAGTCCATGTAAATGTGGTTTTCTCTTATATTTAAACCTTCTATGGTTTCATCAAAGAGTACTGGAATATGTTCAAAACTTGTCATAGCATCTCACCACCTAAGGTCATCACATTGTCCTCGTAGCTAGATTCTAAGTCCTCATCCATTTCTTGCCATTTTTCTAGTGACCAGATTTCTGCTCTCACGTCTAGCCCTACGATTATTCCGTCTTTTATAAGTCCAGAATGATCACGAAGGCTCTGAGGAATTAACACTCTTCCTTGTTTGTCAAGATTTGTTAGGACAGCCTTGGAGTAGAAGGACCTTTGGAAAGCACGTGCCTCTTTGCTGCTTAGAGGAAGGGATCTAACCTTCTTGGAGATGACTTCCCATTCTGATTTTGGGTACACAAAAATGCAGCCATCAAGCCCTTTTGTCATTACAAAAGAGTCTTCGAGGTCGCTTCTAAGTTTAGATGGAATTATAATTCTGCCTCTGTCATCCAAAGTTAGATTGTATTCCCCAATCAACATACATATTCCTCCATTAAGTGTGAATTCACTCCATTACTCTCCCATTAACTATATTTTACAACACATCTGTTCCAAATACTAGTCTTTTTAACAAGTTTATGTGATAAATTTCAAATTTTTTTCAAATAATATTTAATTTTTAAAAATTTTAAAATATTTTTTATTTTTTTCTAAAAAATGTGCGTTCTTCTTGAGAAATGATAAAAATGGATAAAAAAAATAGGAAGTGTTTTGCTTCCTATCAAAAATTATTTATTTAATTTTATTTTATTTTTTTGCTCTTACATACCCTGCCTTTATAGCTTCTTCTTCTGTATCGAAAAATACAGCGTTTTTAAGATATACTTTTTTATAATCTCTTCCGTAAGGCATGTGATATTTCATGCTATTCTTATTTCCTATTATTCTTCCATTGGCATATTTATATGCGAGTTCTTTTGAATTATTCTTCTTGGGTGTATTCTTTAGAATATTATTATTCTCTTCTTCTTTTTTATCTTCTTCTGTTAAAGCTTCTGCTTGTGGATCTTCTTTTGGTGCTTCTGTTAGCTCATTGCCCACACTAATTGGAACTCCATAAAGACCAAAATTATTATTTCTTGCATAGGCTTCAAAAGTTTTAAATATTTCTACATATTTAATATCTGGTGGAAACTGTGCAACCACTGCGTATCCATCTCTTAATAAATATGAATTAAACATAAAGCTTGCTATCTCTTCTTCCGTTGGATTATCTGTTCCAGGCTTTACAAGCCAGACATATCTTAGAAGCCTTCCGTACTTATCGGTTTCGCTTACATCCTTTTCTAAATAAATAGTTCTTCCTTCAAGCCACTTTGTGGTGAATTTGGAAGCTTCTGCTCCATAATACTCCACTTGCTTCTGAGGATGTTTTGTCTCTGGTGAATCCACAAGTATAAATCTTAATTTTTCTACTCCTTTCCCTCTATCTATTTCGATGGTATCTCCGTCAATCACACTTGTTACTTTTGAGGCTTCAAATGTGCATGTGGATCTAGCTTGATCTTGATAACCTTCTCCAATAACTACTACTCGATTTGTATTATCCCAAATAATATTTTGTGTAAAAGCTTCAGCTATTACTCTTATTGGAACCATAGTTCTATTATTTATAATCTTTGCTCCTACATCAGATGGTATTTCTATCTCATTATCTGTATATGTATTTCTTCCAATAGTAAATTTAATATTTTTGGACTCATTAGAAATTATTACGGTTTTGGTACTCTCTTCCCAATCCACCTTATATCCCAATTTTTCTGAAATGATTCTAACTGGAACTAGTGTCCTTCCATCTTCAATTACTGGATCAGCATCAGAATCAACAAAATATCCATTTACAAATATTCTTGGTGTGCCAACACTTGCACTTACTGGAACAAGTAACAGCAACAAGAAAATAAATAACTTAAAATGCTTTTTAATCTTATCAATCATTTTTTGTCTCCTAATTTTTTAATCATTTCATCCTTCGTAAAGATATATCTCAATATCAATCTTAAGCCATGAATCTAATTTTTCCTTCTTTTTAATAATACCATATAGATTTTTCCCAGCATCCATAAGTCTTGAGAACACAGGATTGTCCTTCTTCGGCACATATCCGATCTTATCTCCATTTAGAGTTTCTATTCGTATTGCATTTTCGTCGTATGGATTGTTTGGCTCCCTATAGAAAACCAGTTTATCTTCTATATTTAACATAGGCTCGAGCAGCTCAATATTTTCTATATAGCTTGTTCCTGCCACATAGGTTTCAAATAGAAATATATCTACCGCAAATGGTTTAGGTAAATCTTTAAAGTTTGCAGAGTGGAGAAATTCTAGTAGTCCTCCATCATCCTTTTTAACAATATCTGACATCATTTCACCAACATTTCTTTAATTTGGGCTTTTAAAATAGTTATGGCTTCGTCATATCCTGCTGAAATTTCTTCGAGTTCCTTAATTCTTACCTTCTTTTTCTCTTCGTCATCTAAATAATACTTAAAAATATATGGTGGAGTGGTTTTTATATGTTCTACTCCCATCTTTATTTCTTCTACAATCTTTTCCAAGTTTGATTTCTCTTTTACAAGCTTGTCCAACGTAGACTCACTAGAATCAAGACTTTCGCTTGCCCCTACCAAATTATAGAGGATTTTAATGGTGATGATATCTCCTACTTCGTAGGCATCCACCACTTGATAAAACATTTCTAGCTGTTCTTCTGTTAAATCTGGATGTAGGTCAGGATGAAGTTTCTTTACCAGCTCTTTGTACATTCTTTTCAAATCTTTAGTTTCTTCTTCGGATAGACTCTCAATCTTGGATCTATCGATAGCTTCTGTTATATCTCTTATCTTTTCATTTAATTTATTTATATAGTCTTCGAACTCACTGTCAAGTTGTTGCTCTATCTCTTCTATGTCCACCTCTTCTCCACGGTTTTCCCGAGCTTGGATAAGTTCTTTCTTTCTTCTGAGGCGAGCATATTCACAGTATTTTTCATAGACTTTGTACTCGATATATCCAATTTCTAGCATGTAGTCCATCTTTATATTTTTACAAATATTAAATTTTAGTTCATCCCTTTCAGTTACCAAGTCCAAAAGTTCTTGTTTAAGTCTTTCTACATCTTCTCTAAGTTTCTTGGCTTGTGGAAATTCTATAATTCCGTTCATTTGCTCTCCTCTTACCTAAGCTTAATAAAAAGTAAGCCCAGAGGCTTACCTTTAATAATTTATTTAATATCCTTGATCTTCAATATTCCATTCACTATCTTTATCTGCCCTAACCAAGGTCCAGCTGTAATCCTTGTATTCTCCCTGTGACAATACAGGATTTTCACCAGTTATGTTAAAGTCTGTAAATATTACAATTACATTATTAGGATCTATATCTGTGTCTTTGCCTTTACCATATTCCATAAATGATTTGATTGCTTCTTCAGATTTAGATTCTTCGTAACGAACTCTCTTTAACTCTGAGCCTGGAAAAGAGAAATTATCCTTCACTACTTTGATTGCAGACTCTATTTCTTCTTCGTTAAACTTAGTTGGTTTAGCGCTTGCGCTTTTATCATTACCACTTTCTTTACATGCTGTAAGTGATAAAAACATTAAAAGAGCAAGTAATATACTAATACTACGTTTCATAATACTGCCTCCTTTGTTTATAAAATACCCAGGCAAAAATATTTTAAACTTCTAACGTGTAAAATTATCCATTTGCTCCCATTTTCAAGAAAAATAAACTGTGATAATATATATTAAGGTGTTAATATGAAAAGATATTTAAAATTTATTATTCCATCTGTGCTATCCATGTGGGTGTTTGCCCTTTATAGCATGGTCGATGGATTTTTCGTTTCAAATTATGTAGGCGAGGTTGAATTCTCAGCTGTGAATATTTCCATGCCTATCATAACATTGTTCTTTGCCACTGGAATTCTGTTTAGTATAGGAACTCAAGCAAAGGTCGGGATGAATCTCGGAAAAGGAGATTTTAATCTTGCAAATAAAATATTTTCAACTTCCATTGTAAGTCTTATTTTTATAGGAATTTTATTCTCTGGAGTTATTTATATCTTCATAGATAAGATAATCTACGTTCTCGGAGCAAACGATGCAACTGCAGAATTCGTAAGGGAATACTTAAAAGCAATCGTCCCATTTGGAATGTTTTTTATGCTTACATATCAATTGGAAGTCTTAGTTAAAGTTGATGGAGCTCCACATATATCTGCTTTTTCAGTTTTCATCGCCGCCATTTCAAATATTGTCTTAGACTACTTATTAATAGTCGAGTTTCACATGGGCATCTTTGGAGCTGCACTTGCTACAGGAATTGCACAGGCAATAAGCTCATTTTCATTTATTCTGTACTTTTCAAGAAAGACTGGAAGGCTTAGGTTTGTTAAAAATTTTGATTTTTCTATTTTAAAATCAACCCTGCCTCTTGGTATAGGTGATGCAATCTCAGAGGTCGCCATAGGTTTTACAGTTTTTCTATTCAATAGAAATCTATTCGAAGTCTATGGAGAAAATGCGGTCATCGCATACACAGTTATCTCCTATGTGTCAGTACTTGTAACAGTCACTATGACCGGGGTTGCTCAAGGACTTGCTCCTATATTTTCATTTGATTACGGCAAGAGAGATTACAAAAAGATTCGTAAGTTCGTTGAGCGCGGAGTGGTCACCATTATTCTAATCAGCGTAGTATTTATATTTGTAGCCCACAGATTTGCAGAACCTATCGTCAATATTTTCTTAGACGAAGGCACTGATATTCTCCATGAAACCTCCGTAGCTCTAGCTAGATATTCATGGGCATATCCTCTTATTGGATTAAATGGTCTTATGATTACATTCTTTGCAAGTCTTGGTCGTGGAAGAATCGCAACGACTCTTTCAGTACTTAGAACTCCAATCGTAGTAAGCCTCGTTATGTTTATATGTAGAGCGTTAATGCCTGATTACTTCTTGTGGTATGTCCTCGCATTTGCGGAAGGACTCGTATTTCCACTTGGCATCTACTTTGTAAATAAATATATAATCAAACCAATTAAATACCAAGTATAAAAAATCCTGTGTCATTTGGCACAGGATTTATAAATATTTAAGTATTATTTTCCACTCTTCGATTAAATCTTCCAAGCTGTACCTGGCGTTGGCAGGGCTTGTAGAAGGAAGTTGTATCGCTTCTATTCCAAGATTATCTCTATGATATTTTCTGTAATATTTAAAGGAAGTTCCACCGTTACAAAAGACTTTAGAAATCTTTGAACCTTCTACCACCTCTTTTAAGTCAGATGGGACTACATTTTTAATACTCGCATCGCTAGAACCTATAATATCACAGGCGTAAATAGAATCAAAGACTGCAATATTATGGCTAAGAAGAAAATCTCTTCTCTCTTCAATATCCCTCGTTAGACTCGCATCGAATAAATTTTCCATTATCTTCCAAAATCTATTCTGTTTATGACCATAGAAAAATCCATACTCCCTTGTCTTTACCGATGGAAATGACCCCAGAATCAAAATCTTGGAATTCTCATCGTAAAGTGGCTCTAAAGGGTGGACAATTCTAGAATATTTATCTTTCAAATTAAAACTCCTTGTCTTATATTTTTAATCGTGGTTAGCGTTGGATGCCTTGAAATAAAAAGGTATGGCAAGTAACTGTGAAAATATTGAAACTACTATGAGACTCGTAATATTTACATCGTAAAGAACGCCTAGAAGCCATGAACCTAAGAACCAGAAAACTCCAAATGACATTTCGAAAATCCCGTAACCAGTTGCTCTACTTGATTTAGGTACTACAGAAGTGACAGCAGCCTTAAGAATTGATTCTTGCGCTCCCATGCCTACTCCCCAAAGTGCAATTCCAAATAGCACTGCATAAATATTATTAAATCCAAAGATAAAAAGTGAAAAAGGTGCAGAGATAATAGTCGATACAACCAGCGCCTTTACGCCGTTTCTATCATACATATATCCGAAAAATAGAGCAGCAAAAGCATCTACAAGCATGGCTCCTGCATATAGAAGCGGAATAGTTTCCATATTAATAAGTCCCACTCCACTCGTTAAGGTATTTAGATTTTTAGAAACATGCATAATAATTAGCGAGTAGTCGATAAACCCAAAAGAAAATAGACTGATTCCAATAATATAAAAGATAAAAGAATCCTTAATCTTAAAAGGAATATACTCTTTTGGCTCTGGCTCAAAATGCTCTGGGTTTGGAAATCTCTTCTTAGTGTATAGAAGCAAAATAATCGTAATCGCACCAGGAATAGCAAGAAACGCAAAGCATCTCGAATATATTTCAAAATCAGTACCGTCGGTTTTAAATAGCATTACAAGATATAGGAAAAAAGGACCTAAAAACGCTCCGATCTGATCAAGCATCTCTTGGATTGCAAAACTCTTTCCAGCTCCTTCTCGAGAAGCGGCAAATGACATGATGGTATCCTTAGCCGGTTTTTTAATCGCCTTTCCCATCCTTTGAATTACCAAAAGACCGCAGGCGTAGATCCAACCATCTTCACCTACAAGTGCAAGAGCAGGAACAGCCAAAATGTCTAGGATATATCCAAAGATGATCATCTCCCAATATTTATGAGTCTTGTCAGTGAGTTTCCCAAAGAAGTACCTCATTGAATAACCGATAAGCTCTCCAAGTCCAGAAATAAACCCGATGGTCCCAGCAGAAGCACCAAGAAGACTAAGGTACACTCCTCTTAAGCTCGATGCCCCTTCGTGGGTCATATCGGAAAATAGACTTACAATTCCAAATAAAATTATAAAAATCAGTGAGCTTGTTAGTTTTTTCTTCTCTTTCATAAAATCATTTCTTTCTAAATAAATAAAATAATAATCCCTGCATAAACAGGGACTATTATCTATTTTCTATAGTCATAGAATCCTTTGCCAGCAGCTACTCCCTTTTCTCCTTTGTCAATCTTTTTCTTAATCATGTTTAAAATCTTGTAATCGATTGAGTTAGGATCTTTAGAGGAAGGCTTCATATTTTGAATGCTGTACACAGTATCTAATCCAACCACATCAATAATTTGGAAAGGACCTGCTGGTGCACCAGTTGCAAGCCTCCAAGTAAGGTCGATGGTTTCTGGATCAGCCACTCCATTAGCCCAAAGAGTTTGAGCAGAATATAAAAGTGGAACTAGTAGAGAGTTTAAAACATATGCAGGTTGTTCTTTGTGAAGCTTGATAGGTATCATATTCATTTCTGAAGCATATCTAACTACAGCATCGTAAACTTCTTTAGATGTTTTATCATGACCCATGCATTCAGCAGTATTATTTTTCCAAATAATATTTGCAAAATGAAGAGCCATATACTTTTCTGGTCTACCAGTGTGATCTTTAAATTGAGATGGTAGAAGTGTAGATGAATTTGTAACAAGTATAGTCTTGTCATCTAGAATATCTCTAATTTTTTCATACAACTCAATCTTTGCAGCAGGATCTTCAGTCATAGATTCGATGACAATATCTGCGTCCTTTAAAGCTTTATTTATATCGAGCTCTAAATGAAGATTTTTTTCAAAATTTATTTTTGCGTCTTTAATTAATTTATTTATATCTTCTTCAGTAGTTCCTTCCCATACTTTAACAAGTCCACGTGGATATAGGTATCCTCCCATTGGATTTTTTATTAAATCCTTTGATTCTTCGAGAGATTTTAGCATTTCTTCTTTAAAGTGAGCTATTCTAGGTTCAGCCCTTCCAATAGAGCCTTCACTTCTTAGCCAAATAATAGTGTCATGACCAGTATATGCATTCATAAGAGCGATTTGTACACCAAGTACTCCTCCTCCTAGAACAACAACTTTTTTAAATTCCATAAATCCTCCAAATATTGTTATTTTAAAATATTAAATATTATTTATCTAATGAGATAAACATATTCTTATCTATTAGTTACCCGAAATATAAATAGAAAAACAGAAAAGAATATTTTTTAAGCTTAACTTTTGATATTTATTATCGAAACTTATGAAGTAGATCCTCCTGTTGTATCCTCAAACCAGTCATTATGATCAAAGACAGATATCGTCGAATTCGAAGTATCTCAATAAGGTATAGTCAGTTGAAAAGGTCTATATTAAGAAAAATCAGCTTTCATTTATCTTTGATGAATTAATCTTTATGATCAAGCGAAGACGGATACTATCAAAGTCGATGAGTCTCTTTTTATTATGGAAATGTTTGTATAATTTATTTAAATGCTATCCGGATAGCGTGAAGTTATTTTTGATGCTATCCAGATAGCGTAAAGATTATTATTGGTTTCATTTTAAATGACTTGCTCTATAGAAGTTATACCCAATCGACTTCAGAGCCTTCAGCTTCCGCTAAGGAGGACTGTAGTTGGAAGGACATTTTTAGCTTTCGGCTGTGGAAGCAAAATGCTTCCGCTACA
>CABTWG010000004.1 GCA_902488455.1 uncultured Peptoniphilus sp.
AGGGTGACTGCAGTTGGGAGTATTGCTGTAGCCTTATGCTCTTTTGCTTTTCAGTTCAGATCGATATTAACTACGAAAATTATTTCTAAGGAGGAATTAATGAAGACAGTCACCCTAAGTGACAGTCGAGTTCAACAAATCAGCCTTCATTTCATTCGTCTTCTTTGGAACTCTTTGCACAAGACCTGTTACGAAATCAAAGATTTCGGCTAGGGCTTCGAAGAATCTGACCTATGTTTAACTCATCTAAGCATTTTCTTTTAATAAACCCTCCCAACTACAGTCACCCTGAGCGAAAGAGCCGAAGGCTCTGAAGTCGAACGGGTCTAACATCTTCAGAGCAATCTTTGCAAGTGAAATAATTTCAAAAATTATAATAAATCTAAATAAATATCTTTTACATAACCAAACCCTATTCATTCTTCTTCAATTTTTTTATTAGGTAGGCAGTCGAGTTCTGTAAATAAGACTTCATGCCGTCTCCTTTCAAGGGACTGTAGTTATTACGATTTTTTCATTAAATGAACCTGTTTGATTTCTTTAAACATTTATTCTATTAAAACAAAATCAGCAAAAAATAAAAAAACTGTTAAAACCTAAGTTCTAACAGTTTCTTGGTGCCCAGAGCCGGAATCGAACCAGCGACACGTAGATTTTCAGTCTACTGCTCTACCGACTGAGCTATCTGGGCATATGGTGGGCCTTCAGGGACTCGAACCCCGGACCTACCGGTTATGAGCCGGGCGCTCTAACCGACTGAGCTAAAGGCCCCTAATTAAAGAGTCTTGGCGGAGAAAGAGGGATTTGAACCCTCGCGACCCTAATGAGCCCTACTCCCTTAGCAGGGGAGCCTCTTCAGCCTCTTGAGTATTTCTCCAGTTTCAATTCCCTACGGTTATGTTTTCCGCATCACTCTTAATAGTATATATGACGTTTTAAGAATTGTCAACAGAAAAATTTGAGATAATTAATCTCTTTGGAATTGCTATTCTATTTTAACATTTTAAATTACATAAGTAAAGATTTATTTAATTAATTTCTCTAGTTATTTACGACTTATTTTTGTTTAAAGAACATACATTTGACAAATATTTTTCTTCTTAATAGTATATAATATATTAGAAAGATTTGAAAAGTTTTAAGGATAATTTATGGATTTTAAGATACATTCAAAATTTAAACCGACAGGTGATCAACCTCAGGCTATCGATGGTTTGGTCAAAGGTTTAAACAAAGGTTATAAACACCAAACACTTCTGGGAGTTACTGGCTCAGGCAAGACTTTTACCATGGCAAATGTCATTGAAAAGGTGCAGAGACCGACTCTTGTAATAGCTCACAACAAGACTCTTGCTTATCAGCTTGCCAGCGAGTTCAAGGAATTCTTCCCGGAAAATGCAATTGAATACTTCGTAAGTTACTACGACTACTACCAACCAGAAGCCTACGTACCTGGCACGGACACTTTTATTGAGAAAGATTCTTCTATAAATGATGAGATCGATAAACTGAGACACTCTGCCACAATGGCCCTATTTGAAAGAAGGGATGTTGTTATAGTTGCGTCCGTTTCTTGCATCTACGGTCTTGGGGATCCGATTGACTATGAGCATCTTGCGATTTCTTTACGTCCTGGCATGATTCGTGATAGAAATGAAATCATGTCGAAGCTTGTGGATATTCAGTACGTTAGAAACGATATTAATTTCATAAGAGGGACTTTTAGAGTTAGGGGAGATACTTTGGAAGTATTTCCTGCTTCTAGTTCTGATAAGTCCATTAGAATAGAATTTTTTGGGGATGAGATTGATAGAATTACTGAGATTGATACTTTAACTGGAAATGTGACGGGATTTTTAAACCACGCTTTTATAACTCCAGCGTCCCACTTTGCCACTTCTTCTGAAAAGGTGGACAGGGCGATTGAAACTATTAAGATCGAGTTGGACGAGAGGTTAAGAGAGCTTCGTGGTCAAGAGAAGCTACTCGAAGCGCAAAGGCTTGAACAGAGGACCAACTACGATTTAGAAATGCTTCAGGAGATGGGTTTCTGCTCTGGAATTGAAAACTATTCGAGACATCTATCTGGAAGGGAACCTGGAAGTCGTCCATATACTTTAATTGACTATTTTCCGAAGGATTTTCTCTTGATCATCGACGAATCCCATGTGACGATTCCGCAAATCCGTGGTATGTTTAACGGGGACAGATCTAGGAAACAGACCTTGGTGGACTATGGCTTTAGACTTCCTTCAGCCCTGGACAATAGACCTTTACAATTCAATGAGTTTGAGTCTATGGTAAATCAGGCAATCTATGTCAGCGCCACTCCTGGTCCTTATGAAAAGGAACACCAAGAAAACTATGTTGAACAGATCATAAGACCTACCGGACTTCTCGATCCAAAGATTGAGGTAAGGCCTATTAAAGGTCAAATCGATGATTTGGTTTCTGAAATAAATATGAGGGCAGAAAAGGGTGAGAGAACCCTTGTAACTACTCTTACGAAAAAAATGGCAGAAGACCTTACCAAGTATTTTAAAGAGCTTGGAATCAAGGTTACCTACATGCACTCCGATGTGGATACCATTGAGAGAATGGAGATAATAAGAGATCTTCGTCTCGGAGTTTACGATGTGCTAATTGGAATCAATCTTCTTCGTGAAGGTCTTGATCTACCTGAGGTTTCTCTAGTTGCGATTCTCGATGCGGATAAGGAAGGTTTCCTTCGTTCAGAGACTTCTCTTATTCAAACTTCTGGTCGTGCTGCGAGAAACGTGGACGGTATAGTAATCATGTATGCAGACACCATGACTAAATCCATGGAGGTAACCATCAGCGAGACCGAAAGAAGAAGGAAGATTCAAAATCAGTACAATATTGACCACAATATTGTTCCAAAGACCATTGAAAAGGGTATAAGAGATGTTATCGCCACTACCATTGCTTCAGAGGACAATGAAACTTACGATGTTGACGATGAATTTACCAATGAAGAAATAGAAGCGATGATAGAAGGTCTAAAGGTCAGAATGTACAAGGAAGCAGAGAGCTTGAACTTCGAAGCTGCTGCTGAAATACGTGATAAAATTGAAGAACTTAGAAAGAAGATGATTGATTGACAGATAATATTGTTATTAAAGGCGGAAGGCAACACAATCTAAAGAATGTGAACCTTACATTGCCTAGAAATAAATTTATAGTTTTTACTGGACTATCCGGCTCTGGGAAAAGTTCCCTTGCTTTCGACACCATTTATGCAGAAGGACAGAGAAGGTACGTGGAAAGTCTTTCCTCTTATGCGAGACAATTCCTGGGACAGATGGATAAGCCGGAGGTAGAGAGCATAGAAGGTATGAGTCCTTCTATTTCTATTGACCAAAAAACCACAAGCAAGAATCCCCGGTCCACAGTTGGAACCGTTACGGAAATCTATGACTACTTGAGACTTCTCTTTGCAAGGGTTGGCCATCCCTACTGTCCAATCTGTGGCAAGGAAATAACTTCTTACACAGTAGACCAAATGGTTGACAGAGTAATGGAACTAGAAGAGAGAAGTAGAATCGTAATACTTGCTCCAGTGGTGAGAAGGAGAAAGGGAACTCATAAAAAAGTTCTCGATAAGATAAAGAAAGATGGATTTATAAGGGCTGTAGTTGATGGAGAAATGCTCGATATAACTGCGGAAGAAGTGGAACTTGACAAGAATCTCTTCCACGATATTTCCATAGTTGTTGATAGACTTATAGTTAAAGAAGGAATTGAATCAAGGCTTAGCGACTCAATGGAACTTGCCCTTAAGGAAAGTGACGGCATAGTCAATGTAGAAGTTATAGATGGGGAGACTTTTGTGTTTTCATCTAAGCTCGCTTGTCCAGATTGCAATATCGTAATCGAGGAGATAACTCCCCGTTCATTTTCATTTAACAGTCCACTTGGAGCCTGCGAAGTTTGTAATGGACTTGGATTTTCAAAGGAGCCTGATCCACAGCTGATTATCCCAAACGAAGATCTATCCATAAGTGAAGGTGCTATCGCATCATTTTCAAATGTCGACGGCACATACTACATGGAAATCTTCAAACAGATTGCAAAACATTATAAGTTCAGTGAAAAAGCACCGATTAAAGAAGCTCCAAAGGAAATGGTTAAAGACATTTTATATGGAACAAAGTACAATGTAATTATAAGGTACAAGTCCATGTTTAGTGGCATGACAGGGTTTAAGGGCAATTGGGAAGGAGTAATTCCGAACTTAAAGAGAAGATATACAGAGACCAGCTCCGACAGAGTAATCGACAAAATTGACGAATTTATGTCCGACGAGCCATGTCCAAAATGTCATGGAAAGAGGCTAAAGGATGCGTCTTTGGCAGTAAAGGTAAATGGCAAAAACATTGCAGAAGTGACGGACATGTCAATTGTAGATGCGCTGGACTTCTTCAACAATTTAAAACTTTCTGAAAAGGAAGAGATAATAGCAAAACAGGTTTTAAAAGAAATTAGAGAGCGTCTCGGATTTCTTAAAAATGTAGGACTTGATTACCTAACTATGTCCAGAATGGCAGGCACCCTTTCCGGTGGAGAAGCACAGAGAATCAGGCTTGCCACACAGATAGGATCCCACTTGGTGGGAGTTATCTATGTCCTTGACGAGCCGAGCATTGGACTTCACCAAAGAGACAACGACAGACTTTTGAAGACTTTGAGAGAACTCACAGACATAGGAAATACTTTGATCGTTGTAGAACACGACGAGGACACCATGAGAGCCTGCGATATGATCGTAGACATAGGTCCTAAAGCTGGAATCCACGGTGGAGAAATTGTAGCAATAGGAACTGTGGAAGACATAGAAAAATGCGAAAGATCCATAACTGGACAGTATCTCTCAGGCAAGAAGAAGATTGAAGTGCCGAAGAAAAGACGTGAATACACAGGCAAGACCATAAAGATTCATGGAGCAGCAGAAAATAATTTAAAAGATATAGATGTAGAGATACCGCTTGGACAATTCGTCTGCGTAACTGGAGTCAGTGGCTCAGGTAAGAGTTCATTGGTAAATGAAATTCTATACAAGGCCCTTGCTTCATCGGTAAATAAATCGAAGATTAAGCCAGGGAAATTTAAATCAATCGAAGGGCTTGAAAACATAGACAAGGTTGTAGACATTGACCAAAGTCCTATCGGTAGAACTCCACGTTCAAACCCTGCAACCTACACAGGAACCTTTGATTTAATAAGAGATATATTTGCCATGACCAACGAAGCGAAGATGCGTGGATACAAGAAGGGCAGATTTTCTTTTAACGTGAAGGGTGGAAGATGTGAAGCCTGCAAAGGCGATGGAATCATAAAGGTGGAGATGCACTTCCTACCAGACGTGTACGTGCCTTGTGAAGTCTGCAAAGGCAAAAGGTACAATAGAGATACACTACAAGTCCTATTTAAAGGCAAAAATATATCTGACGTACTTGACATGACAGTGGAAGAAGCTGCAGAATTCTTTGAAAACCATCCAAGGGTACTTCGTAAACTAGAAACACTACAAAACGTCGGGCTTTCATATATAAAACTTGGACAACCATCCACCCAACTATCTGGAGGAGAGGCACAGAGAATCAAACTTGCAACGGAGCTATCCAAGAGAGGAACTGGAAACACCATCTATATACTAGATGAGCCGACAACAGGACTTCATACAGCAGATATCCACATGCTCATCGAAGTTCTCCAAGAATTGGTGGACAGAGGCAACACAGTGGTTGTAATTGAACATAATTTAGACGTAATAAAGACGGCGGACCACATAATCGACCTAGGACCAGAAGGAGGTTCAGGAGGAGGAACGATTGTGGCAACGGGACGTCCAGAAGAAGTAGTTAAGAATAAAAATTCCTACACAGGAAAATATTTAAAGAAAGTGCTTGGTGACAATGAAAAATAAGATTAAAAATATATTATTGGCGGCGGTGCTTATAATCACAACAGTGGTGCCAAATGCATCATTTGCCTATGTAAGGCAAAATAATTTCGAGAATTTAAAAGGAGCAGCAAGAACCGAAGGAATAAAGAGGTTCCAAGCCGAACTAAATGTGCCAACAACAGGAGTTATAGATGCGATGACGAAAAAAGTTCTCTACAATGAAAATATCAGAGTAAGAGACTATGTAAAGCCACCTACAAACGGCAATTGGATCACAGTAAATTTAACCAACAGAATCCTAACCATGTACAAAGGTCACGAAGTTCTATATAAATTCCCAGTTGCAGTAGGATCATCAGCAACTCCAACTCCAGCGGTAAAGGGCAAGATCATGAACAAACACGTGAACCCGGCATGGGGAGGAATGGGAGGAAAGTACAAGGCAACATCGCCGGACGATCCGTATAATCCACTAGGAGAGAGATGGATGGGACTAAACCTTGGGAAGTACAGCGGATATGGGATCCATGGCACAATAAAACCACATCAAATAGGAATGTATGTGTCCAATGGTTGCATAAGAATGTTTAATCACGACATAGAAAATTATATCTTCCCAGCAGCCAAGGTTGGCATGCCAGTATACATTGGTAGAAACGAAGAACTAAACTCCTGGGGAGTGTACCAATATTTTGAAGAAATAGATCCAAACGCGGCACCAAAAGATACACCACAACAACCAGTGGTAGAGAAGTTTGAAACAGAGGATTTATACGAATATTAATTATTTAAGAAAGTTCAAGAATAGTTCTTGAGCTTTTTTTGTTTGGGAAATTTTTGTAGCGGAAGCTACCAGCTTCCATCAGCCTAGGTACTAAATTCTCTTGCCTCAGGCGAAGCCGTGTGAAAAAATAACTTATTATTAAACTTCGTAGCGGAACCTTCCAGGTTCCATAGCCGAAGGATCTGATCTATATTTAACCAAGTTTGGGTAAATGAAATTATATTATCTATTCTTGACGCTATCTGGATAGCATTTAAAACTCCTTATTTTTCATGTATAATTAAATTATGGAAATTATTAAGAGCAGACAGAACAAAAAAGCAAAATTTTATAGAAATTTACTTCAAAAAAAATATAGAACAAAGGAAAATTTATTCTTGGCGGAAGGACCTGTGGTCATTAGAGAAGCGCTGGATTTCGTAGAGCCTAAGTATGTGGCGATTGAAGATAAGAAGGATTTTGGAGAAATAATAAATTTTCTTGAGGAAAGAAAAATCCCTTATGATATCTACGACAGCGAGGTCTTTGAAACTCTTTCTGACACCAAGACTCCTCAAGGCATCATCGGATATTTTGAGATAAAAAATCTAAAATTTGAAGAAAAATCTGGCAAATACCTCTACCTCGATGGTGTTAAAGATCCTGGAAATGTAGGTACTATTATAAGGACTGCTGAAGCTTTTGGAATTGACGGAGTGCTTCTTTCAAGTGACTGTGTAGAACTTTATTCGCCAAAAGTTGTGCGTTCTACTATGGCATCGATCTTTAGAACAAAGGTTTATAGAGATATCGATCTACTTAAACTTAAAAATAAATTTAAAATAGTGTGCGCTGATTTGGAAGGCAAAAGCATAAGAGAAAAAAACGATTGGGAAGACACCATCGTAGTTATCGGCAGTGAAGCTCAGGGAGTTTCTGAAGAAATTTTAAAAATTGCAGATGAAACGGTGCTAATTCCAATGGATAAAAACATTGACAGCTTAAATGCGGCTGTGGCAGCGTCCCTATTTATGTATGAGATGACGAAATGAAAAAAATACTAGTAAATTATGAGATAAATAGAGAAATTGTAGAAAAGCTTGAGAGTTTTCATCTCCAAGTGTTATTTACAACTCCTAATGAAAATCTGCCGGAAGGATTAAAAGGCCATCCTGATCTTTTGGTTCATCAACTTCCAGATGGAAATTTGGTAGTTGATAGGGACAACCTAGACTATTACAAAAAACTTTTCCTTGATAGAAAGGTCATACCTTCATCAAGATCAATAGGATCCACTTACGAAGAATATGTGGGACTTAATTCATTCTGTTTTGGAAAATACTTCGTCCACAATTTGAAACTGACAGATGAAGTGCTCCTTGAATATTACAAGAGGCACAACTACATTATGGTAGATGTGAAACAGGGATATAGCAAGTGTTCCACATTTGTAGGTTCCAACTTTTTAATCACATCAGATATGGGAATTTTTAAAAAACTAAGGGACAATGTCCGTATTTTTTTAATCGACCCAGGTCAGATAAAATTAAAAAACTATGAATATGGATTCATAGGAGGAGCTTCGGGAAAAGTCTTCAACTACCATTATTTAACTGGCGACTACAACAGCCATTCTTCAAGAGAGACCATTGCAAGGGTTGCAAGACCTATAGTTCTATCTAGTGGAGAGCTTGAGGATTTTGGAACTCTTATGGAAATTTATTAAATTAAAAATTTTTAAATTAACCTGTCGTAAGACAGGTTTTTTGTATGGAATTTTTTGAGGTGATAATAAGTAATATTACTAAAGCATGAATCTTTTGCAGTCGAATATATAGTCTTTTGTAAAAAATATGAAAGAGAAAGAATAGAATTGATTATATAAAAGATATATATTATCACAGACGTTTTATTAGAAAAACAAAAATAAACTCATGCTATACGTAGAGCATAAAAATTATTAATTATTTTTTATTTACATGGACTTGGCTAAAAATATATTATAACAATTCGAAAGCCGCTCAGATAGACTGTAGGTGAGGGTGTTTTTTAAAATTTCGTAGGAAGGCAGTCACCCTGAGTGAAGAGTGGAGGTTTTCCGACACCCGTAGTCGAATGGGTATAACCCTGGTGGGACTATATATTGATGATTTCATTTGGGAGGATTGCTCTGCAGAGGTTAGACCCATTCGACTCGCTGCGCTCGCTCAGGGTGACGTCAGTTGAGACATTTAAAAAACAATTGCCATACTTGTTTAAATATAGTTTAGATCCTTCGAAGCCATAGCCGAAATCTCTGATTTCGTAGCACCTCGTGCATTGTTCCAAAGAAGCCAAACGAAGTGAAGGCTGATTTGCAGAACTCGACTGCCTACTTCAAAGGCTACTGCCTTTTCCGCTAAGGATGACAATACAAAAGTATGGACCTATAGAAATTTTAGTAATTCATTAAGTCTTTCCGCGTAGAGCCTTAGGCTGTGGAAGCAAAATGCTTCCGCTACGGGGATAAATCAGAATTTACACTTTCTTACGACTTCGCCTGAGAAAAGATATTTGGTATCAAGGTTTATGTAACCTCGTCTCCTTGTAATAAAATTTTTAAAAAAATTTATTTATTTTCCGATAGTTTTTTGCAACAAAAATAGATTTTTTCATTATATTACTTTACTTTAAAACAAAAACGATAATTAATATCAAAATACTTGACAACAATAATTTCGTAATTTATAATTGCAATTGTTGATGATTCACATCCATAAAATTTTATACCAGGAGGATTTTAATGAAAAATAATTTTAGATTATTAGCAGTTTTTTTACTTTGCTTAACCCTACTTGTTGGTTGTGGTAAAAAAGATAATAATACAACTGCTGATGTAAAAAATAATAAAACTAATGTAGAAAGTGATGATAACAAGAACCAAGGTTCTGAAGAAGAATCTCAAGACAGCGTAACTCTTGCTGATTGGGAAGGTACTTGGAATAGTATCGAAGGTTACCTAGATGCTGAAGAAGTACAAGGTGCTTATGAAGCTCTTGGAAAGAAAGATGGCAAGTCTGCTGAAGAAGCCAAGGCTGCTTACAAAGAAAGAAGACATTCTGACTTCTTAGGTATCAAGATAGAAGGTGACAATGTTACTTTCCTTGACAATTTCGAAGATAAAGACGGAAAGGCTATTGAAACTTCTGAGTACGAACTTATCAACGAACATAAGGTTAAACACGGCAACTACGATCTAGAATGGTTTGTTTTCAAATCTAAGAACCCAGATTCAAAATTCCCTATTCTACTTATGATGCCTGTTCACGGTGAAGAAGAATTAATTCACTTCCATATGAGATATGGTAGCGATGAAAATGAATTACTTGGTATGGATAATTGGTATCCTACTTATGTAAAACCTAACTCAACCTTAGAACAAATTGCAGACGAAATAGCTGAATAATAGGAGACAACATGAAAATAAAAAGAAAAGTTTTATCTTTAGTCTTTTTATTTGTCATTTTATTAGTTGGATGTGAAAGAAAAGAGGTAGAACAAGGAGGGAAACCTATTGTTTATACCTCTTTTTATCCT
The DNA here is from genome assembly GCA_902488455.1 of uncultured Peptoniphilus sp. Classification (GTDB taxonomy): domain Bacteria; phylum Bacillota; class Clostridia; order Tissierellales; family Peptoniphilaceae; genus Peptoniphilus_B. The sequence goes on from CABTWG010000004.1 coordinate 10,266, forward strand.
ATATACACAATGACAAGAAATATTGCTAAAGATGCTTTAGATGTTAGATATTTTATGCCGATTGACAAGGATCCGCATATGTGGGAGCCGACTCCAAAGGATTTGAAGGAGCTTAAAAAGGCTGATATTTTCTTTGTCAATGGTGCGAACATGGAGAAGTTCTTGCCACAGGTTAAGAAGACATTTCCTGACTTGGAAATTGTAACTCTTTCTGAAAATATAGAACTTATTACTTACAAGGGTCAGGCTGCCATAGGAGACTTTGCCTACATGGCGGAGTTTAATTCGGATCCTAAGATGAAGTATGAGATTGAGTTCGGTCATACCCACGAAGATTTGATGAGGGTTGCTTTTTTAAAGAAGAATGGCATGAAAGAGGAAGAGCTTATCAAGAAGGGCAAGAAGATCATGAAACAAAAAGGAGTGCTCGTTCGCCAAAAGGAAACTATTGATGTTGAAGAGGACAAGGTATATTCCCTTGAGATGGGTCATGAGAGCGGTGCTATTTACTATAAGCTTCCAGAGGGTGGAGACTGGGTGTTTATAGCGGATAGGGTTTCTGAAAAGATTCTTCCTTACCAAATTTTGGATAATACTGGTGAAAAGATAGACCTTGAGGTTCATCTAAGTGGATCGACTTCTTCTCTTGACAGGGTGACTTATGATCCTCACTCTTGGCTCAGTCTAAAAAATGCAAAATCTTACTACAATACAATCTTCGAAGCTCTTGAAAAGAAGTATCCAGATCTTAAGAGAAAATTATACAAGAACAAGGTGGACGCCATAGAAGATCTAACCAATTTAGAGGTTGAGTACAAGGGCAAGTTCAAAGATTTAAAGAACAAAGAGTTTGTAGTTACTCACTATGCCTATGAATACTTGGCGAGAGAATTTGGTCTTATACAATATCCTCTACAAGGGCTTGTATCTACAGAAACGCCAAGCCTTAAGACTATTCGTAAGGCGATTATGTTCTGCAATGCAAAACATATAAACACTATTTTCTACGAAGCCAATAACGAAACCAAAGGAGCAGATACCTTGGCAAGTGAAATCGGTGGAAAGACCGACTATCTGACTTCGATGGAATATATTTTAGATGACAGTAAGGACTACGTTGATATAATGAGAGAAAATTTGGAGAAATTATATAATTCTCTGAAATGAGGTGGAAATTGAATATTTTAGAAATAGATAATCTTTCTTTTTCCTATGGAATGGCCAATGTATTAAAAGATTTAAATTTAAAGCTTAAAGAAAAAGAAGTGGCGGTTATCACTGGAGAAAATGGCTCTGGTAAATCAACCCTTCTAAAGATAATGCTAAAGGAATTAAATGGCTATTCGGGAAGTGTAAAAATTTTCGAGGAAGATTTAAAAAATATAAAAGATTTTAAAGACGTTGGATACGTGCCACAGGTGGAGAGATCCAATGGAATCAGTTTTCCAGTTACAGTAAAGGAACTTGTGAGCTTAAACTTTTATAGAGAGTTTGGTTTTATAAAAAAACCGAGTAAGAAGCTTATGGAGATGACTAGAAAAAAGCTAGAAGCTTTAGATATCTTGCAGTATGAAAACACACCATTTAATGAGCTTTCTGGGGGACTCAAACAGAGGGTTATGATAGCTAGAGCTCTTGTGAAGGATCCTAAACTATTACTCTTAGATGAACCTACATCTGGAGTAGATATGGAAAACAAGGTCAATTTTATGGAAATGATTGGCAAATTAAATAAAGAAAAAGGCATAACTATTCTAATGGTTAGCCACGAATGCGAATTTATTAAAAATCACTTAAATTTAGATAGAATTTTAGATATGAGGGAGGGGGCACTTATAGATGTTGGAATTTGACTTTATGAGAAGGGCGCTTTTAGCAGGACTAATGCTATCAATCATGATTCCTTTAATCGGAGTAGTCATGGTAAACAGAAAAACTTCCATGATTGGAGATGCTCTTTCCCATACCTCCTTGGCAGGGGTTGGTCTAGGACTTATCCTTGGACTAGATCCTGTAATAGGAGCAGTATTTATATGTATAGTAGCAGCATTTTTAATTGAAATAATAAGGAAAAAATTTCCTCAGTATGGAGATATGGCTGTGGCGGTAATCATGAGTACTGGGCTTGGATTTGCAGCGGTGCTATCTGACTTTGCACCTGGCGGCAACACATTTGAATCATACCTGTTTGGAAGTATTTCTGCAGTTACAGAACAAGATTTAATCTTCATAGGAATCGTATTCGTACTTGTAATTTATCTTTCTATCAGGTACTATGGAGCTCTTTTAGACATTGCAATAAATGAAAACTTGGCTAGGCTTGCAGGTGTAAATGTGAGGTATATAAACTCTATCATCACCCTACTAACTGCGATAACCATAGCCCTTGCTTGCAAGATTGTAGGTGCGCTACTAGTTGCTTCTCTAATCGTACTTCCTGTTGCAACTACACTAATGGTAAGCAGAAGTTACAAGACAACTGTATTACTTTCAGTTCTTTTGGGAGTACTCTACACCATGGTCGGAATAATTATTTCTTACTACTATGACATTAGACCAGGCGGATCAATAGTTATAAATTCTGTTATAGGAATGATGGTAATGGGTATAATAAATTTGTCGAGAAATAGAAAGAAAAATTTAGCATAAGCTTGACAAAGATTTGAATTAGTGCTAGATTATTTATATTGACAGATGGGACGAGTAACTTCTACAAGAATTTTACAGAGAGGAGCTAAAACCGGCTGAGAATGCTCCACATTCCTAGAGGCGAAGACTACCCCGGAGTTCTGCAGTAATATGCAGCGTAAGATATGCGTTAAATTCATGTAAGGCCCAACAGGGCAAACCAAGGTGGAACCACGATCATACGTCCTTTCGATGTATGATCTTTTTTTATATTTAAGGAGGAAATAATGAAAATAAGTTTTCCAGATGGATCATCCCAAGAATTTGAAAAGGGAGTAAAGGTTTATGACGTTGCAAAATCTATTTCAGAAGGTCTTGCAAGAAATGCTCTTGGAGCAATGGTAAATGACGAAGTTTTAGGTATCAACGATCCTATTAACGAAGATGCAGAAGTTAAAATCTTAACTTTTGAAGACAAGGAAGGCAAGAAGATTTTCTGGCACACAAGTGCACACCTACTTGCTCATGCAATTATGAATCTATGGTCAGAAACTAAATTCGCAATAGGACCTGCAATAGACAATGGATTCTACTATGATATCGATCTTGAACACAAAATAGTTCCAGAAGATTTAGAAAAGATAGAAGAAGAAATGAGAAAGATTGTTAAAGAAGGCTACGATGTAACTTTCGAAACTATGCCAAGAGAAAAGGCAATAGAATTCTTTAAAGAAAGAGGCCAAGATTACAAGGTTGAACTTATCGAAGACCTTGAAGATGAAAATGTAGGGATCTACAAGATGGGCGACTTCGTTGACCTATGCAGAGGACCTCACATTGGAAATGTCAAGATTATAAAGGCATTTAAACTTCTATCAATAGCAGGAGCTTATTGGAGAGGTGACTCAAACAACAAGATGCTACAAAGAATCTACGGAATTTCTTTTGAAAAGAAGAAACAACTTGATGAATATATAGAAAGAATGGAAGAAGCTGAAAAGCGTGACCACAGAAAGATCGGTAGAGAGCTAGATATATTCACAATGAGAGAAGAAGGACCTGGATTCCCATTCTTCCTACCTCACGGAATGATTTTAAAGAACACTCTACTAAACTGGTGGAGAAATGTTCTTCTTGAAAACGGCTACGGAGAAATCCAAACTCCTATCATCTTAAACGAAGCACTATGGCACAGATCAGGCCACTGGGATCACTACAAAGACAATATGTACTTCACTAAGATCGACGGAGACGACTACGCAGTTAAACCTATGAACTGCCCAGGATCTATACTAGTTTATGAAGAAAATGCTCACTCATACAGAGATCTTCCTATAAGACTATCTGAATTTGGACAAGTTCACAGACACGAACTTTCAGGAGCACTTCACGGACTATTTAGAGTAAGAACATTTACTCAAGACGATGCTCACGTTTACTGTCTACCAGAACAAGTTAAAGATGAAGTATTCAAGATGATAGACCTTGCAGAACTTCTATACAGTACTTTTGGATTTAAGTATGAAATCGAACTTTCAACTAGACCAGAAGACTTCATGGGAACAATAGAAGCTTGGGATATTGCTGAAAAGAACTTGAAGGACGCACTAGAAGAAAGAGGACTAAAATACACAATAAACGAAGGCGACGGAGCATTCTACGGACCTAAGATCGACTTCCACCTAGAAGACGCAATAGGAAGAACTTGGCAATGTGGAACTATTCAACTTGACTTCCAAATGCCAGAAAACTTCGAACTTTCCTATATTAACCGAGATGGCGAAAAGGCAAGACCAGTTATGCTTCACAGAGCACTTCTAGGATCAATCGAAAGATTTATGGGTATCTTAATCGAACACTTCGCAGGTAAATTCCCACTATGGCTTGCACCAGTACAAGTTGAAATCATCCCAGTATCAGAAAAATTCCACGACTATGCAGAAGAAGTTAAGAACAAACTAAAGGAAAGTGGATTTAGAGTTGAAATGGATACTCGTGCTGAAAAAGTAGGATATAAAATAAGACAAGCTCAACTTAGAAAAGTAAACTATATGCTTGTAATAGGTGAACAAGAAGTAGAATCAGGACTACTTTCAATCAGAAAGAGATCTGGAGAAGAAGTAAAAGATGTAAAAATCGAAGACTTCATCGCACAAATGGAAGAAGAAGTTAGAGAAAAGAAGATCACTGAATAAAAATATACAAAGAAAACTCAATCCAATGGGGTTGAGTTTTTTTAATGATAATAAAACTTTTATAGAAATCTGAAAGATTGTTCAAATAATAAATACTCACACTTTTATCATAAAAATTTCAAAATAATCTAGTAATATCTTATTAACAACATAAGGAGGAATGAAAATGAAAAAATTATTGCCAATACTTTTAGCATTTACATTAGTACTTACAGCTTGTGGAAACAAAAACACAACTAATACTAAAAATGCAGGAGCAAACGCTGGAACACAAACTGAAGTTCAAGCAGAATTAAAAGACGGAACTTACACAGGAGTTTCTGAAAAAGACGAACACGGCGGATATATGGAAACTACCATCACTGTTGAAGGTGGAAAGATCACTGACGCAACTCTTAGAAACTTAAACGCAGACGGAACTGAAAAAGGCGAAGACTACGGTAAAGTTGACGGAGAAATCAAAGATCAAGACATGTATGACAAAGCTCAACAATCTTTAACAGGAGCTGCTGAATATCCAAAACAACTTGTAGAAAAAGGATCTGTAGATGCACTAGAAGCAGTATCTGGAGCAACTTCATCACTTGAAAGCTACAAGGATGCAGCTAACAAAGCATTAGAACAAGCAAAATAAGAATAAATATTTAAAAGAGACTTCATGGAGGTCTCTTTTTTTATGGACGAATTAAAACATTTTTAAAAACTTATAATAAAAAAAATATAGTCCTTTAATGTTATAATATAATTAGGTTAGTAAAATTATTAAGGAGGGACTATGAATACGAAAAGATTATTTTCTCTTTTAGAAGAGAAAAGAGAAAAGATGATAGAAGATAGAAGATGGCTTCACATGCATCCGGAATTATCTTTCGAAGAAACTGAAACCAGTAAGTTTATTGAGAAATTTTATGAAGGCAAGGATGTAAATGTTGAGAAGAACATGGGTAGCTGTGGACTTAGAGTTACTATAGACTCAGGAAAACCTGGAAAAACCATAGCCCTTCGTGCAGATTTTGATGCTCTTCCAATAGAGGAGGACACTGGACTTCCATATTCATCTAAGAATAAAGGTGTTATGCACGCCTGTGGTCACGATGCCCACACAGCATACCTTCTTAATTTAGCAGATGCTCTTATTGAAATGAAGGATGAATTTAAAGGAAGAATTGTAATCATTCACCAACCAGCGGAAGAAGTTCCACCTGGAGGAGCAAAAGGAATGATTGAAGCTGGAGTTTTGGATGGTGTCGACAATGTACTCGGTTGCCACGTTATGAGTCAAATGGATTTTGGAAAGGTCTACTACCACAAGGGACCTACTCAACAGGCAAGGGCAAAATTTATCGCAAAAGTAATGGGCAAAGGCGGCCACGGATCTTCACCTCACGAAGCAAATGACTCAATAGTTATTGCCAGCCAATTGGTAGTAAACCTACAAACCATCATTTCTAGGAGAATGAATCCGATGGAAAGTGGAGTTATAACCATAGGATCATTTGATGGAAAGGGACAGTTCAATATTATAAAAGATTCAGTAACCCTTGAAGGGGACGTGAGATGTATGTCCAACTCAGCAAGGGAAATGATCGAAAGAGAAGTCCGCGCAATGTGCAAAGGCTTAGAAACTATGTATAGCTGTAAGATAGATTTGGATTACAAGAACGATTATCCAGTTTTGATAAACGATGAAGAGATGACGGACCTAGTTGTAGAAGCTGTAAAAGAAGCGAATATTCCTGGAGTAGTTGGAGTAGAGGATTGTGGACCACAATCACCATCAGAAGATTTCTCCTACTACACTGAAAAAGTTCCTTGCTGTTTCTTCTATATTGGAGCTAAGCCAGAAGGAGAAGCGTATCCTCATCATCATCCAAAGTTCGATATCAGAGAAGAATCTATGATGATAGCCGCAATGTCCATGGGGGCAGCAGCTCTTAAGTATTTAGAAGATTAAGGAGCAGACTATGAAGCTTATGAAAAAGATCCCAGGAGGGACACTTTTAATACCTATGATAATATCTGCTCTAATAAACACAATCTATCCAACCTTATTTCATATAGGTGGAGTGACAGAAGCGTTCTTCGCAGGAAGTGGGCTTAACTTTATTCTTGGAGCAGCAATATTTATTTCAGGATGTCTTTTAAAACTATCCACCATTAAGCACGTATTCCAAAGATACTTCTTCCTATTGGTATTTAGAACGGCTCTATGTGCTGGATTAGGAATGATATTTTTCAAAGTCTTTGGCTTAGAAGGATTCTTAGGGATAAGTTTGGTGGCGTTTATTGCCACACTTACATCTATAAATCCGTCATTATTTTTAGCAATAATGGAAGATTTTGGAGATGAAGTGGACGTATCAGCCTTTGGTCTCGTGTCGCTGTTTGCAACTCCAGTAGTAGCATTATTTATATTTGGACTTACCCAACCTACAGAAATAGATTTAATGCCGATACTGTCAATGGTAGTTCCATTAGTTCTAGGAATTATAATTGGGAACGTAGACCATGAGTTTGGTAAGTTCTTGGTAACTGGGATGCCATTTGTAATATTTATGCTTGGCTGGTGCGTAGGAGCTAAGATAAACCTACTCGATGCTTTTAAAGCAGGATTTTCAGGAGTAGTCATGACGTGTTTGTACTATGTCTTAACAGCTCTACCACTTCTATTTGTGGAAAAGAAGATTATGAAGAGGTCAGGAATAGCCACCTTTGGAATATCTACTATCGCAGGACTTTCTGCCAGCGTTCCACTAATACTTGCAGAAACCAATCCTGAAATAGCAATCTATGGAACTAGAGCAACCGCAATAGTTACCATGGGAGTAGTAATATCTGCATTTGCATCACCATTTCTTGCTAAGATGCAGTATGAAAAAGCAAAAAATTAAAAATTTACAAAAAAAGAGAGGGCGACCTCTCTTTTGTTTTTGCAATATAAAATAGATTTAAAATATCTGTTGGGGGAAAAGTAGATCTCTAACAGATATTTGTATGTAAAAAATCCCCCGTTTAAACCGAGGGAATATTTTTTCTTTACTTAAGAAGGGCAAACTCGTAGCCTCTTTCTTTAAAATAACTTATTATGCTTGGTAGAGCATCTGCGGTGTGTTGCTTGTTCATAGCATCGTGCATTAAAACCACTGCAAGTCTAGTCTCTTCATTTTGATGAAGGGACTTGTCCAAGTAGTTTACCATACCTTCTGCTGTAGTTGGTCTAACAGATTTAGGCTCTGCATCTCCTGAAAGGCAGTTCCAATCGATCCAAACTACATCCATACCTTCTAGGGCACTGTCGGAAGATCCTGTATTATCCCAAGACATATGGCCACCAGGGTACCTCCACACGCTTGAATGGAAATCATCGCCGAGATACTTTTTAAGCTTTGTATTTAAAAGATTTGCCTCTTTTATAATTTGCGCTGAGTCGGCAGTTCTTCCTGGATAGAGCAGTTGATAGTCATGGGTGTATGAGTGCATGGCTATTGCGTTGCCGTCCACTAGAGTTTCTTTTAAGACACTGCTTGACTTGTCATTTATAGCTCTTCCTACAACGAAGAATGTTGCTCTTGCACCATTGTCTTTTAGTGTTTTTAAAATTTGTGGTGTGATAGTTGTATTAGGTCCATCATCAAAGGTTAAGAACACAAGCTTTTTACTTCCTTCATAAGGAATTTTACCAGTGGTTATATCTCTTACCCACTTGGTGTCGTAGGCATACTTAGAAACTGCAGTAATATGATTTTCACCAGGAACGATCTTCTTTTTAATTCTAGAAGCTCTCACTTCTGCAATATAGCTAAGTCCCTTTACATCATCTTTTTTGATGTTGAAATTCACCGGATTATCCTGATTTTCTCGCATATTTATCTTTAGTAGAGTTGCTACATAATCTGAGTTGCTCTCTAATTTTTTAGTAGATCTTGATTGTTTTTTTCTAATAGCTGTACTAAAGATCAAAAATACTATAAGGGCAACTACAAAGTAGAATCTTCTCCTTGCTTTCTTCTTTTTTCTAATTGCTCTTCTCTTTCTTTCCAATTGTCTATCTTTAATTTTTATTTTTTCCAAATCGTTATTCATCTTGTCTCCTCACTAGTTCGAGTTTTTATAAAGCACTGATTCATATCTGGGATGCAGATTCTGAGTTTTAAAATACTTCATCGAATATAAAATTCCGTTGATCTCCGCACCAATTAGCATTGTATAACTCATAAAGTAGCTCCAGGTTAAGAACGCAAATATGGAACCGAGGGATCCATACGTCACCGAATACTTGGCAAAATTTTGCAAATATACGCCAAACAAGGCACTGAAAAGATTTTGCCCTATGGTTGTAAATATTGCGCCTGGAACAACTTCTAAGACTTTCAAATTCCTTCTAATTTTTTTGTTAAGTGTAAAATAATACATTACGATATATATAATTAACATGTAAGCTATTGGAATTAGATTTCTCATAGCTCTAAGCACATTATAAAAATTAGATGCATCTACTTTGAAAAAGTCAAGAGTCTTCGTTATTACCATTTCTCCTACAATAGAGGTAACTGATATTAGTATTAACATAACCATCAGTAGAAGTGTAAATATTGCAGAAATAAGTCTTTTAAAAAAATAACCTCGATCGTCTTTTATTCCATAGGCTTTGTTAATATTTAAAAGTAGCTGTTTAACTCCGCTTGATGCAGAAAAAATACCCAGTATTAACGATATAGAAAGTAGTCCCGTACTGGAAGCTCTGTTTAGCTGGGTAATAAAACTTTCTATTATAGAATATATTTCTTCTGGTAGTACTTTTATCAAATTAACTATTTCACTTTGGTTAAAAATCTCCACAAATGAAATAATATTTAAAAATGCGATGATAAATGGAAATATTGAAAGAATTGAAAAGAAAGTTAAAGATCCTGCCATGGCTGGCAGATTTTTTTCCCCTATTCTAAATAATAATTTATCAAAAAAAACTAGAATAGGGTTATTTTTATACTTATCTAGTAATCTTTCTATTGCTTTCATTGTCACCTCAAAATAAATTGTCTAACGCTAATTTATATTATATAATAAACATTGAGATATTGCTTTAAATTTAAACATTTTTAAGAAATATATTGGCAACTGTATCTGCTACATGTTGACATGTATCTACACAGGACTCAAGTTTTAGACTAAGCTTATTGTTTTTCAAAATATTTTTAGGATCAAGTTTTAAAAATATATTTTGAGTTGACTCGATATACACTTTGTCAGCTCTGTCTTCGAGATTTCTTATATGTTTAATTAAATCTTCTATGTCTGAATATTTTTTTGCGGTCTTTAGACTGTTTACCAATAGAACTATACTGTTTGAAGCATCGACTATTATATCTACAAAAGAATAGATAGATGGTGTTATCTCCTTGATGTCGTACATATAGATTGCCATTAGTATGTCTTCTATTGTGTCTATTACAGAATCGATAGTATGACCAAGTTGAAGGATATCTTCCTTATTAAGCGGAAGTATATATTGTTTTTCAACTTCTCTTTGAATTTTGTGGTAGACTTTGTCTGCATCATTTTCAATTTCGTGAATTTCCACTACGAGATACTTTATATTTTCGTACTGAAATTCAACTAGACTTCTTTTAAGCATATCGGATGCACGAACTGTATATTCTGAAAGTTCTATTAATAGATCATAAAAATTTACTCTTGTTGACATAGGTCCTCCTTAGATATTTACAGTATCACAGTGAGGTAATTTTTACAAGATAGAGGAGATTAAATGACTACTTTTATTTTAACTTTACTCTTTATAACCGTCTCACTTTCTGTGGTGATGCTTCTTATTCTATTTAGAAGACATATGGTTGTAGAAGGTAATTTGAAAGATGAAAAAAATTTTAAAAAATGTGAAGACGCTCTTAATGCTGTGTCGGATGAGGATCTAGAATATTTAAAGAGAATAAATAGAGATCTAGGTCCTGTAAATGGAATTAAATTTTTGATGGATAAGTACGACATTGACATCAGGTGCGCAAAAAATATTATGGATGGGATACTTACCCATAATTTAAGCGACGAAGATGTAGAATATCTAAAGAAAATTAAAAAGGATTTTGGCGATGAGGCTGTCTACGATGTGGCTACGACAAAATTTAAGATAGATAAAAAAGATGTTAAGGAACTTATAAACAATTTATAAATTTATAATGGAGGAATAAATGGATATTACTCATTTTTTCGCCCTTTTAGGAGGGCTTGCCTGCTTTCTATACGGAATGGATTTGATGAGCAGTGGGCTTGAGCTTGTAGCAGGAGATAGGCTTCACAAAATAATAGAAGGAATGACCAAGTCCATATTTAGAGGACTACTTGTAGGTATCGTCGTAACTGCGGCTATACAATCGTCTTCTGGTACTACTGTAATGGTGGTTGGATTTGTAAATGCAGGTCTTATGACACTGGAACAAGCTGTAGGAGTTATAATGGGTGCCAATATCGGTACCACTATAACTGGACAACTGGTTGCGTTAAATATAACTGCCGTTGCTCCAATATTTGCATTCATAGGTTTTATTTTAAATAGATTTTCAAGCAAAAATTCTGTTAGATATTTGGGACAGGTAATCCTAGGCTTAGGATTTCTTTTTATGGGGATGGAACTTATGAGTAATGCTATGGCACCTCTTAGAGAGTACGAAGGCTTTAGACAACTTATGGTTACAATGTCAAACCCATTTATAGGAATCCTTGTTGGTACACTTGTAACTGGACTTATCCAGTCATCTGCAGCCAGCCTTGGTATCTTGCAAGCAATAGCAAACGAAGGACTAATAGGACTTACAGGATCAATGTATATCATTTGTGGATTTAATATTGGAACCTGTATTACATCAGTTTTATCTGCAATTGGGACATCTAAAAACGCTCAGAGAACCGCAGCTGTCCACGTACTATTTAACTTTATAGGAACGCTTATATTTGTCTTAATATCATTTGTAGTTCCTATCGATTCATTTATTGAAAGCATATCAAGGAATGTGCCTGCTGCTCAAATAGCTAATATGCACACATTCTTTAACATTATGGCAACACTAATACTTCTTCCATTCTCAAAATATCTTGCGAAACTTGCAACGATGGTAATAAGTGGATCTGATAAAGAACAAGAAGAAATGGCACTTCAATATATCAATCCTAGAAGAGGAGTTACAGATGCATCTGTAGAGATCACTGATGTAAGAGCAGAAACCAACAGGATGCTAAATATTGCGAGAGAGAATTTTAAATTGTCAATGGAACTTTTGATAAACTTTGATCATAAAAAATATGACCAAATCTTCCACAACGAAGACATATTAAACTTCTTAAATTCACAGATAACAAAGCACATAATCGACTGTCTATCTCTTCAAATGGATGAGAACATGGCAGGTAATTTCACAGGATATATGAGAATCGTAAGAGACATTGAAAGAATTGGTGACCATATTAAATCCTCTGCAGATATAGCGAAGGCATCTGACGAAGGACATCTAACGTATACAGAGAAAGCTGTAAAGGAAATGGAATCCATCCAAAACTCAATAAACACTATGTTTAATACTATTTCAGAAGATGTATCCTATGCAGAAAGAATTAATAGGCTTAGATTCTTCTCAAACAGAGTGGACGGTTTCGTTACAAGCTATAGAAACACTCATATAGATAGAATGAAAAATGGAGAATGTGATCCGGAAAGTGGACTTTTATTCGACAAATATCTAACTTCACTAGAAAGAATATCTTCATATCTTTACAATGTAGGAAAGTTAACTATATAAGGAGGAACGATGACTATTATAAAACCATCAACGCTACCTGGATTTATGGAACTTTTACCAAAGGACCAAGTAGTATTTAATCGATTAGTAGATATAATTAAAACGAATTTTGAAAAATATGGATTTTTGCCAATAGATACACCAGTTTTAGAAAAGGCTGAGGTTCTTCTTGCAAAAGGTGGAGGAGAAACTGAAAAACAAGTCTACGCGTTCACCAAGGGAACCACAGACATAGCAATGAGATTCGACCTTACAGTGCCACTAGCAAGATATACAGTGGAACATTTTTCCGATTTAAACTTCCCATTTAAGAGGTACCAAATAGGCAAGGTCTACAGAGGAGAAAGAGCTCAAAAGGGAAGATATAGAGAGTTTTACCAATGCGATATTGATATAATCGGTAATGGAAAGATATCTCTTGTAAATGATGCAGAATGTCCAGCAGTTATCTACTCAATCTTTAGAGAATTTAACTTCGGCAAATTTACAATTAACATCAACAACAGAAAGATTCTAAATGGATTCTTCAAAAGCTTGGAAGTTAAATCTACAGAAGAAGTGATGAGAATAATCGATAAGATCGACAAAATCGGAGTGGACAATGTAAAAGAAGAGCTTGCTAAGGTCGGAATGAGTGCAGAAAACATAGATAAACTAATCTCATTTATAGAAATAGACGGCACAAAGGAAGAAATCATAGAAGCACTTAAAAACTTATACTGCGATAACGAAGACTTCATCCAAGGAGTAGAAGAATTAGAAACAGTCGTTAAATATATGAGAGCCTATGGAGTAGAAGACGACTACTTTAAGATCAATTTAAAGATAGCAAGAGGTCTTGATTATTACACAGGTACAGTCTATGAAACATTCCTTGACGACCACAGAGAACTTGGATCAGTATCCTCAGGTGGAAGATATGACAACTTGGCAGGATACTACACCACAAATTTAATGCCAGGAGTTGGAATGTCAATAGGTCTTACAAGACTATTTTCAAAGATGCAAGAGCTTGGTCTTATAAAAGAAACTAAGAGCGAAGTATCAGACATAATAATAATTCCTATGGAAGAAACAGTGGTAGAATCCATAGAAATCCTATCCAGACTTCAAAAAGAAGGCATAAGTGCAACGATCTATGCTGAATCTGGCAAGATGGGTAAGAAATTCAAATATGCAGACGCATTGGATATAAAGTACGCCCTTGTAATTGGAGAAAACGAAATAAAATCCAATGTCTATGGGCTTAAAAATATGGATACCGGAGAACAAGAAGACCTATCCCTAGAAGAAATCATTGCGAAATTTAGCAAGTAATCCTATTTTCTTAATAACATGGTGATGTGGATATATTGAAAGTTTAAAGATAACGATGTACAATTTTTATAAGTTGGTGAAAAAATGAATGATAAAATAGACAAGATAATAGAGCCAATAGAGAAAGCGGCAGAGCCAATTTCATCTAAGATGAATCCTACCATGAAGGCGCTTGTAGTAATAGCAGCGACCTTAATAATAGGAATAATCGCTATAAAAATAACCGATTATCTATTTAAAAAATTTAGAAAAACAGGAAAAATTGGCTATAACTTTTTAAACACATTAATAAAAGGGTTTATAATCCTTGTTATGGTCTTTAAGATTGGTAATCTTTCACAGACATTCCAAAGCATGGCAGGCTCAATACTTATGAGTTCGTCTCTAATAGTGGCGGTGCTTGCATTTGCATTTCAAAAGAGCTTGGAAGATTTGATAGCAGGACTTATGATATCGGTCTTCAGACCATTTGAAGTAGGAGATAGAATCAATTTTGTAAATATGAGTATAGTTGGTTATATAGAAGATATCTCTTTAAGACATACAACTATAAGGACATTTACAAACTCAAGACTCATCGTACCAAACTCTGTTATGAATAGAGAAGTCTTGGAAAATTCTCACATAATAGATCCAGTAGCAGGTGGATTTTTAGATATAACCATCGCATACACAGCAGATATAGATAAGGCAATGGACATCATAGTTGAGTGCGTAGAAAGCGATGAAAATGTACTGGATATAAGACCTATAAACGAGAGGGTGGGAAGCCACTTCACCACAGTATTTATAAATGAACTGTCTCAATATGGAGTTAATCTTAGAGTGACAATATGGACAGCCAATGTAGATCTTAACTTTGAAACAGTTTCAAGGCTTAGAAAAGAAATAGTTAAGAGATTTGTAAAAGAAGGTATAGAGATTGCTTCACTGTCAAACAATCTAAAATTTGCAATGGAGAATGAGATAACAAGAGGTTAGCATGGACAAACATATAAATTTTAAATCGATTGAAAAATTAATTTTTAAACAAACATTTTTTGAAAAGTTTATGGCGGTATTAATAGGATGTTTTTTCATAACTGTATCCATAGTTATGTTTATCAGACCGAACCAGATGATAGCAGCTGGAGTCAACGGTATGAGTATCCTACTTGAACACGCAACAGGGATACCACTTTCAATATTGGTATTTGCACTGAATCTTCCACTATTAATAGTCGGGGTGTTCTTACTATCAAAAGAATTTATATTCTTTACCATTCTATCCACAGTATTTACCTCTGGATATATAGCACTTTGGACAGCTATACTTCCAGAAGGATTTGCAGTAACCCACGATTTAATCCTAGCAAGTATCTTTGGAGGAATCTTCTCAGGAATAGGAAATGGAATCACATTTAGATATGGAACCTCAACAGGAGGATTTGACATATTAGGAGCGATAGCAAAGAAGTACTGGAATGTAAACATAGGATCAGGACTACTTGCACTTAACGGAATAGTAATAGCTATATCTGCATTT
Organism: uncultured Peptoniphilus sp.; assembly: GCA_902488455.1. Lineage (GTDB taxonomy): Bacteria > Bacillota > Clostridia > Tissierellales > Peptoniphilaceae > Peptoniphilus_B. The sequence continues at coordinate 25,739 of CABTWG010000004.1, forward strand.
GTATTCTCAATCGACAAAGCACTATATACTCTAATCGCATTTATAATAGGATACACATTGGTAGACAAGATTCACCTAGGAGTAGGTAAACAGAAACAAGTACTTATAATAAGTTCGAAATGGGACGAAGTTACAGAGATGATTCAAGCGAAACTCGTAAGAGGAGTTACACTTATCGATGGAGAAGGAGCTTATCAATTTAAAAAACTTAAAATCATCTACTGCATCTGCACTCCAATGGAACTTGTAAAAATAAAAAATTATGTAAAACTTATAGATCCAAATGCCTTTATGGCCGTTACAGAAACTACAGAAATACAAGGTCATGGATTTAAAAAAATAGCTATTTAAAATTCAAATTAGTTTATCTAAATATAGCTTTAAATGGATGACAACCTTTTCTCGAAAGGCTGCATCCATTTTTTTATTTTTAAAAATTTTTAGACTTTGAATATGTGGTGATGGCAAATATTAGTTATATAGCTAAATAATCATAATTTCAAATTATATAAATCTTTTTTTATTCAAGAGATCAACTAAATATAAATAAAAAAAATTATCAAAACATTTTCATTTTTTTACAAAACTCATAGACATTAAATCATATTTTAGATAAAATAAAATTAACAAAATAAATTTAGGAGGATGCACAAGATGCAAGATTCACAAAAGAAAATTAGGTGGCAAATACTATGTTTCATGGTATTTTCTACTTTATGGGGATTTGGAAATGTTGTAAATGGTTTCGTATTCTTTAACGGTATTCAAGTAATATTTTCATGGATCCTAATGTTCGCATTTTATTTTATACCATACGCACTTATGGTTGGTGAACTTGGTTCTGCTTTTAAAAATGAAGGTGGAGGAGTTACTTCATGGATGAGAGAAACTACCACAGACAAGATCGCATACTATGCAGGTTGGACATATTGGGCTGTACATATTACTTATATAGCCTCTAAGGGTTCAGGTGGATTAAAGGCAATGGGTTGGATGTTCTTCCAAAGCGCAGAAGCATATGACTCAATACCAACAATTTATATTCAGCTTGCCACACTTTGCGTATTTTTATTTTTCTGTTGGGTAGCAAGTAGAGGGCTTAACCCCCTTAAAAATTTAGCTGCTATTGCTGGCTCTAGTATGTTTGTAATGGGTATTTTATATATACTTCTTATGCTAGCAGCGCCAACTCTTAACCCTAACGGCGGATACCTAAAGCTGGATTGGTCTTTAAGTAATTTAATTCCAACATTTGATATGAAATATTTCACAAGTTTATCAATACTTGTATTTGCAGTAGGAGGAATTGAAAAGCTAAGTCCTTATGTAAACAAAGTAGATGGTAACCCAGCAAAAGAATTCCCTAAAGCAATGATATTTGCAGCTATAATGGTAGTTATTTCTGCAATTTTCGGAACTATTGCAATGGGAATGATGTTTGACCCTAGCATTATAAACGCTGACCAAGCAACCTTTGACTCTTACGCAGCTAATGGTGCTTATTGGGCATTCCAAAAGTTGGGAGAATACTATGGAGTTGGCAATCTACTTCTAATAATATATGCGCTATGTAATCTTATTGGACAATTCGCAGTACTTGTCGTAAGTATAGACGCTCCACTTAGAATGTTACTTGATGATGAAAGAACCAACCAGTTTATTCCAAGAAAGCTTTTAAAGAAAAACAAGTATGGTGCATATATCAATGGTATCAAACTTGTAGTTGTGCTTTCTGGATCAATTATCCTTGCACAAATCTTGGTACCAGGAGCAGCGACAGTATTAAGGCAGTTAACTAAATTAAACTCAGTTACGATGCCACTTCGTTATTTATGGGTATTCTTGGCATATATTGCCCTTAGAAAGAAAAATGATAAGTTTGATAGAGAATTTAAGTTTATGAAAAACAATGGAGCCGCATTGTTCTTCGGTATCTGGTGTTTCATAGTTACAGCATTCTGTTGTGCTCTAGGAATCATCTCAGACGATCCATTCCAACTTGTGCTTAACATCTGTACACCAGTTGTTCTTCTTGGACTTGGAGTAATATTACCAATAATTAGAGCAAAGGAAGACAAAAGACTAAGCTAAATTCCAAAAAGGAGGGAACATGAACAATATAGAAACTTCAAAGGAATTATTAGAATTTATTAGAAAAAGCTCAAGTATGTTTCATACAGTAGATACTGTAAAATCATATCTTGATAGAGAAAATTTTGTAGAATTAAAAGAAGGAGAAAGCTGGAATCTTGAAAAAGGTAAAAACTATTACACAACTAGAAATGATTCAAGTATCTTAGCTTTCAAAGTAGGAAAAAATATTTCAGACTACCATTATCAACTAGTGGCTTCACATTCTGATTCACCAACATTCAAAGTTAAAAGTGTAGCAGAACTTGAAGGACCTGGAGACTATATAAAACTAAATGTGGAAGTATATGGAGGTCCAATCGACTGGACATGGCTTGATAAACCTCTTACATTAGCTGGAAGAGTATTAGTAGAAGAAAATAATGAAATAGTTTCAAAACTTCTATATATTGACAAAGATATTTTAATTATTCCGGATGTTGCAATCCACATGAATAGAGAAGTAAATAGCGGCTATAAATTCAATAGACAAGTTGATTTACTTCCGCTTTTTACAGCAGGAGCAATGAAAAAAGGCGACTACAACAAAATGATCGCTGAAGAACTTGGAGTTAAAGAAAGCCAAATTATTTCAAAGGACTTATTCCTTGTAAATAGACAAGAAGGAAAAGTTTGGGGCTATAAAGATGAATTTGTGTCATCACCAAAGCTTGATGACTTGGAATGTGCTTTTACATCATTAAAAGCATTTACAGCAGCATCAAACGATGTAGCAGTAAATGTATATGCATGTTTTGACAACGAAGAAGTAGGATCAAACACAAAACAAGGTGCCATGAGTACATTTTTAAAAGATACACTTAGAAGGATTAACTCTGCCCTAGGATACTCTGAAGAAGACTACCTAAAGGCAGTTGCAAAATCTTTCTTAGTAAGTGCGGATAATGCACATGCAGTTCATCCAAACCATCCAGAACTAACCGATGATGGAAATAAAGCATTCATGAACAAAGGAATCGTAATAAAAGAAGCAGCAAACCAAAAATACACTTCAGATGCTTTTTCACAAGCTGTATTTAAAAAGATTTGTGCAATTGCAGAAGTGCCAGTCCAACACTTTGCAAACAGAAGCAATATGCAAGGTGGGTCAACTCTAGGCAATCTTTCAAACACACAAGTATCACTTCATGCAGTAGATATTGGGCTACCACAACTTGCAATGCATTCAAATTATGAAACAGCAGGAGTAATGGATGTAGAATATATGATAAAAGCACTTACAAAGTACTACAATACAAATATAAACATCCAAGGTTCATCAAAAATTTCAATAGAAGAGTAATTATAACGATGTAAAACAGCGTAAATAAAGATTTTTTAGAGCAACTACTAGTTGCTCTTTTCTTGTATTTATAATATGTTTTGTAAGATAAATTAATGGCAGATATTATAGAGTTTTGTAATGAGAAAGTTGTAATACCAACTTGGAGATATTTATTTAATAATTAAGTTTATTATATTAAGAATGAAAAGATTAGATTACAAAAAAGCTGATGCTCTACATTTAAGTAGAAGTCATCAGCTTTCGCGTTTAAAGGGAGTACTTCATTCCCTAAATATTTATTTTCTCTTTTAGAAAGGAGCGTATGATTGGTCAGACCACCATTCACTCTTAAGTTCTTCGTATTGTTTTGCTATTTGAGTTAGTTGGAAGTTTTCCCAATATGCAAGTTCTTTATAAAGTCCTTTTGCTTCAGGTACTTCTGATCTTGCTGCTGCTTTTTCATAGAATTTGATGTTTACTTTCTTGATGTTCATTCCTAGGTTGAATACTGATAGAACCATGGTTGCATTTTCTGGATCAACCTTGCCCCATTCAAAGGTCTTGCCTTCTAATGAAGATTTTATCTTTTCTATTACAGTTGATTCATCCTTTTCTATGTTAGATTTTAATTTATTTAGATAATCTACGTGTTCTTCTGATTGATGAGCAAGTGATAAGAATACTTCTTTAGCTTCGCCACCTAGTTGTTCAGAAGACATTTTGAAGTAGTTTATACTTTCAATTTCGTTAAGGATTGCTTGTTTAACGATGTTAAGTTCAGATGAGAAGATCTTATCTTCTTGTTCTTTATCCATTTGTCTAATGTCGTTTAGATAGTTGATCTTCATTTCTTCTTCGCCACCCTTTAGATGTTTGTAGTGTTCAGGTGTCTTAGATTCAACTTTATTTTCTGCTACAGATGCCATGTATTCTTTGCCAACAGCTTCGCCGCCGAATTCAATTGCCTTTTCGTTTATTGGAAGAAGTTTCTTCTTTTTATCTCCGTAAACTTTTGTAAATGCTTGGATTACTGATTCAACTTTTACAAGTTCAGTTACCTTTAGATATGCACCAAGCATAACCATGTTTGCAACTCTTGCATTACCAAGATCGATTGCTATGTCGTTTACTGGAATCTTAACTACATTTATATCTGTTCTTGTAGTTTCTTTCTTTACTAGTGATGAGTTTACAAATATATTTCCACCAGGTCTTACATGTGATTCAAACATTGAAAGAGATGGTTCGTTCATTACTATTACATCGTCTGCAACTGCTATAATAGGTGATCCTACTAGTTCTTCAGATACTACTACTGAACAGTTAGCAGCTCCTCCACGCATTTCTGGTCCGTAAGATGGATACCATGATACGTGTTTACCTTCAAGCATGCCGGCATAGGATATAAGTTGTCCCATTGCCATTACACCTTGTCCACCAAATCCTGCCATTACTATTTTTCTTGTCATTTTATTCACCTCTTCTAAAATTACCAAGTGGATAATATGGAATCATATTGTCTCTTAACCATTGAAGTGATTCTACTGGAGGTAGTCCCCAGTTAGTAGGACAAGTAGATAGGACTTCGACAATACCAAAGCCTTTATTATCAAGTTGTAGTTGGAAACATTCTTTGATTGCACGTTTTGCACGTCTGATATTTGCTGGAGTGTCAACAGATACTCTTTCTACAAATTTTGCACCGTCAATAGTTGCAAGCATTTCTGAAATTCTAAGTGGTTTACCTGACCAGTCTTCGTCACGTCCGTATGGGGAAGTGGTAGTTACTTGACCGATTAGGGTAGTAGGTGCCATTTGGCCTCCGGTCATACCGTAGATTGCGTTGTTTACAAATATAGTTGAGATTTTTTCTCCTCTATGTGCAGCGTGTACTATTTCAGCTGTACCGATAGAAGCTAAGTCTCCATCACCTTGGTAAGTGAACACAAATTTATCTGGATGAACTCTCTTTGCGCCTGTTGCTACTGCTGGAGCTCTACCGTGAGCAGCTTCGTACATATCGCAGTTGAAGTACTTGTATGCAAGTACAGAACAACCTACAGGGCATACGCCTATAGCTTTATCTTGAAGGTCCATTTCTACTAAGCATTCTGCTACTAATTTGTGGATGATACCATGAGTACATCCAGGGCAGTAGTGGAATACTTCGTCAGTTAAGCCTTCTGAATATGTGTATAGACAAGTTTCGTTTTCTTTTAATACTGGTTTCTTCATTTATTTAGCCTCCAATACTTTAAGTGCAGCTTCTGCTACTTCTTCAGCTGTTGGAATATTTCCACCTAATCTACAGAAGAAGTGGATGTTTTGACGTCCTTTTGTAGCTATCTTAACATCGTCAGTCATTTGTCCGTGGTTCATTTCTACAACTAGAATATCTTTACAAGATTCTGGAATCTTTTCAAATGAGCTGTATGGATATGGCCAGCAAGTTATTGGTCTAATCATTCCAACTTTGTAGCCTTTCTTTTCTAGGATTCCCATTGCAGATTTACAAATTCTAGCAGAAGTACCGTAAGCAGAAATTACAAGTTCTACGCCTTCTTCAAGACCGATTTCTTCTACTCTTGTTTCGTTTTCTTCGATAGCTTTATATTTTTCAATTAGATGATGGTTGTGTACTTCTAGTTCGTCTGCAGATAGATATATAGAGTTAATAATATTGTTTTCAGTTCTAGTTCCTCTACCAGTTGCAGCCCATGGTTTTGCTGGGATTTCTTCTGTTCTTTCTTTGAATTCAACAGGTTCCATCATTTGTCCTATTACACCGTCACCCATTAAAACTACTGGGTTTCTGTACTTGTCAGCTAGGTCAAATCCAAGCATAACTAAATCTACCATTTCTTGAACAGTAGAAGGGCTAAGTACTATAGTTCTGTAGTCACCATTTCCTCCACCTCTAGTAGATTGGAAATAGTCTGTTTGTGATGGTTGGATAGATCCAAGTCCTGGACCACCTCTCATCATATTTACGATAAGTGCTGGAAGTTCAGCTCCACACATGTAAGAAATTCCTTCTTGTTTAAGTGCGATTCCAGGAGATGAAGATGAAGTCATAACTCTTGCACCTGCTCCTGATGCTCCGTAAAGCATGTTTATAGCAGCAACTTCTGATTCTGCTTGTAAGAAACAACCTCCAATTTTTGGAAGTTCTCTTGATAAGTACTCTGGAACTTCTGATTGTGGTGTTATTGGATATCCAAAGAAGTATTTGCAACCAGCCTTAATAGCTGCTGCGCCTACAGCTTCATTACCTTTCATTAATACCTTTGTCATTTTATCACCATTCCTATCCTATTTTAATTACTGAAATAACTGAATCAGGACAAGTTATTGCGCAGTTTTGACAAGCAATACAGTCCTCTGGTCTTGCAGCTGTTGCAGGGCTATAACCCTTACCATTAATCTTGTGTGGATCAATTTCTATTACGTTTTTTGGGCACGCAATTACGCAAAGACCACAGCCTTTGCATCTTGATTCATTGAATTCTACTCTACCTTTTGCCATTTTTTCCTCCTCAAATCATCCAATCGTCTCTAAAGTAAAGATCTATTGGAAAAATTTCATTTTTAATCGAATTTTCTTTTTCCAATTGTTCTGCAACAGGTCTTAAGCAAGCTGTGTAGATAACTGGAATATTTAAAAGTTTTGAAACTTCTTCGACTATTTCTTGACCGTAGATTACATCTTCTGCGGTAGTGTCTTTTAGCATATGAGTCGTATTTATTAGTCCATTTATTCTCGTTTGAGAATGAGCTTCTGTACTTTTTATAAATGCAATGATATCTGAAACTTCTGAAGTCTCAGGTCTATGTCTATTTATAACGAAGTAGTTATCGTAGCCTGACCTATGTAGAAGCTCTCTGTACCTACCTAGGGATAAGGAGCCTTTTGGGTTTCCTCCAATATCCATTACGACCTGATAATCTTCTCTTTCAAGAGGCATTAAAATCTGTGGATCTACAGCAGGTATGTCTAACGCCTGCATCTTCTTCATAATTGATCCGTAGACTTCTACGCCATTTTTTTCTAGGAACTCAGTCTTCTCTCTAATTCTAAAATACATGTTGATTATGTCTAAATCTATAGCTGCCACTTTTTCGTAATATTTTTTTAAAAATAGACAGTAGTTGATAGAAAATTCAGTTTTACCAGAACCAAAATGACCAGTAATAATTTTTATTCTATTGCCTTTTGGTCTTAAATCTTGCAATTTATCACCTCACATGTTAATAGTAGTGCTTTAAACAAACTTAGCAAAATACAAGTTTGAAAAGCTTTTCTATTTCAATTCTATAGCATTTTTAATTTTTTAACAAGTATTTTTTATAATGGATAAATAAAATATCACCTTAATTTAAAAATATGCTATAGCATTTAAGTATTGATTAAATGGAATTATTTTTTTAGTCTTATAAATTAAAGTAATATATTTGTTTGGGTATATTATAGGTATAAAGAGAAATTATAAGGAGGAAATATGATAGAAGAAATTATAAAATCAAGAAGAAGTATTAGAAAATATAAACCAGAAGTTCCTAGTATGGAAACTATTGAAGAGATACTTTCTCTTTCAGTATTAGGACCATCCTATGCATCTTCTCGTCCTGTTGAGTTTTTAGTGGTGACTGAAAAAGAAAATTTAAAAAAATTAGCCGATATGGAAATGTTTGGAACTCAATATCTAAAGGACGCTCCAATGTGTATACTTGTTATGACAAATGCAGATACAGTTAGAAATTGGGTGGAAGAATGTGCAATAGTTTCTTCATATATTGGACTTTGCGCAGTGGATAAAGGTCTTTCAACCTGTTGGGTAAATGTGAGAGAAGGGGAAACTCAAGATGGAAGAGACTACCAAGAATTCTTCAAAGAAGAGTTTGGAGTGCCAAAGGATCACAAGGTGCTAACTATTATTCCAATTGGAACTGGTGATGAAAGAGTAAGAAGAAGAGAGGAGATAGATATTAAATCTAAAATCCACATGGAAAAATACTAAAATTCAATATTTTCAAAGGTTTTAAGAAAAATAAACTAATTTTAGCCTAAAAATTTCAATAAGTCTTGAAAACTATTTTTTAAGATGATAGAATAAATTTGGGTTTAGTAATAAACCCAATCATCTTTTTTCTTTCCAGATACATAAAAGGGACCACGATAGGTCCCTTTTATACTTTTTTGTTATTTAAATTATTATTATATTTCATTATTGCCTTTTAATTTATCTGTTTTAAAGAATAATATTATTCCAATTAAAAACATAATTGATAGAGTTGAGATTGAAACGTGTTGGTTGCCAGTAAGTTGAGTTACGAGTGAAACAGTTAGCGTGCCTATTATTGCAGCTCCTTTTCCAAACACATCGTAGATTCCAAAATACTCTCCAGAGTTTTCCTTTGGAATTATCTTTGCATAGTAGGAACGAGATAGAGCTTGGATAGCTCCTTGGAACATACCTACACTTACTGCCAAGATCCAGAACTGCACAATATTACTTAAGAATATTGCATAAATCGCAATCAATAGGTAGGCAAAGATACATATTTTTATTAAAAGGCCTGTTTCATATTTCTTCGAAATCTTGCCAAAGTAGATGGCGCATGGAAATGCAACTAGTTGTGTAACAAGAAGTGCAAGGATAAGCCCGTTTGAACTAAGTCCGAGGGAAGTTCCGTATGCTGTAGCCATTGAAATTATCGTGTAGACTCCATCTATATAGAATAAGAATGAAAATAGAAACATATATACTTTTTTGTCGCCTTTTATCTTTTGGAAGGTTTGTAGTAGATGCGTCTTTTCTAAATCTTCTTCAGTTCTTACATATTTTTGTTTATATACTTTTAATAGAGGTAAGGTGAATAATATCCACCAAAGGGCATTTATTGTAAAGACAAGCTTCATAGCAAGGGTCATAGATATTCCAAGAGCCTCATGTTTTACAGAAAGTAGTATTGAAATTATAAATGGAATTACAGAGCCAATATATCCATAGGCAAATCCAAGAGAGGACACATTGTCCATTCGATCTTCTGAAGTAATATCTATGAGCATGGAATCGTAAAACACAAGTGAGCCGTTAAATCCCAATTTTGAAACGACAACAAGGATTAAAAATACCATCCATGAATTTGTAAATGGGAACAAAAAACAACCCAAGGCTCCAAGGAACATAAATATTACAAAAAATCTCTTTCTCAGTGAAAGTTTATCAGCTATAGCACCAAAAGATGGTCCTACCAATGCTGTTAAAATTGTGCTTACTGTGACTGCATAGCCCCAATAGGCAAGATATGTCGCATCTTCAAGATGGTCCTTTGCTAGGGAATTAAACATGATTGGAATTATTGTAGTAAATAGTAAGATATAAGCAGAGTTACCCACATCATACAAGACCCAATTTCGTTCGCTTTTCGTAAGTTTCATTTGATTTCTCCCATATAATCTTTTAAAAATTGTGAGTCGAGTTCGCCATCATTATAAATATAATCTAGGGCATTCTTTAAAAGTCTAGGTGCATTTTCCAAAGCTTCATCGAATTTTTCTACAAGGACTTTGTTCACTTCTTCTGCCTGTGGACGAACCTTGTGAGTAATGAGCTGCCCTGTAAATTCTTTTTTACCTGAAGCCGTCATAACTGACTTCAAGAAAATTTCCTTTGCTACAGTTCCTGTGTGGAATAGTTTTCTAAATTTCTTAAAGTCTTCGATGCTTTTAAAGACATCTTTTAATTTAACACCGTAGGAATCATAAAAATGTATGACCTTTGGTGCGATGGTAGGCTCTGGAATAATGTTTTCCATTTTGAACTTGTGCGGGTTTTTACCATCTTTGAGCATGTAGTATCTATCTAGCTCGATTTCAATATCCATATGAGAATAGTCTTTTGTGACATTTGCTTCAACGGTTGGATGTATGTAACTATCGAGAATAAAATGACATATTGTGCCTGCAAAATAATAGAACTCATCGGAGCATCTGCCCAAAGATTTTACATATTCCTTATTTCTATCCAAGTAATCCTTGAAAGGTCTATCGTGGATAGCAGTTCCAGGATTTACTCCATCAACTTTTAAATTTAAATTGAAAAAGAACAGGTCTGGACCTTGATTCCCAAACTGAAAAAGTATTCTGTTTGTCAGTCCACAAGTTATTTCTGGCATGATCTTAACGACTTGTCTTCCGAATCGATCATGTGTATATATTGACGCCATAATTACCTCCTCAAATGTATTTTACCACAACAATTCCTGTTATAATAGTATCGGAGGAATTATGAAAAAATATATATTAAATAGCGTAAAATCCGTTTCAGAAGATGTATCTTTTTCCACTCCTGGACACAAGGGAAGGGAATTTGATTATTTAAAATTTAAATATGATGTGACCGAGTTAGATGAGACTGACAACTTACTTGAGCCTACATCTGCAATATTAAAATCCATGTATGAACTTAAAAGAATTTACAAGAGCAAAGCCTCTTATTATTTAACACAAGGTTCAAGTCTTGGAATACTTACAGCAATAGTTGCAAATTTAGAAAAAGGCGACAAGATTCTTGTTGAGAGAACTTGCCACAAATCTGTCTACAATGGAGTAATCCTATCAGAGCTTGACCCTACATATATACATCCAATCATCGACGATAGATTAAGTGTGCCGATAGGATTAGATTTAGAAGATTTAAAGAACAAAATCAGGACTGGAGGATATAGAGCTGTCGTAGTAACTAGTCCTAACTATTTTGGACAGACACTTCCGTTAGAAGAAATTTATGAAGTTTGTAAAGATAATGACACGATTTTAATAGTGGATGAAGCTCATGGAGCCCATCTAAATTTCTTGCCTGAACTTTCAAAACTTTCTTCATATAATAGATGCGATATAGCGGTCCAGTCAGCTCACAAGACTTTGCCTGCAATAACAGGCTCAGCATTTATGCACATCTATTCAGATAGAATTAACCGAGAGCTTTTGGAGAAGACACTTAGACTTTTTCAATCGACCTCACCATCATACCTTATGCTCATCTCAATGGAAGAAGCTCTTGATTTTATGGAAAACTTTGGAAGGGAAAATCTTAATAAAAACATAGATAGGATTAAGGTTTTAAAAGAAAACCTAAAGAAGGAAGGTTTTTATTTTTTGGAAGGAGATAGTCTCGATCCAACGAGGCTTGTGGTCTCAAAAGAAAATATCTCAGGATATGAAATTGAAAGAGCCATAAAAGTGTTTGGAATTCGTGCAGAGATGGCGACTCCATTTTGCGCAGTGTTTATTATAACTGCTGCAGATGATGAAAAATCTATTGAAAAACTTGAGTATGCTCTTAAAAATGCTTCATATATAGAAGACCATCCAAAGGCTATGAATTTTTCCTACAGAGAAAAAATCATCTACAAGCCCAGTGAAGTATTTAGAAAAGAATCAAAATGGGTAAAATTAAAGAATACAGAAGGTATGGTGTCCACGTCTTTTGTAATTCCTTATCCTCCAGGCACACCAATCCTGGTTCCTGGGGAAGAGGTAACCGATGAAATAATAAAAATCTTGGAGAGATACTTAGAACTAGATATAAAAGTAGTCGGTCTTGAAAATGGAGGTATAAAAGTTGGATCTAAGTAGAATAGATGAAGTTGAGGAGCTACTAGAAGAAATAGTAGAAGATATCCCCGAGAAGTATTTTATACATTTGAATGGTGGAATAGTTTTAGAAGAAGACATAATGTATCATCCTCAAGATATAAATAAAACCATGGTAGTTCTAGGAAATTATAGAATCGATGTAACCGGGAGACAGATTACGATATTTTACGGTTCATTCATGCAGATGTTTGGATTCTTACCGAGGGAAGCTTTGAAAGAGGAACTTAGGAAGACACTCTATCACGAACTGACCCACCATTTGGAATTCTTAGCTGGCAACTACGACTTAGTAGAAGAAGACAGAAGAGAAATCGAAAAGTTTTTGAAGGATGAAATGAGGTGAAAATGAAAAAGTTTTTAGGACATATATTAAACGGAGTAGGCAAATTTATAGAAGTATTTTTAAATATAATTATATTTTTAGTTCAGCTTGCAACATCCATCTTCGATGGAATTAAACAGATGATTGCAGCACTATTTGTAGGTGGAGGATGTTTACTTGTATTTTTTATTCTAAACCCAGTAGTTCTTTACTCGATAACTAAAAATAAATATATAATGACGATTCTATTCCTATCCGTGGTGGTTCCTATACTTGGAGTAAAAGGCGTAAGCTACTTAAAATATATCCAGTACATGGCAACTGAATATTTTTACGACAAGGCAGATTTCTACCTACATGGCAAGAAGAGAACTTTTGACAAGATTTCCGATTATGGCAAGAAGTACAAAGCCCATATAGAAGAATTGGAAAGACTTAAAAAACAGAGAGAACAAGAAGAACGCGAAAAGGCATTTGAAGAAAGATTTAACTCTGCATTTGGAGGAACCTACTACACATTTGGTGAAGATATAAATTTCGAAGATCTCTTCGGTGAAGGAGGCTTCTTCGATGCGTTTAACCAAGGAGGATATTACTACAATCAAGGTAGTTTCAACCAACAGGGAAATTACAATAGCCAGGGTCAAAATTATGCAGGCATAGGATTTAAAAATTCTTATGAAGAAGCCATAAGGATCCTTGGACTTACAACAGATGCAGATAAATACGAAATCAAACTTAAGTACAGACAACTTGCAAAGAAGTACCATCCCGACCTAAACAAGGAAGAGGGAGCAAAGGAAATGTTTCAAAAGATAAATAATGCTTATGAATTTTTAAGCGATGAAAACATAGAAAGATACAAAAGATTAAAAGAGCAATAAGGAGGCTTAAATGAGAGATTTTATTTTCGATGTAAAGACCAAAATTTTATTTGGCGAAGATCAACTTGAAAACCTAGGAAGAGAAATTAAAAAATATGGAGACAAAGTTCTACTTTGTTATGGAACTGGCTCTATTAAGAAGAATGGCATCTATGACGATATCATAGGTGAACTAAAGAAAGACGGCATAGAATACTTCGAACTTGCTGGAATTGAACCAAACCCAAGAGTTGACTCAGCAAGAGAAGGAATAAGACTTGTAAGAGAACACGATATCGACTTTATCCTAGCAGTTGGAGGAGGATCTACCATTGACTGTGCAAAACTGATTGCAGGAGGATATAAATTAAAAGAAGATCCGTGGAAAATATTGACAGGCGAAGCAAAGATAGAAGAAGCTCTACCAATAGGAGTAGTGCTTACACTATCAGCAACAGGTTCTGAAATGGATGACAGTGCAGTAATAACTAACCTAGAAACTCAGGAAAAACTTGCCTTTGCAAGTGGACATGTGCTTCCAAAGTTTGCCCTAATGAATCCAAAATATACATTCACAGTTCCTAAGTATCATACAGCAGCGGGAACTGCAGACATAATGAGCCATACCATGGAAAACTACTTTACACTAGATGACTGCTACTTCCAAAACGGAGTTGCAGAAGCAATTTTAAAGACATGCGTTAAGTATGGAAGACGTGCTATGGATGAACCAGAAAATTACGAAGCCAGAGCAAATCTTATGTGGGCATCAACATGGGCAATAAATGGTCTACTTTCAACAGGTAAGGCTGCAGATTGGTCAGTGCATCCAATAGAACACGAAGTATCTGCATACTTTGACATCACCCATGGAGTTGGACTTGCAATAATAACTCCAAGATGGTTAGAATATTGTATGAACGAAAAGACAACTCCAAAGATCGCAAGATTTGCAAGAGAAGTATTTGAAGTAGAAGAAAGAGACGACAAGAAAGCTGCTGAAATGGGAATCCTAGCACTTTATAAATTCTTCGAATCACTAGATATTCCGATGCATCTAAAAGATACAGGAGTAACAGAAGATAAACTAGAAGAAATGGCAAAGATGACCATCGAACACAAGAAGAGAAATATAAGAGGATTTATAGAACTAGACGAAGAAGCAGTTCATGAAATCCTAAGAAAATCATTTTAATTAAAAATAAAAAAACTGCTTCAAAAAATAGAAACATTTAAGATAAGACAAGCTAGAAAATAATCTAGGCTTGTCTTTTTTTATTTAAATTTTCCTTGTTCATATTTTTTAAACTGTCAAATAAGAAGAGACAGACACTCAAAAGTACAAAGAAGAACATAAAGGCGTGTATCCTTGTAAAAGCTTCGTTGTAGAAAAATATTGCTATAAGAAGCTGAATGGTTGGATTTATATACATCAAAATCCCAGCAAGTGAGAGGCTCGTTTTCTTAATACCGATTGCAAATAGAATTAGAGGAAGACTCGTGACGATTCCTGTAGTAGGTAGAAGTGCCCACTGCATAGAAGAAATAGTCGAATTCTTTAAATTTAAAAATAGATATAAAAATGCGAGAGGACTTATAAGAAGAGTCTCCATAAAAATACTAAGTACTCCAGAAGCCTTGACCTGCTTTTTAAGAGCCCCATAGACTGCAAAGCTCGTTCCTATAATAATTGCAAAATAAGGAAAGACTCCATATGCGAAAATTGGAATGGAAACTCCGACTAAAGCCAGGTAAAAAGCAACCCATTGAAGCTTCGTAAGTCTCTCTTTATAGACAAAGTAGCCTAGCACAATAGAAAAAATAGGGTGCATGTAGTACGCAAGAGAAGCGTCCAAAAGTTTGCCGACAGAAATGGCAAAGATATACATTCCCCAATTAATAGTCACAGTTATGCTAGATAGAAAAAGAAAGAACATCTGTCTCTTGTCTTTAAAAATATCTTTAATGTCCTTTAACTGACCTTTGATCAGAAGTAAGATAAAACAAAATACAAGAGACCAGGTAATTCTAAAACAAAGGACAGCAATAGGATCGATATTAGAAAATAAAGACCAATAGATTGAAAGCAGTCCCCAAGATATGTAACAAAGTAAAACGAGTAAAGAAGGATTCAAAATATCACCTCGAAAAATTTAATTAAGTAAAACTTTATATAATCATAATAAAAAAATTTAATCTGCGCAACATAGTGAAAAATTAAAAGTGTTCTCTATAGATTTCCAAAATTATAATTATTTATGGGCCGTTTTTAATAATAAGCTTTTCAATTGCGCTATGAAAAGGATATCCTTTCATGCTTTATAAATTTTTATAAGCCCAAGATGTCAATAGTAAATCCATGCTAAAATGAGCTAATAATTATAAACAAATACCAATAAATAACATACGATTTATTTATCAAAGAAAATAATTATAGAACTTTAAATAACTAAAAAGCAGTATTTAACTAGAGAATAAAGTTAAAAATTTATACAATTTAATATAATAAAGAAATACTGAAAAATAATTAGTAATCTTCTAATATAAAAGATAAGTAATAGAATATTCAGATAATGAATTTGCAAAAATGGTTGTGAAAACTATTTCTTAGTTGTATAATGAAACTAGATGGACAATAATATCTTTTATTTTAAGGAGGAAAAAATGGAAAACAAAAGAGTAAAACCTAATGGGAAAGCCCTGATACCTTTTCTAATTTTCGTATTATTCTACCTTGGCGTAGGACTTTACTTAAATGCTAAAGAAGTTCCGATGGCTTTCTATGTAGTACCCGCACCTATTTCTGTGCTAGTTGGTATAATATTTGCATTTGTAATGTTTAAAGGATCAATCGATTCTAAATTCTCTAACTTTGTAAAAGGATGTGGGGACGAAAACATTATAATCATGTGTATCATCTACATACTTGCTGGAGCTTTTGCTACCGTATCTGGAGCAATGGGCGGAGTTGAAAGTACTGTAAACCTTGGTATGAGTATAATACCACCACAACTTTTAACAGCTGGTATATTCCTTATGGCTGCACTTATTTCAACTGCAACAGGAACATCAGTAGGTACCATCACTACTATGTGTCCAATCGCAGTTGGACTTGCAACCCAAGCCGGACTTAACATGCCACTTACTATAGGAGCTCTAGTTGGAGGTTCTATGTTTGGGGACAACTTATCAGTTATTTCTGATACAACTATCGCTGCAACTCGTACTCAAAACGTAGAAATGAGAGACAAATTTAAGATGAACTTTAAATTAGCTCTTCCAGCAGCAATAATTACATTTGTACTACTTCTTATCTTTGGTAAGCCTGAAGTAGTTACACAAGGTGGACCTTATGAATACTCATTTATCAAAGTAGTTCCATATATAGTTGTACTTGTTTCAGCTTTACTTGGATTTAACGTATTCTTAGTACTTACATCAGGTATAGTACTTTCAGGTATAATAGGTATCGCTACTAATTCATTCACACTACTTGAATACCCTGGACACATTTACAATGGATTCTCTGGTGTATTTGAAATATTCCTACTTTCTATGCTAACTGGTGGTCTAGCTTACATGGTTAGAAACGAAGGCGGTATTGAATGGATAATTCAAAAGACTAAGAAATTCCTTAAGGGACCTAAATCAGCAGAAGTTGGTACTGCAGTTCTTATAAGTGCTCTTGATGCAGCAGTTGCAAATAACACAGTTGCAATAATCATAGCTGGACCAGTTGCTAAAGAATTCTCTCAAGAATACAAGATGGACCCTAGAAGATCTGCTTCATTACTTGACTCATTCTCTTGCGTAATGCAAGGATTCATCCCTTATGGAGCTCAACTTCTAATAGCAGCAAAATTAACTGAAGGCGCAGTTAGTACCTTCCAAATTATGCCATTCTTATGGTATCAATTTATACTTGCAATAGTTGCTATAATTTCTATCTATGTTCCATTTACAGAACCTAAAGATCCATGGAACTATGAATATGATATGCCAGAATCTAAGGCAAAAGAATTTATTAACAAGGGAATAAAACCTGAAGACGTAACAGTAGCTTAAAATTTTAAAAATTAGGAGGAAATAATGAATACAAAAGAAGAACTAATGAAAATGGGAGTAGAAACACAAACAATTCACGGTGGAGTGGTTCATGATCAATACGGAGCACTTGCTACACCAATCTATGCTACATCTACATTTATATTTGACTCAGCAGAACAAGGTGGAAGAAGATTCGCACTTGAAGAAGACGGATATATCTATTCAAGACTTGGTAACCCAACCAACTCAATGGTAGAAAACAAAGTTGCTCTACTTGAAGGTGGAGAAGCTGCTCTATCTACTGCATCTGGAATGGGTGCTATAACTTCTGCAATCTGGCCATTTATAAAAGCTGGAGATCACGTACTAGCTTCTAAGACTCTTTACGGATGTACATTCGCATTCTTAGAACATGGACTTACAAGAATGGGAATCGATGTTGAATTTATCAACATGGCTGACCTTGACGAAGTTAGAGCTAAAATAAGAGACAACACTAGAATAGTTTATCTAGAAACTCCTGCTAACCCTAACATGGACATTTGCGATATAGAAGCAATCTCTAAGATTGCTCATGAAAAAGAAGGAAGAATGGTTATAGTAGATAATACTTACTGTACTCCATACATCCAAAAACCACTTTCACTAGGAGCAGACTTAGTAGTTCACTCAGCAACTAAGTATCTAAATGGACATGGAGACGTTATTGCCGGATTTGTTGTAGGATCTGCTGAACTAGTAGCACAAGCAAGACTTGTTGGTCTAAAAGACATGACTGGTGCTGTATTAAGCCCATTTGAAGCATACCTAATCAACAGAGGACTTAAAACTCTTCACCTAAGAATGGAAAGACACTGCGAAAACGCAATGAAGATCGCTGAATTCTTAGAAAAACATGAACAAGTTGCTTCTATCCAATATCCAGGACTTAAATCATTCAAATACTATGATCTTGCTAAGAAACAAATGAGACTTCCAGGCGCTATGATTTCATTCGAACTTAAGGGCGGAATCGAAGCAGGTAGAACTCTTATGAACTCTGTAAAACTTTGTACATTAGCTGTTTCACTAGGTGACTGTGAAACTCTAATTCAACATCCAGCAACTATGACTCACAGCCCATACACAGCTGAAGAAAGAGAAAAAGCTGGTATTACAGATGGTATGGTAAGACTTTCAGTAGGACTTGAAAATGTTGACGATCTAATCGCTGACCTTGATCAAGCACTTGCTAAAATCAAATAAAAAATAAAAAATAAATTACTAACAAAAGGCTTGGTTTATATCAAGCCTTTTATTAATTTATAAACTCTGTTAGAATAGAATAGAAAGGTCGGGTGAAATATGGATTATCAAGAATATGTTGAGTTAAGAGAATATTTTGTAAAACTCATAGAAGAAAAAAACTTAAAGGAACTTAAACAAGTAGTATCTGAGATGAACGTAGTTGACGTTGCAGAAGTAATAGAGGACTTAGAAGATAAGCAGATGTTACTTGTTTTTAGAATGCTTCCAAAAGATATGGGCTCTGATGTATTTTCCTATATGGAAATGTACAACAAGAAGAGAATCATAAATTCTATTACTGATGAAGAACTCCATTCTATATTGGATGAACTGTATTTTGATGATATGGTAGACGTAATCGAAGAGATGCCAGCCAATGTAGTTACCAAAGTTCTAAAAAACGCACCAGCGGATAGAAGAAAGCTGATAAATGATTTTTTAAGGTATCCTGAGGATTCAGCCGGCTCTATAATGACTATAGAGTATGTTTCCTTAAAGCCAGAGATGACAGTTAAAGAAGCGCTAGACTATATTAAAAAAGTTGGAATAGATAAGGAAACCATCTATACATGTTACGTTGAAAATGAATACAAGATGCTAATAGGATTCGTTTCTCTAAGAACAATCGTAACATCAGACGAATCACAACTTATTAAAAATATAATGGAAGAAGATGTAATCTTTGTAAGCACTCAAGACGACCAAGAAGAAGTTGCAGACATCTTCACAAGATATGGTTACTTAGCACTTCCAGTAGTAGATAATGAACATAGATTATGCGGAATTATAACATTTGACGATATTTTGGACATAGTTGAAGCGGAAGCTACAGAAGACTTTCACAAGATGGCAGCGGTAGCACCATCTGACGATGAATATCTGGACCAAAGTGCTTGGCAACTTGCAAAGAACAGAATTCCATGGCTTTTGATACTTATGATTTCAGCCACAGCAACCACGGCGATAATAGGAAGATTCGACGCGCTAATCGCACAATACGTAGTTCTATCATCATTTATACCGATGATAACAGACACGGGAGGTAACGCAGGATCACAGGCATCAACGGTGGTTATCCGTGCAATGGCAACAGGAGAAATCGGATTTGGAGACGGATTAAAAGTTATTTGGAAAGAGATAAGAGTTGGAATGATAGCAGGATCGACCCTTGCATTGGCAAACTTTTTTAGGATTTGGCTTTTTACATCAAACGGTCCACTTCTAGCAGGCATGGTATCAGTGACAATACTATTTACAGTACTATTTTCAAAACTACTTGGAGCACTGCTTCCAATACTTGCAAAGAAAGTAAACCTAGACCCTGCAATCATGGCATCAGCACTTATTACAACCATCATAGACTCATTAGCACTGATGGTATACTTCCTAATGGCAGAAGCATTCTTAGGAATATAATTTAAAAAAATTAGAGTAAAATTAAGAACCGGAAGGTTCTTTTTTTGTGCCATAAATTTTACAAATTATCTTAAAGACATAGTAAATTCATAAATATTTAAAAAAGATAAATAAAATTGCAATAAAAAAGCCTCTTTCGAGGCAGTTTTATCTTAAAAATTTTATCTTTAAATTTTAGTTTAAGCATGAAGCTAGATCTTCATCCACATTTCCAATTGGAGAAATATTATAGTTTTCCACCAAGTAGTTTAGAACATTTTCAGATAGAAATGCTGGAAGAGTAGGTCCGAGCTTTATATTTTTAATTCCTAGGTATAGAAGTGTAAGAAGTACACACACGGCTTTTTGTTCATACCAAGAAAGAATCATTGAAAGTGGAAGTTCATTAACACCACAATCAAATGCATCTGCAAGAGCTAGAGCAATCTTTATTGCGCCAAAGGCATCGTTACATTGTCCTACATCAAGTAGTCTTGGAATTCCATCAATGTCCCCAAGATTTAAATCGTTGAAACGATACTTTCCACAAGCAAGGGTTAAAATTACAGAATCCTTAGGAGCTTTCTCAACAAATTCAGTGTAGTAATTTCTGCCAGGACGAGCTCCATCGCAACCACCAACAAGTAAGAAATGAGAGATGTGTCCATTTTTAACAGCGTCAACTACCTTGTCTGCAATACTTATAACTGTATTGTGACCAAATCCTGTAGTTACGGTAGCACCGCCGTTTATTCCTGTGAACTTTTGATTTTCAGAATATCCACCAAGTTCGAGAGCCTTTTCTATTACAGGTGTAAAATCTTTTTCTTCACCTAGGTGAGTAAGCTCAGGGAAAGATACAACTTCTGTTGTGAAGACTCTATCTTTGTAAGAATCTTTTGGAGGCATTAGACAATTTGTAGTGAAAAGAATTGGTGCAGGAATATTATCGAATTCTTTTTGTTGATTTTGCCATGCAGTTCCAAAGTTGCCCTTTAAATGGGAATACTTCTTAAGTTCTGGATATCCATGAGCAGGTAGCATCTCTCCGTGGGTGTAGATATTTATTCCCTTACCTTCTGTTTGTTCAAGTAATAGCTTCAAATCGTATAGGTCGTGACCGGTTATTACAATGAAAGGTCCCTTTTCCACTTCTAAGCTCACCTCAATTGGGGTAGGATTTCCAAATGATTCAGTGTTTGCCTTGTCAAGAAGTTCCATACATTTTAAATTGACCTTACCAACCTCTAAAACTATTGGAAGAAGTTCATCCATTGTTAAATCATCATCGCCAATGGCATCAAGAGCCTTTACAAAGAATTCGTCCACCTCGTCATCACTATATCCTAAGATCATCGCATGATAAGCATAGGCAGCCATGCCACGAATTCCAAAAAGAATTAGAGATTTCAAAGAACGAATGTCCTCATCAGTGGACCAAAGCTTATTAAGATCATAATCATCGTACTCTCCAAAAGTCTTATCGCATTTAGAACAATGTGGGACGATGCTCTTTCTTTCCTCGAGAACTTTATTTGTCATTTCTTCGACGGTCTTATCGTTGAAGTTTACATTGGTAACAGTGGTGAAAAGCCCTTCCAAAATAATTTTGTAGGTTTCTTTTCTTGGAAGACCAGTGTTTTTTGCGCTTTGAGCAAAACCGATTAGCGCTCCAGTAAGTTCATCTTGTAGGTTCGCAACGCTCGCTGATTTTCCACACACACCAGCACGTCCGGTACAAGCTTGTGAACGAGAAGTCTGTTCACATTGAAAACAAAACATTTGATTGTTCATATTTACCTCCTAAAATTTATCTTTTCAATAACTTATTTATAGAATATAATAGTTTCAGAATAAGTTCCGTTGTTAAAACAACAAATGAGGTGAAAAATGGAAGATTTAATTTTAAAGTCTAAAATTTTTAAAAATATAGAAAGAAATCAACTGGAAATCCTCCTTCACTGTATAGACAATTATAGAAAGTCCTATAAAAAAGGAGAAATTATCCTAAGCGAAGGGGATAGCACCGAGTACCTGGGAATAGTTCTTAGTGGAAGCGTTCTTGTGGAAAGGTCGGATCTTTGGGGGAACAACACGATTTTAACTGTGGTACTACTAGGAGAAATCTTTGCGGAAACCTATTCGATCTTAGAAGACGAGAAAATGATGATAAATGTAATTTCAAATGAAGATTCGGAAATTTTATTTTTAAAAACTAAGGACATGCTTACAAGTTGCGAAAAAGCCTGCAGCTTTCACAACCAACTTATCATGAATTTAATGAGAATTTCTGCAATGAAGAATTTAAATCTATCAAGAAAGATTCTCCACACAGGGCCTAAGACCATAAGAGGCAAGCTCTTGTCTTTCTTCTCCGAGTGGGTAAAAAAAGAGAATTCTCTATCATTTTCGATACCTTATAACAGGCAACAATTGGCAGATTTTCTATCTGTTGATAGATCTGCAATGTCAAATGAGCTTTCAAAGATGCAAAGAGAAGGGATTTTAAAATTCAGAAAAAATAATTTTGAAATTCTCGATGAAGAAAATTTAAATTTTTAATTCGTTGTAAAAACAACATAAAACAATTTGAAAATTGGGTATTATTATCATTAAGAAAGATAAAAAGATAAAAATGTCGAAAGGAGAAAAAAATGAATAGAGAAGATAGAATAAATTTAATTAAATCCTACTTGAAAAGACTAGGATCAGGGGAAGATTTGAACTCTGTAAGGGAAGAGTTTGTAGAAAATTTCGACGGAGTAGATCCAACGGAAATCTTGGCTGCAGAAGAAAGGCTTATTAAAGAAGGCACTCCAGTAGAAGAAATTCAAAAGCTATGCGACCTTCACTCAGCTTTATTCCATAAGGAAGGAGAAGATCCAAGCGAAAATATCGACCTACTTAGAGCTAAGGAATACAAGTTTGACAAAAGCCTAAACGAAAATAAGATGGAAGTAACAGAAAAACTTCTAAATGAGAAGGGCCATCCACTAAATGTATTCCACAAAGAAAACGAAGTTTTGAAGGCAAAGATTGAAGATGCAAAGGTAGCACTTGAAAAAGAAGAAGGCTACTATGATGCATTTTTAGAAATGAGAGATCTAAGCATACACTATGCGAAAAAAGGCGATATTCTATATCCACATCTACTTGCAGAATACGGCGTAATTGGACCATCAAATGTAATGTGGACTACCGACGATGAAATAAGAGATGAACTTAGAAGACTTCTAAAAAATAAAGATAAAGCAGGCGAAAACCTAGAAAGATTTAAAGAGCTCTTAACTAGAATCGAAGAGATGATCTATAAAGAAGATAGAATTCTATTTCCAAACTGTGCAGTAAACTTCACAAAAGAAGATTGGATTGGAATTTACAAGGACATGAAGGACTACGACATCGCATTTGGTGTTGAAGAAAATTGGGCAGAAGGCGAAAATGCTAAGGAAGGTTTTGAATTAAAAGTTGGGGAAGAAGTGTACTTAACTGGAGGACATCTAAACATAAACGAGCTAAACTCCATGTTAAACACAATCCCAGGAGAAATCACCTTTGTCGACAAAGAAAATATAAATAAATATTTCAACGATGGAGAAAAACTTATGAAGAGACCGAAGATGGCGATAGATAGAAATGTAATGACCTGCCATCCTCCAAAGGTGCAAGCACTGGTAAATGCCATTATCGATGACTTTAGAAATGGAAGAAAGGACAGCGTCCCAGTATGGATGGAAAAAGCAGGAAGAACTCTACTAGTAAATTACTTTGCAGTAAGAGATGAAAAGGGAGAATATCTTGGCACATTGGAATTTGTCCAAGATATGACAGAAGCGAAAAAGCATTTTTTAGGATAACCACCCACCGAGTCATCCTGAGGGAGAAACCTAAGGTTTCGATTCGAGGGATCTTTCCCGTAGTGATGTATTGTTTGGATTATTTAAATTAAACGATTTATTTAAAATATAATATTTTAAGATGCTTTACGTAGAGCGTAAGAAATTTTAAATGCTTTACGTAGAGCATCTTTTTTATGACATATATTTCTGATGCTATCTGGATAGCATCAAAAAATTTATTATTATTTTATTTGCATAGACTTGATCATCGGAGGTTATACCCATTCGACTTCAGAGCCTTCGGCTCTTCCGCTCAGGGTGACTGCAGTTGGGAGATTTTTGTAAAAAAATAATTGCATAGACTGGTTAAATATAGGTAGGATCCTTCGAAGCCCTAGCCGA
Source organism: uncultured Peptoniphilus sp. (assembly GCA_902488455.1). GTDB lineage: Bacteria > Bacillota > Clostridia > Tissierellales > Peptoniphilaceae > Peptoniphilus_B. The sequence goes on from CABTWG010000004.1 coordinate 49,971, forward strand.
AATCTTCAATTTCCTAGCAGGTCTTGTGCATTTCCAAAGAATGAATGAAATAAAGACTGATTTGCAGAACTCGACTGCCATACTCTCTCGTAAAAGAAAAGTTGAAGAAGCAAGAATTGGTTTAGGTTATGTAAAAGATATTTATTTATAAAAGTTTAGATTTCTCGGAAGCATGTTAGATCCTTCGACTTCGACGGTAAACCGTCTTCGCTCAGGATGACTAGTTGGTCAGACCAGGTTAAATACAGCTTATAACCGTTCGACTAAAGAGCCTTCGGCTCTTTCGCTCAGGGTGACTCAGTTGGGAGATTTTTGTAAAAAAATAATTGCATAGACTGGTTAAATATAGGTAGGATCCTTCAAAGCCCTAGCCGAAAGCTCCCGTTTCGTCGCAGGTCTTATGCATAGTTCCAAAGATGATGGAATGTCTAAAATGGTAAATAGAGCAAGGTTCACCTTATAAAAAACGTTACTTTCAAAAATTATATGAATTATAGTTTAACTCATGAATATAATAGATTGAAACTTTTTTAAATAGAAGAAATATACACAAATAAGTAATAACAAAACTATACCTTTTTGTTAAATAATACAGAAGGTTATAATAAATAAGTATTTTATAAATTCTATCGCATTGTAAATATTTAAATGATTTTAAAATTATTTTTATAAATTTATTACTTGTGGTACTATATTTATAACAAAAAAGGTATGAAAGGAGATAAGGATTGAATACACAAAACATAAACAAATGGATAAAAAATAATAAAATTCAAAAAATTCCGAAGAAAGAAAAAGACAAGATAGAATTATTTAATTATATAGCTAATTTAACCTTTGAAAAAAACGTACAATATACTGAAAAAGAAATTAATTAGAAATTAAAAAATTTCTATATTGATTATGCGTTATTAAGAAGATACATGGTAGATTATAAAATATTATCTAGAACAAGAGATTGTAAGA
>CABTWG010000005.1 GCA_902488455.1 uncultured Peptoniphilus sp.
ATAAAATATAGTATAAAGGTTAATGGAAGCTGGTAGCTTCCGCTACAAATTAACCCTCCCAACTGTAGTCACCCTGAGCGGAGACGGCAACGCCGTCGTAGTCGAACGGGTCTAACCTTCGATGACCAAGTATTTACAAGTGATTTTCTTTTGAAGAGATCCTTTGACTCAAAAGGCTTGAGGCTTTTTCGCTCAGGATGACTTTCTTCCTTAAGAAGAGTCAACCGAATGCTTTTAAATGTAACTTCAGTTGATGATGATCTATGTAGCATCTACAAAAAATTTAACACTTTTAAATTTAATTCCAATTCTAATAAATATAAACTAAGTACACTTGGGTATATAATAAAAGATAGCAGGCTTTTACTGATATTGTAATATTTTCTCAAATATTATGATATAATTTATATAGCTCTTATGAGCTTTTTTATTTTAAAAATTATGCTAGGAGATATATATGGAAAGAATTTACGTTAAAAACTCAGGACCTTTAAATGGTACTGTTAAGGTTTCAGGTGCTAAAAACGCAGCGCTACCTATACTTGCTGCCACAATACTTGGAACTACGGAGACTATTTTAGAGGGCGTGCCTGATTTAAAAGATATAAGCATCATGATCGAGGTTATAAAAAGCCTTGGGGTCGAGGTGGAGCACCTTGGAAGACACACTCTTAAAATAAATGCAAAAAATCTCAATGCTTATGAAACCAGCTATGAGCTTATGAGCAAGATGAGAGCGTCCTCTGTGGTTATGGGGCCACTTCTTGCGCGCATGAGGAAGGTGGTAAATCCTCTTCCTGGAGGCTGTAATATAGGCGCAAGACCAATCGATCTTCACTTAAAGGGATTTAGAGCTTTAGGTATAGATATTTTGGAAGAGCCTGGCAAGATCACAGCTACTGCAGACAAACTCATAGGATCTACTATCTACTTAGACTTTCCTTCTGTGGGAGCTACTCAAAATATTATGATGGCGGCTACAATGGCTGACGGAGAGACCATTATTGAAAATGCTGCTATGGAACCTGAAATCGTAGATCTTGCTTCATTTTTAAACAAGATGGGCGCAAAGATCATGGGTGCTGGTACTTCTAGCATTAGAATAAAAGGTGTAGACAGTCTAAAGGGAGCGACTCACCAAATCATTCCGGATAGAATCGAAGCTGGTACCTTTATGGTGGCGGCGGCTATGACTGGCGGCGATGTCTTGGTAGAAAACTGTATTCCTTCTCATATGAAGCCTGTAATTGCGAAACTTATTGAGGCTGGTGCCGATGTTGAAGTAAACGATGACTCTGTAAGGGTAAAGGGTAACAAAATTATAAATCCTTTAGATATTAAGACTCTTCCATATCCTGGTTTTCCAACGGATATGCAAGCTCAATTCATGGCGCTTATGACCATTGCAAATGGAACCTGTGTCATGAAGGAGACTGTATTTGAAAATAGATTTATGCACGCTGATGAACTTGCGAAAATGGGTGCAAATATTAATGTTATAGATAGAGAAGCTATCGTTAAAGGCACTAGAAGTCTAGTTGGCACAGAGGTTGAAGCCACTGATCTAAGAGCTGGAGCTGCGCTTATTATAGCTGGTCTCGTTGCAGAAGGCACAACTTCGATTTCAAACATTTACCATATCGATCGTGGGTATGAAAGTATAGAAGAGAAATTCACAGCACTAGGTGCAAATATCACTCGTAAATAGGAGGTAAAAATTGAAAAAGAAATTATTATTAATTGCTTTTGGACTAATACTTATCTTGACAGGTTGCCAAGGTGGTAAAGAAGCAAGTACAAACACATTTACAGTTGCTGTTTCAGCGGATGCTACATCCCTTGACCCAACCAACTTCAACGACAATTATTCAGAAAATGTTATGAAGCAAATCTTCGACACTCTATTACAAAAATCATCTGATGGAACTCTTGTAAATGGACTTGCTGAATCCCTTGAAAGACCTGATGACAAGACCATCGTGGTTAAGATTAGAGAAGGAGTTAAATTCTCAAATGGAGATCCTCTAACTGTTGAAGATGTAATCTTCTCACTTAAGAGAATTGCTGAATCTGACCAATACGGATACATCTACAAAAACGTAGACAAGGATAATCTAAGAAAGATAGATGATACTACTTTAGAAATTAAACTTATAGAACCTGATGCTACAATCCTAGAAGCTCTTGCTCACCCAGCAAGCAGTATTATTTCACAAAAAGATTTAGAAGAAAAAGGCGATAAGTTCGGCGAAAATCCTATTGGAACTGGACCATTCGTACTTGATAAATGGACTAAGCTAGATTCAGTTACTTTTAAAAGAAATGAAAATTACTGGGGAGAAAAACCAAGTATAGAAACTTTGGTGTTTAGAGTTATACCAGAAGCTTCTCAAAGAGTTATTGAACTTGAAAGTGGAAGTGTTGATATGGCTTTTGATATTGCTCCAAACGATATTAAGAAGGTTGAAGACAATCCTGATCTTAAGCTTGAAAGAACTCTTGATAACTCTGTTCACTTCGTATCATTTAACACAGTTAAGCCACCATTTGATAATCCTAAGGCTAGACTTGCTCTAACCAAGGCGATAGACATGGATACAATCGTTAAGACTGTGTACCAAGGTGTTGGAAGACGTGCAACTTCTAACGTAAACCCTAACTTCAAGTACTCAATAGCAGATTCTATAGAACCTACCAAGGTAGACAAGGAAGAAGCGAAGAAATTATTTGAAGAAGCTGGCATGACTGAAGGCACAACTATAAAGATCTATGTTAATGACAATCAACAAAGAAACGACGTTGCTCAAATGATGAAGGAACAACTTACAGAATACGGAATCAACCTTGAAATCGTAAAACTTGAATGGGGAGCAATGGTAGAAGCAATAAAGAATAAGGAAAACGACCTATTCATTATGAGCTGGACCCCTGCAGAAGACACTCACTACGAGTTCTATCAACCATTCCATAGCGATGGAAAAGGTAACGGACCTAACTTCAACGATTATGGAAACCCTGCACTAGATGCACTTATCGATGCAGGAGCTCGTGAATTTGACGATGCAAAACGTGGAGCTATCTACAAAGAAGCTCAAGAACTTGTAAACAAAGAACTACCATGGATGTACATCTGCTACGGTGAGACAGTGGTAGGTATGAAAAAGAACGTAACAGGCTTTGAAATTGCGCCAACATACGCACAAAGATTTGCAAAAATTGGATTCGAAGCTGTAGAAAAATAATAGAAAGAGGGGACATCCCCTCTTTTCTTTAAATAAAGGTGAATTATGACTAAACGCGTACTTAAAAGAATACTACTACTTATTCCTACAGTCATAGGAGTAAGTTTTATAGTTTTTCTTCTCTTTTACTTGAGTCCCGGGGACGCCGCCCTTGCAAAGGCTGGACCAAACGCCCCTAAGGAAGTAATCGAAGCCTTAAGAGAAAATATGGGGCTAAACGATCCATTCCTTGCTCAATACTTAAGATTTTTAAAAGGACTGCTATTTCATTTTGATTTAGGAACTTCATATATTTCCGGTTCAAGTGTTACAAAGACTCTTCTTGCAGTATTTCCAAACACACTTAAACTTACAGGATTTTCGCTATTAATTGCGGTGTTTTTTGGAATCCTCCTTGGAGTTTTATCAGCTGTTAAAAGAGGCACATTTGTAGACAAGCTTGTTATGATAATTTCCATGGTGGGAATCGCTATGCCAATATTCTGGACAGGGATTTTACTTATTTTACTTTTCTCTGTAAGGCTTAGATGGCTTCCACCATCTGGATTTTCAAGCTTCAAGGCTATGCTTATGCCTGCATTTGCACTGGGACTTCAATCATCGGCAATTATAATGAGGATGACGAGATCATCTATGCTAGAAGTTTTAAATCAAGACTATATAGAAACTGCCAATGCAAAAGGGCTTAAAAAACAAAAGATAATCTTTGTTCACGCCCTTAAAAATGCGATGATTCCAATCATAACAACTATCGGTCTACAAGCTGGTGGACTTCTTGGTGGATCTGTCTTAACAGAAACTGTATTTTCAATTCCAGGAATTGGGAGACTTATGGTGGAATCAATAAAGACCAGGGATCTTCCAGTGGTCTTAGGTGGAGTTATTTTAATCTCCATCTGTTATAGTCTTATAAGTATTATCGTGGATATTTTATACGGATTTATAGATCCTAGAATAGGTAGGAGTTAGTATGGAAACTTTAAAACAATTTAGAAAATCAAGGGTTTCAAGGATTGCACTGGATCTCTTGGTAATTATAATCCTTCTTGCAATATTTGCAGACTATGTAGCTCCATATACTTTTTCTGAGCAACATCCAGAAGTAGCCTTTACTTCTCCAAATATAAAAAACTTAATGGGAACCGACAATTTTGGAAGAGATATCTTCTCAAGGATTATCTACGGGGCCAGGATTTCTCTTAAGATCGGATTTATATCTGTAATCATAGCAGGAGCAATAGGGACAATAATAGGAGCATTTGCAGGATATTTCGGCAAGACCTTTGACAAAATCGTCATGAGAATTATGGACATAGTCCTTTCAATTCCATCTCTAGTACTTGCAATTGCAATAGCTGCATCCCTTGGAAATGGAATGAAAAATCTAATCATAGCAGTTAGTCTTTCATCTGTGCCAAGGTATGCTCGTATAGTTAGATCGACAGTCCTTTCACTGAAAGAAAAAGAATTTATCGAATCTGCCAGAGTTTCTGGAGCAAGTCACATGAGAATTCTCTTTGTGCACATACTTCCTAACTGTGTCGCACCGATAATTGTAGAAGCGACCATCGGAGTTGGTACATCGATACTATCAGCTGCATCCCTTTCATTTATAGGTATGGGTGTAATTCCACCTAATCCTGAATGGGGCTCCATGCTTTCTGAATCTCGTATGTATTTTAGAGATTATCCTTACATGTCTATGTTTCCTGGACTTGCAATAGCTATTACTATCCTACTTTTAAATATTGTAGGCGACGGACTTAGGGATGCAATGGATCCAAAACTAAGGAGGGCAAAATGATTTTATCTATTGAAGATTTAAGCGTAAGTTTTAAAACCGACTCTTCTTGGTTAAAAGTGGTGGACAAGGTAAGCCTCGAAATTCCAGAGAAGAAGACAGTGGCACTGGTTGGAGAATCAGGTTGTGGCAAATCTGTAACTGCCAAATCAATACTTAGGCTTATGGACAGAAGAAATTCTAAAATCGAAGGAAGAATAGAATTTTTAGGCGAAAATTTACTGGATAAATCAGATGAAGAACTGAGAAAGATAAGGGGAAGAGAGATATCCATGATCTTTCAAGAACCGATGACATCTCTAAATCCTGCCTTGAGGGTTGGGTACCAAATGGATGAAGTCTTCAAAACCCATTTCAATATGGATAAGGAAGAAGCGAAGAAAAAATCCATAGAGATGATAGAAAAAGTTGAGATTAGAAATCCGGAGAAGGTTTATAAAAGCTATCCTTTTGAACTTTCTGGAGGGATGAGACAGAGAATCATGATTGCTATGGCACTATCTGCCAATCCAAAACTTTTGATTGCAGACGAACCGACTACAGCCTTGGATGTTACCATTCAGGCAGAAGTTCTAAAACTAATGGTGAATTTAAAAAGGGACTACAACACCTCAATCCTATTTATAACCCACGACCTTGGGGTTGTGGCAGAGATTGCGGACTATGTTGTAGTTATGTATGCTGGCAAGGTTATAGAATCTGGCCCGGTGGAAGATATATTTAAAAATCCAAAGCATCCTTATACCATCGGACTTATGAAATCTCGTCCGGTTATCGGCACCGATCAAAAGACTCTCTACAATATTCCTGGTTCTGTTCCTAGTCCAAAAGACTTCAGTGACAACTGTAGATTCCATTCCAGATGCCCAAAGGAGATGGATATTTGCAAATGGCAAATGCCGAGAGAAGTTGGAGACCTTCACAAGGTAAGCTGTTTTTTATATGGTGATGAAGATGAGTAATATTCTAGAAGTAAGAGACTTGACCATGGTGTTTAAATCCAAGGGCAGTGAAGTCCGTGCAGTTGACGGAGTCTCTTTTGATTTAAAAGAAAATGAAACATTGGCAATAGTTGGGGAAAGTGGATCTGGCAAAAGTACCATTGCAAGATGCATCATGAACCTCTACGAAGGAATAGAAGGCAAGGCTTTCTACATGGGCAAAAATATCTACGAAATGACAAAGATTGAAGAAGTGGAGTACAGAAAACAGGTTCAGATGATATTCCAAGATCCGTATTCATCTCTAAATCCTAGGATGAAAACGGGACAGATAGTCGGCGAAGGAGCTAGAAATATAAGTGGACTTAGAGGCAAGGAACTTAAAGAGAGAGTGCTTGAAACTATGGAACTTTCTGGACTTAGTAGCTTTACCTATGACAGATATCCCCACGAGTTTTCAGGAGGACAGAGACAGAGAATCGCAATAGCAAGAGCACTGGCACCTCATCCAAGACTCATAATAGCAGATGAGCCTACATCAGCATTAGACGTTTCGATCCAAGCCCATATAATAAATCTATTGAACGAGCTAAAGGAAAAGATGAATCTCTCCATGATATTTATTTCCCACGACCTAGCAGTTGTGGAACATGTAGCAGATAGAGTTGCTGTTATGTATCACGGAAAGATAGTAGAGATTGCAAAGACAAAGGAAATATTTGAAAATCCGGTACATCCGTATACGAGAAGGCTCCTTTCAGCAATTCCTAAACAAAATCCTTGGGACGAAAAGATAGAGCTCGAGGACAATTCAGAAGTCCTTGGGAAATTAAAAGAAAATTGTAAGCACAGAGTAAACTGCAGTGGAAAGAATAGTAAAAACTGCCTAGTAGAAGTGGAAGAAGGCCACTTTGTATCCTGCAATGAAGGATAGATTAGAAGACACACTTCCAATGGATGAAGTGGAGAGGAAATTAAACGAAGAGCTTCAAATGGAAAATTTGAAAGCAGAAGAGGAAGATTTAGAATATTCGGAGGAGATCTTAGAGGATTACGAAGAGAGATCTAAATTTAAAAAGAAGAAAAAGAAGAAGAAAAGGCTCAAGAGAAATAGTTACGACAACGACGAATATTTAGAAGATCCAGACGATGAGTATACTTACTACGATGACGACGATGAATATGAGTACTATAGAAAACCAAAACGAAGAAGAGGATTTAGACCGTTTCGTGTATTGGCGGATATATTTTCATTCTTCTCAAACGGCATCAAACTTATATTCCTCATAATAAAACTGGCGATTCTCGTGTTTTTACTATACTGTGGCTACAGCTACTACACAACAAAGACCATTCCATTTGTAACAAACTACATTAACGAAAAGAAAATGCAGACAGAAGAGTATATAAAGGAAAAAGTTGCAGAAACCATAGAAGTACCAAAGGAACTATTTAAAATAAAATCGGTTAAAAAGATAGATGGAGGCGTAGAAGTCGAGTACGTCTACAAAGGTAAAGAAAGTAAAATAAAATTAGCGAAGTGATACTATGTTAGAAATAGAAGTAATTGTCGAGCGCATCATCTTTAGAAATGAAGAAAATGGGTGGTGCGTTCTTCGAACCATAAGTGAAGGCACGGATCTTGTAGCAACAGGAACGGGACTTACAATAAAGGAAGGCCTGCGTTACAAACTGACGGGAAATATGATCTTTCACAACAAATATGGAGAACAATTTAAATTTGAACATTTTGAAGAGATACTTCCAGATACCAAGTCAGGTGTCATAGCATATCTATCTTCTGGACTGATTCCATACATAGGAGAAAAGACCGCAAAGTCCATCTATGACAAGTTCGGCATGGAAACCTTTAAAATCTTGGAAGAAAGCCCTGAAAGGCTAAAAGAAGTAGAAGGCATCGGCCCTGTGAAATTTGCAAAGATGATGGAGGCACTCCAAGAAACCAAGGAAGCCAAATCTGTAATCATGTTCTTTGGAAAATTAAATATGACCTCCAATCTAGCAATGAGGGTCTACCAAGTCTTCAAAGACGACAGTGAAAAGATAGTGAGGGAAAATCCATACATTCTTGCAGACGAGGTAAAGGGCATAGGATTTAAAACTGCCGACGATATAGCAATGAGCCTTGGATTTAAAAAGAACGATCCATTTAGAATAAAATCAGGCATCAAGTACACCCTATCTCAAGCCAATTTGGAAGGCCACACCTATCTTCCTAGGGAAATTCTGGTGAAGAAATCTGCCAAAGTTCTAGAAGTTGGAGAAGAGCAAGTTGAGAAGGAAATAAACAGCCTGGCATTTGACAAGTACTTCTATATAGAAAGAATTGGAGATGTTGACAGCTGCTACTTCACAAACTACTATAGGGCAGAGAACTTCGTGGCAGGAGTGCTAACAAAACTCGCATCTAAGAAATACGAAATCAATTTAGAAATAGAGAAAGAAATTGAAGAGATCGAGGACAGAAAGGGGATCCATCTCGCAACGAATCAGAAAAAAGCAGTGGAAGAAGCACTTCAAAATGGAGTAACGGTCATCACTGGAGGTCCAGGAACCGGGAAGACCACGACCTTAACCACAATCATAGACCTGTGTGAAAAAGAAGGGCTTAAAGTGAGCCTTGCAGCACCTACGGGAAGAGCGGCGAAAAGGATGGAAGAAGCCACCAAGAGGCCGGCGTCGACCCTTCACAAGCTTTTGGAAATAAAGCCAGGAGTAAGTATTCAAGAGATGGAAGAGCTGGAATGTGACGTGCTTATTATTGACGAGTGTTCCATGGTGGATCTGTTCTTGATGCACAATATTTTAAAAGCCATTCCAGAAAATATAAGGCTCGTGCTAGTTGGAGACAAGGATCAGTTGCCGTCAGTTGGAGCAGGAAACGTGCTAAAAGACATAATCGAATCAGAAATAATCCATGTTGTCTACCTAAATGAAATCTTTAGACAGGAAGAAGGCTCTTTGATAATAGAAAACGCCCACAGAATCAACAAGGGCATAAGACCGATACTGGACAACAAATCAAAGGACTTTTTCTTTATCGAAAGTCCAGATCCGAGGGGAACTCTTAAGACCATCGTCGACCTTGTAAAAGATAGGCTTCCAGCATTTAAGAACCTCGATTCCATAAGAGACATCCAGGTTTTAAGCCCGATGAAGAAGGGAATCGTCGGCGTAGATAATCTGAATAAAACCTTGCAGGAGGCGCTAAATCCAAAGAGTGGAGATGAGATCACATCATTTGGAAAAGTCTACCGTGCAAATGACAAAGTCATGCAGATAAAAAACAATTACAATTTAGAATTTAGTTCAGAATCCGACATCTACCATGAAGAAGGCATGGGCGTATTCAATGGCGAGCTGGGCATGATTGAAGAAATAGACAGTGAAAATAGAGAAATGTGGGTGGTCTTCGACGAAATAAAGAGAGTTGAGTATCCAATGGAAAATCTATCAGAGCTTACATTGGCATATGCAAGCACCATTCACAAATCCCAAGGATCAGAATTTCGTGCAGTGATAATACCGCTTCACTCAGCGCCGATCATGCTTCTATCGAGAAACCTACTCTATACAGCCATCACGAGAGCATCGGAGATGGTAGTGTTAGTTGGAGATAGAAAGTATTTAGACATAATGGTGAGAAACAACCATGTTATGAGAAGGTACACAGGATTAAAAGAAAAAATAATAACCACCTGGGAAAAGAGAAAGATCTATGGATTTATCTAGTTGCACAAACTGCACCAATAAAAAATACAAGCTGGAACTATGTAAAGATTGCTACTCAAATCTGGACTTCGACACGCCGAATATAAAGATAGATGGAATAGATGACATAAATATCTGTCTAAACTACAATAGATTCCTTCGTGAAATAGTGAAGAGGTACAAATTCAACGACGAAACCCATTTCTACAAGACATTTGCAGAAATAATCATCGAGGAAATATTTAGAGAAAAACTCTCGAAAAAGATAGATTTCTTAACCTATATCCCGATGACAAGAGTGGCATATTTAAAAAGAGGTTACAACCAGCTAAAACTAATAGCAGATGAAATAGAAAAGATGTCCGGCATAGAGGTAAGAGAAGTTCTAAAAAAGAAGAGACACACCAAGGACCAAGTAGGACTTAGCTTCGTAGAGAGAAAATTGAATTTAAAAGACGCCTTCAAAAGCGAAGAACTAAATGGAGAAAGAGTGCTTTTGATAGACGACGTCATGACCACAGGAGCAACGGTGGAAGAAGCAGCAAAGGCACTAAAGATGGCAGGAGCATCGGAAGTCTATGTAGTGGTTCTTGCCCATTAATAATAAGAAGAGATAAAAGAGAAAAGCAGTCGAAAGATTGCTTTTTTTATTGGGAATTTCTATTGTGGAGCAAAAAATCAACATAAAAAAACGACTGTCGCCAGTCGTTTAAATTTCTATTTTCTTACAAGTTCCATAATATTTTTGATAACTTGAGAAGCCTCTGCACGGTTAAGAGATTTTTCAGGCAAGAAATTTCCAAACTCATCACCGGTAATAATATTTTCAGAAGCCAAATTCTTTACATATTGGATATAATCCTTGTCTATGTCCTTTTCGTCGTTAAAGGAAATAGATCCAGAGCTGAACTCGTATCCAACCACCTTTTCCAGAATAAGAGAAGTAAATCTTGCCATTTCCTGTCTTGAAATTGGAAGATCAGCCTTAGCTTCATCGGCAGGAACATCGTTGTGGTTTAAATAGTTAAAAGTATTTAAGTACCATTTTCTCTTGACGATGGTGAAAGGCTCTTGCGCATGACCAGTTGCATTGGTAATAAGAGTGAAAAACTCAGCGTAGGTAACCTCTCTGTAAGGCTTAAAAGATCCGTCGTCGTAACCTTTTACGATTCTTCTGTCTGTAAGTTCAGAAACGGTGGAGTAGAACCAGTCGTTTTCCGCCACATCGGTAAAAGATTTTGCATCTACATTTATAAAAGTAGAAGTAAGTACAATAATAGATAAAATAAAAGTATATAATTTCTTCATAAATCTCCTCGTAAAATAAAATTCTAACATATATTTTATAATAATAATGGTATTTAGGCAAATGGATGGAGGAGAAAAAAGAGATGAAATAACTCTGTAGCGGAAGCATCTTGCTTCCATAGCCGAAAGAGTGAAGTTTCAGAAATTTGCGAATAATTTCCATCTATCTAGCGACAATATCTCCCATTTGGTCATCCTGAGCGAACGAAGTGAGTCGAAGGATCTGATTCATATTTAACCCATCTATTCCAAAAAAATACAAAAAAACCTTCCCAACTACAGTCACCCCGAGCGAAGACGGCTCTGCCGTCGTAGTCGAACGGGTCTAGCCTCCGAAGAGCAATCTTGGCAAGTAATTTTTGAAAATATTTATTTGAAAAAGTTTATAGATTTCGAAATCATGTAAGATCCTTCGACTCCAAAGGCTAACGCCTTTTTCGCTCAGGATGACTGTGTAAAGGGGTTGATTCACCAGGGTTATACCCATTCGAAGCCTAGCCGAAATCTTTGATTTCGTAGCAGGTCTCATGCAAAGAGCTCCAAAGAAGACGAATGAAATGAAGTCTGATTTGTAGAACTTGACTGCCTCTCAGGGTGACTGTCTTCCTTAAATTTGACAAAACCTAACAAAAACTTAAAAAACACGCTAAAACATTAAATAACTCCAAAAAAAATCAAAGAAAAACAAAAAAATAAAAAAATTTTTAAAAAAAGATGTTTAGATTTATTACAGCAGGGTATTAATATAGTACCAAGAAATTGGTGGGGCATTCATCCTATTGAAAACTCAAATTTATTTCAAAAGAACGACAGGTTCACATTTAAAATCATTTGCCAAAAGAAGTCTTGACATTTAATTAAATATTAAAGTAGATTTATTAATGATATAGTGGCAGATGTTTAAATATATTGAAGGATTTGACCACAATTTAATAGGAAGTAGAGGATGGTTTCGATACAATAATTTTAAATGCTACAAGTTCTTAGAGTTGGGAGCTTCGGTAATAGTTATTTAAATGAACTGTAAAAAATTATCTGGCATACGATGCGGAAGAAGAATGTATCTCGTAGTAGCTTTTCAGTTACGAAAAATTATACGAAAATAAAATGAATAAAAGAACAAAAAAATTAAATACGAAAAGAGGAATAACGTGATAGAACCTAAAACAGAATGGATGAATGCCCAATAAAAAAGGAACAGAAATTAAATTAATAATCTGTTCCTTTTTTATTTATAAATTTTCTATGTCGTACTTATTTAAATCTTCGTAGTAGTAAGAGTTTTGAATTCCTCTCATATATATCACCCGACTATCTATATCTTTTGTAAGGGCTGATTTTAAAAGTGTCTTTAGCTCAAGTGCATTTACAGGTGATTTCTCCATGGCACTTAGATACTTAAACTTATCTACCTTTTGCCAATCTATACACATTTTTAAATTATTTTTAAGTATCAAGTCTAGCCAAATCCTTGTGGCTCTGCCATTTCCTTCTCTAAATGGATGGGCGGTGTTCATTTCTACATACTTTTCTATTATTTCATCAAAAGTATTTTCTGGCATCTTGTCTATTATTTTCAAATTTTCATTAAGAAATAACACCGGCGCAAATCTGAAATTGCCTTTTGATAGGTTCACATTTCTAATCTTTCCTGCAAATTCAAATATATCTTTGAAGAGATATTCGTGTATTTCCATTAGACCTTTTGTGGTTCCAACTTCAAATCTATTTATATATCCACTATCACGAAGCTCTATCGCTCTTTTTTTACTTAATAGTTCTTCGTCTCTTTTCATTTTTTCTCCTAATATGTATAAAAAAACTTACAATAAATTGTAAGTATGGTGGAGGCGGCGGGAGTCGAACCCGCGTCCAAAAGTAAATCCGAATCAGTCTCTCCGAGCGCAGTCAGTTCTTATAGACCATAGCAGTTAGCTACTGACAGCTGCTGCAAGGCGTGGTTCTTAATACCTACTTCGTTAGAACCATTGCGAAGTTTCGTGTCCCACTTAAATTGACACCCTTAGTAGACCGTGGGCCTTCTACCTCGGATGACGCGATTACGCTGCGTAAGCTAAATTATTGTTTTCGTTTATTTTTGTTTAGGCTTTTTAAGTTGTTCCTAACAACTGCTCGCTACTAAAAGTTCATTACCCCTGTCGAAACCAATTTCGCCCCCTTATATTCCTAGGATGGATTTTAGTCTATCGCTAGTAAAACAAAAGATTGTATAACCAATTATACCCCCTACAAAGTTCAAAATCAAATCGTCTATGTCACAGCTTCTGCCGACAAAGAACTGAATAAACTCTATAAAGAGTGATATTGAAATGGATAGCACAGCGATTTTTTTTATATCTCTATACCTTATTAATATCAAAGGAAAGATAAATCCAATCGGTATAAAAAGCACCACATTTCCAAGTATATTTAGAAGTGCATGGAATATTCCGCTGTACTTAATATAGGATCTAATGGTTGCAAATGGAATAAGGCTTATGCCCCAGTATCCAGTGTTTATTCTATCTTTAAAATTGCCTACAAAGTCGAAGTTTTCTGATGTCAAGTCGATGCCTGAGCCACTTATTATATAGTTTGGCGTAAACATAAATACCATAAGCATGATTATATATCCAGTTAGCACCGATATCATAAGCTCTCTATCGCTATTTGACTCATTAACCAAATCTTTAAATAGGCTAAGTCTTATTATTCTGCAGAGGATAAACCCGATTAAGAATGATATAAGTCCCCTTGGAAGGAAAAATAGTAGTATCTTCATAGGAATATCTTCTTTAGAACAGAAAGATCTGAAATGAACAGATCTGATTTTAGAGATAGCTCTCTTAGCATATTGTCATTTGCTTCGTCATACATGCAGATAGTTGTAAGTCCTGCCTCTTTTGCAGCAATTATGGCGAAGTATGCATCGTCGATAAGCACAGTTTCCTTAGGATCAAAGCCTGCCATCTCGCAACAGGTTAAGAAGAAGTTTGGATCGTCCTTCTTTAGGTTTAATCCGTCGCAGGTTGCAATCTCATCAAAGTACTTGAACATATTTTCTCTCTTTAAGAATGGATCGAAGAATTCTTCAGGAGTTCCTGTTCCAAGCATCATCGGAATACCTTCTTCGTAGAATCTATCGAGGACATCTTTTGCACCATGTTTAAGAGTGCAGTAATGCTCATAGAAATCCTCTGCAATATGCTTCATATCATTATATATTTCATCTGGAGTAAGTGAAAGGTTAAACTTTTCTTTCATATATGTGGAACTCATCTTTAGACTCATAGTGGTCATCTCTTGTGCATCTTTTGAAGTTATATCTACGCCGTGGCTCTTTAAATAGTCAACGCCTAAGCTTCTCCACATCGCCATTGAATCGGCAAGTGTCCCATCCATATCGAAAATTATAGATTTCATAAACTTCCTCCTTGTAAAAATTTGAATAAAAAAAAGCTTGCCTTTGAGGCAAGCTTTTCAAAAAAATGGTCGGGGTGAGAAGATTCGAACTCCCGGCCCCATGGTCCCAAACCACGTGCGCTACCAAACTGCGCTACACCCCGACGTCACTTATTAAGTATAACAACATTTATAGATTAATGCAAGTGTTTTTTGAAATATTTTTTATCTCAATAGAAATAATGGGTATGAATAAATGGGAGTGATCAAATGATTAAAAAGATTTTAAACGCGATTAACGATTATGAAGTAATTACAAACTTAGAAGAATATATAGATAGAACCTATCCAGGAGCAGAAGTTGTAGAGATGAAGTCACTTAAGGTTCCAGAGTTTATTCAAAGCGACTTCGGCGACGGCAAGAACAACTGTACCTTGGTATCTATTTTAAGAGTATTTATGTACCACAGGGATAAATTCAACATCCTTCCCGAATCGGAAAAGGCTCTATATGACAGCATAAAAGAAGTTGCAGATACATATTTTTTCAATGTGTTTCGCGGCACCATTCCAGTTACAATTTCTAAAATTATTAAAAAGTCAGGGGAAGACTACGAGCTTGACATAAAGACAAAGGGCCACTACAACGGCAATTTCTACAACCCTGTTAAGAGAGAGATCGACCAGAGAAGGCCACTACTTATGAATATAGGCTTCGGAAAATATAAGAGCCACACCGTAACCGTCTGCGGCTACACAACATTAAAATATCGCGGCATGAATATAAATATCCTAGAAGTCTACGACAATTGGAGTAACTATAAGAGATTTATCGACTACTCATACCTATCCCATTCACTTAAATCTCTAAACGCCTACACCTTTAACACCATTGAAATTAAATAAATAAATTCGAGAGATAAGTTTTCTTATCTCTTTTTTGTCCAAAACATTTTTTTTGAACTTCTTGACAAGTTAGTCTACAAGGAGTAAACTAAAATAAAACAAATTGGTTTACACAGTGTAGAGTAGGGAGATGATGAAATGATTTTTGAAAAATTAAGTCAAGCAGAAGAAAATTTAGGAGAGTTAATATGGGACAATGAACCGATCAAATCCTCGGAGTTAGTTAAGCTATGCAAGGAAAAGTATTCTTGGTCCAAGTCCACCACCTATACCTTACTTAAAAGGATTGAGAAGAAAGGAATCTTTGAAAATAAAAACTCTCTTGTGAGATCCAAGATGAGCATGGAAGACTACGAAACTAAGATCGGTAGTGACTTTATAGAAGAAAACTATGACGGCTCTCTACCTAAGTTTTTAACAGCATTTACTAGGAAAAATAGATTGACAGAAGAAGAGATAGCTCAGTTAGAAGAATTGATAGAAAATCACAAGGAGGAATAAAATGGCTCTATTCATAAACACACTTCTAAGGCTTTCTCTAAAAGGATCTCTCGTAATTGGAATAGTCATTGCAGTGAAATTTTTACTTAAAAAAGCTCCCAAGGTATTCTCTTATTGCCTTTGGATGGTGGCATTTATCAGTTTAATCTTTCCATTTTCAATAAAGAGCTCAATTTCTTTTGCAAATTTGATTCAAAGGGAAATCACCATAAATAATCAAGCTAACAAAAAAAGCAACTTAATAATTTATGAGGGACCTCAAGAAGATAATTTTATAGAAAAGATTGAAGAAAATAAAAATGAAAAGCAGAACATAAATCCAAATGAAAATACCAAAGAATTAAAGAGGAACTACATAAAATCTAACGCATTAAAAAAAGAAGATATTTACTTTTATACTTGGATAAGCGGTGTAAGTCTTCTGATTATTTGTAGCATCGCCTCAACGGTTAAGCTTAGGAAAAGATTAAAAGGCTCAAAACAAGTTGGTGAAAATGTCTATGAAAATAAGAGTCTTGAAACGGCTTTTGTCTTTGGACTTATAAAACCAAAGATTTATTTACCAACTGGATTAGCGCCTGAAGAAGAAAAATATATAAGAAAACACGAAGAAGTCCACATAGAAAGACTAGATCACTTGTGGAAGTTTTTGGCATTTATAGTAACGATAATTCACTTTTTCAATCCACTGGTATGGCTTGCCTATTACTTAATGGGTTTAGACATGGAGCTTTCTTGTGATGAAAAGGTAGTTAAAGATTTAGGAAATAGTATAAAGAAAGACTACTCCAAGTCTCTACTATCATTTTCAACTGGCAGGAAGATTTTAACAGCATCGCCTTTAGCCTTTGGAGAAAACAACACCAAGACTAGGATAAAAAACATTTTGTCATACAAGAAGCCTAAGAAATTTGTGCTGGCTTTATGTTTTATATTATTGGCTGTGGTTGCAGTTGGATGTTTGACAGATAAAAATGAAAAAGAGCCGAAGGAAAACTCTAAAGCACAAGAAGAAACCCAAGAAGAAAGCTTTGATTCTGCAAGGACCTACCCAAGTCCTAAAGAATTTTTAAATGGTCAAATAGAAAATCAAATAGACAGTTTGTTTTCATCTTTAGGCTATGAAATTTCTGACTATAGAATCGACGATTTGGAAAAAGTTTCTAAAGATATAAATATTGACGGAGAAAAAATTGAAGTTTATAAGTACGCTTACAGTTTAAAAACTAAAAGGGCAGAAGAGCTGGCAAAGACTTTAGATGGAAAAGTAGTAGACCAGTCTTGGGTAAGTGGTTTTAATAGAACTCCTTATTTGATTTTTGAAAAAGTTTCTGATGGCTATAGGCACAAGGGCTATATTGATGAAGATAAGTTTTCAGCTGACATACCTAGCTACTACCAAGAGTTTATGGTAAGAGCTTCATTAGTATCTCAAGACGAAAATGCCAGTGTAGAAGACTTTGCTATAAGTCATATTGGAGAAACTATTTTAGGCCTATATTCAGCTGGAGCTCAAGTTTCTGACTATAAAATTGACAAGTTAGAAAAGTTTTTAAGCTATGATAATATTGGTGGCAAAGCCTATGAAGTTTATAAACTAAACTACAGCCTGCAATTTGTCGATGAAAAATCCTATGACAACTATGATGGATTTATTGGTAAGGGAAAAGGTGACAGGTGGATTGGAGAATTTTATGGAGATAATTATATGATCTTCCAACTTAGGTCAAATGGCAAAGTTTATATCGATGCAGTGAGTGGTGTTGAGGGCTTTTTAAACGACGGATCCAAGGAAGCAAATGAAAATATTTTAAGAGAAATCCTTGAGAGAAAGAATATAATTACCAGAGAGACTTATACTTCAGAGCACTATGTTGCCTCATATAAAGATTTCTTGGGTAGAGCAAGCAAGGCTCTTCTTTCTCAACCTGTAGAAAAGGGGAAAGATGGAATTTGGATAGTGGAAAGATGGATTGACGAAAACGGAAATGTCTACTATGTAGATTTGAACTCTTCTAATTTAAAGACTTTGCAAGATAAGGTAAATAATGGACAGGAAACTTGGAGAAAGGATCCTAGAGAAGTGACACTGGATTTTATAAATTCAATGGATAATTTCAAAATCTTTCCGAACAAAGTAGAAGTAGAGAAGCTTAAATATTTGGAAGACTTTTATATAGTACCTGTTTCAGAATATACTGGCTATATAGAAGAAATAAATTTGGATCAAAAAGACATCAGTGATAACATTCATGTAATTCTAGTTGAATGGATAACTTTGGAAGACAAAGAAAGAATCAAGGAAATAGGTCTCAATGTAAATGTAGATATGCCAGAAGGTTTCTATGTTAAAAAAACTAAGACATTGGAAACATTTTTCTTAGATAAGGATATGAAATACTTTAATCTTGACACATTATTATCTTCCCAATCCAATGCAGGTCTTACGAAGGAAGAATTTATAGATTACTTTAATGCTCACAAAGACTCTTTGTATACCATAACTACGAAGGAAGGCAAGGTAACTGAAATTTCAGAGATTTACCTTCCATAAATTAAATACTTCCAACTAAAAAAATCCCTAGTGATAGGGATTTTTTATTTGTTCTTTACTTAGATTCACATTCGCAGAGGAGATCTTTTAACCTTCCTGTGATGAAGTACTTGGTTTCCTTTAGTTCTTCTATATTTTTAGATCCTGTAAGGGTCATGACGATCTTTGTTTTGTAAATCAGTCCTGCTAGGTACTGCATGGTGTACTCGTATCCGCCGTGGATTAAGTAGGAGAGGATCTCTCCTGAGATTGCCACCATGTCGGCTCCTATTGCTATGGATTTCGCTATGTCTAGTGAGTTTCTAACTCCGCCGGAGCTTATTATTTGAAGATCGTCTAGTTCAAGTGATTTCGCTCCGATGACGCTCATGGCTGTCGGTATTCCCCAAGAATAAAGTTCTGATAGGTCATTTTCTGGGTTTCTTAGATTTTCCACTTCCATGAAGTTGGTGCCACCGTATCCTGAGACGTCAACGATTCTAACTCCTGAGTCGTAGAGCCTTTTAACGACTTCTTTACTCATTCCAAAGCCAACTTCTTTTACTATTACTGGCACGTCTAAAGAAGCTACGATCTTTTCTATATTTGTAAGGATGCCTCTGAAGGTTCTGTCTCCTTCATCCATTGCAAGCTCTTGTGCAGGATTTAGATGTATTTGAAGACCATCTGCTCCTATCATTTCAACTGCAAACTTCGCTTCGTCCACTGTTGCCCGGCCAGATAGATTACCTAGGACGATGCCGTCTTTCATATTTTCTCTTACGATTTGATAACTCTTAATCGCGTCTTTATCTTCCATTGCAAGAGTTTGAGATCCAACCGCCATAGGTAGATTAAATTCTTTTGCAATCAGTGAAAGCTCTCTATTTATATCCTCTGTGAATTCTGAGCCACCGGTCATGGCGTTGATCATCAGTGGAAAGTTGATCTTTTTATTTAAAAACATAGTAGAAGTATCCACTTCGTAGAAATCACACTCTGGTAGAGAATTATGCACAAGTAGCACATCGTCAAAGAGTGGATTGCCTGTGTAACTGGATCTTAAATAGTTTTCTATATGTTCTCTTTTTCTATATTTTCTCATTTTATTCTCCCAATCGTCGTTATTATCTATGCACAGAGCCACCTGTGGATGAACCAGTAGTAGCTATGTTGAAAGCTTCGGTAAATGATTTGTAATCTTCTGCAGATGAAAGTAGCTCATAGTTAAAGCTATAGAAAGGATAGTCCACCTTGTAGGTCATTAAATCTTCGAATCCAAACCCAAATGCTACGCCGTAGTGGAACATGCCGTTGGTATCTTCTGAGTCACGATTATCCTTTAGATCATTCTCAATCTTTTTATACTTCTTAAAGACATATTCTCCCTTTGGAGTTAGTCTAAACATAACTGCAAATCCTACTACCAAGATTCCTATAAATGCTAGTGTTGCAATGAGTATGATAATTGGATTTAATGTAAAGAAAGATGATAAGAGAAATAGCACTGAGATAATAGCTGACTTTGAAAACAGCTTCACGTCTCTTAAATTTTGGTACTTAAGACCAAGCTCTATAAGTCTTTCTTTTAATATATTTACAAAATCTTCGAAGTTTCTATAAAACTTAACCTCGTTTTCGGATCTAATGTCACGGATCTCTTTGAATGAGATCTCATCACTACCATTTAGCTCAAACAATTTGTCGAAGAAATATCTTTGGTAAGAATTCTTTATCTGTGATTCATCTTCTTTAGCGACTACATAGTCTGCTCTGGTCTTGCCTCTTTTTGTAGTGTAGTTTGTTCTATAAATGGATATAGCCCCAGCTTCTTCCATTTCCAAAAGGGTAACTTCCATAAGCCTTGTAAGTGCCATATTGCCCTTTAAGAAGTAGCCAGCTTCAACTGCGGTTAAGTACACGAGATTTTCTTCGTCATCTGTAGCTGTTATGAGTTTTAAGAGTTTGTATCCAAAAGGAATTAAGAGAACTCCAAATCCAATGGCTATAACTGTATAGATTATAGGGCTCTTCTTGTTGGGATTTTCCTTTGCAGAAAGAGCGAGATCCTTGTAGGTGGAGTCGGTTCTATTCTTAGCAAACTCTGTAAAGTCCATGTCGTAGAGAACTTCTACATTTACAGAAGAATCCTTAGGGATATTTGTCCCGGTGAGGACTATCTTTCCATCCTTTACTTCAGATTTAACATCGCCGCTTGAACGAATGAAGACATCCTTGCCGGTATAAGCTCCATATTCAAACTCGATTGTGCTTTTGAAGTTTCTGATATTATCCTTTAGACCTTTGAAATAACCATAGGAGAGATCACCAGTATCTTGACCAAGGCTTGTTAAGTCCTTTAGGACATAGGTAAAGTCGATGGTCTTGCTACTTGGAAAAGAAGTATAGACCTTGATTTCAAGGGAATTATTGTTCTCAACGATGTTATAAACATCCTTTGAACCATTGGTGGCCATAGTATCTTGGGTCAAAGACTTTCCATTTATATAAACTTTTATATCATCTATCTTAGAAGTATTTTTCTTATCGATGGTTCTAGTGACTACATTTCTTGAGCTGTTTTGGCTCCAAGTTATAGATTCCTTAACCTGTGCATTTCCTTCCTTTGTGATTAGAAGATTTGAGTTAAATCGATCTATTTCAGAATTTGACTTTCCGTAAACATTTATATTAAAAATCAACAAAAATATAAAAAATAAATTTGCGATAATTCTTTTTTTCATAGTATCACCAACTTAATTATATCAAATAATTGACTCTTCTGGGAGAAGATGTACAATTATATTATGATAAATTTAATATATAGGGTAAAATACTAATTAGAGTTAAGAATTGAGAAAAGGGTGATAGAATGTATGATATTTTAATACTCGGGGCAGGTCCTGCAGGTCTAACAGCGGGTCTATATGCATCCCGTTCGAAACTAAAAGTGGCAATAATTGAAAAAGCCATCGAAGGCGGACAAATCTCTGGCACAAGCTCAGTTGAAAACTACCCAGGCATACTTGAAATTTCTGGAATGGACCTTGGATTTAACATGAGAGAGCAAGCAGAGAACTTCGGATGCGAATTTATAAATGATGAAGTTGTATCAGTGGATTTAACTGGCGATGAAAAATTGGTAAAGGGAAGATTCGATGAATACAAGGGAAGATCTGTAATCATAACCACAGGAGCAAGCCACAGAAAGATTGGCGTCGAAGGCGAAGAAGAATTCACAGGTAGAGGCATAAGCTACTGTGCAACTTGTGACGCAGCATTCTATGAAGACTTAGACGTATATGTAGTCGGCGGCGGCGACAGTGCAGTAGAAGAAGCACTATTTATCACTAAATTTGCAAAGACAGTGACCATAATCCACAGAAGAGATAGCCTAAGAGCATCTAAAAACCTACAAGAAAAAGCATTTAATAACGAAAAGATAAAATTTATCTGGGATAGCGAAGTAGTTAAGATCGAAGGAGAAAATATAGTAGAATCTATAAGCCTAAAAAATACAAAGACAGGAGAAATAACAGAGATTAAAAGTGAAGAACCATTTGGGATCTTTGTATTTATAGGACTCGTACCAACGACAGGCCTATTCGAATCACAGCTCGCCCTTGAAGATGGATATATCCTAACAGACGAAGAAATGAAGACCAGCCTAAAAGGAGTCTATGCAGCAGGAGACGTGAGAAAGAAAAAGGTAAGACAAGTAGCAACAGCAGTAGGAGATGGCTGTATAGCAGCAATAAGCACAGAAAAATATTTAAATGAATTAGATGGGACACTATATGAAGGATTTAAAAAGTAATGTAAAAGGCATAGCACTTGTATTAGAAGGCGGAGGCATGAGAAATTCATACTCTGCTGGTATTTTAAACGTGCTATTAGAAAAAGAAATATATTTTAACTATGTAATAGGAATCTCTGCTGGAGCTGTACACGCCGCCAACTACCTACTAAGAGATACTGAGAGAATAAAGAGAAACTTCGTCGACGTAGTAAGAGATGAAAATGTAGGAGGATTGCAATCTTTATTAAAAGGCAAAGGCTACTTCAACTCAGAATATCTATACACAGAATTTGAGCCTATGAAGGAAAAGAAGGATATCTACCATAGATTTTTTGAAAATGAAGCACAAATTACTATCGGCGCATACGATGTTGACCATGGTAAGATGAAATATTTTACCAAGGATGATATCAAAACTGTAGACGACCTCAAAATTATGACAAGAGCATCATGTTCACTACCACTACTTATGAAGGAAACAGTAATAGATGGAGTAACCTACTACGATGGAGGAGTTGGAAGACCAATTCCAATTAGAAAAGCCATAGAAGATGGATACGAAAAATTCTTTGTGGTGCTTACGAGACCAGAGGGATATAAAAAAGAAGCTCCATCTCAAAAACTTATAATTAAGAATACATTAGGCGATCATCCGAACCTAGTAGAGGCAATCTTAACAAGACACATAAGGTATAACGAGGATTTGGAATTACTTAAAAAGCTAAAAGCGGAAGGCAAAGCCTACATAGTCTATGCAGAAGATCAATCAGTAGAAAACACAGAGATGGATCTACACAAACTTCAAAACAACTATGAGCTCGGCTACTTCCAAGGACTAAATCAGTACAAAGAGTACCTGGACTTCGTAGGACTAAAATAGAAAAATATAACAAAGACAGCAATTCGTGATATAATACTAAAAGAATAAATAAGGAGTGATAAGATGAATAGAGTAAGAGTCCGTTTCGCACCTAGCCCAACGGGATTTTTGCACATAGGTGGACTTAGAACAGCCCTTTACAACTATTTATACGCAAAGAAAAACGGTGGAGACTTCATACTTAGAATAGAAGATACAGACAGAACGAGATACGTCGAAGGAGCAATCGAAAACCTAATCCATGCCCTTGACTGGTCAGGAGTGCATGTAGACGAAGGAGTAGTCCTAGACGAAGAAGGAAATATCACAGAAAAAGGTGAATGTGGTCCATATATCCAATCAAATAGACTAGACATATACAGAAAATACGTAGACGAACTAATCGAAAAAGGCTACGCATACTACTGCTTCTGCAGCGTAGAAAGACTAGAAGCCCTAAGAGAAGAACAAAGAATCAAGGGAAAAGTACCAAAATACGACGGACTATGCAGATCCGTAAGCATCGAAGAAGCGAAAAAGAGAATCGAAGCAGGAGAAGACTACGTAGTAAGACTAAAACTACCACACGATAGAAACATCAGATTCCACGACCTAGTACGTGGCGACGTAGTAATAAACACAGACGAAATAGATGACCAAGTACTGATGAAATCAGATGGATTTCCAACATACCACATGGCAGTCGTAGTAGACGACCATCTAATGGGAGTAACCCACATAGTACGTGGAGAAGAATGGCTATCCTCAACACCAAAGCACGTATACCTATACGAAGCATTGGGCTGGGACGTACCAGAATTTGTCCACCTACCAACAGTACTAAACAAAGACCACAAAAAACTCTCCAAGAGACAAGGCGACGTATCAGTAGAAGATTTTAGAGGCAAAGGATACTTGCCAGAAGGACTGATAAACTACCTAGCATTAGTAGGATGGTCACCAGATGGCGAACAAGAAATCCTATCCATGGACGAACTAATCGACCAATTCTCATTTGAAAAAGTAGTAAAAAGTGGCGGAGTCTTCGACATCGACAAACTAAACTGGGTAAACGCCCACTACATGAGATCATACGACCTAGACAAGATCTGTGAACTAGCAATACCATTCGTAGTAGAAAAAGGACTAATGACAGAAGAAGAAATAAGAAACAACTATGAATGGTACAAAAAACTCATAGAAATAGTGAGAGACGGCGCATCAAAACTAGATGAAATTCCAGAACAAATAGCATTTATGTTCGGTGAAGTAAAAGTAGAAGAAGAAAGCGCAAAAGAACAAATAGAACTAGAACACGTACCACAACTACTAGATGCATTCCTAGAAGAACTAGAAACAGTAGAAGAAGTAGACGAAGAATTCGCAGGATCAGTAATGAAAAAGATCCAAAAGAAGACAGGAATAAAAGGCAAGAACCTATTCATGCCAGTAAGAGTAGCAATAAGTGGCACAGTACACGGCCCAGATTTAAAAGCAATAATCTACCTACTAGGAAAAGAAAAATTAGTAGAAAGATTAAATGCAGCAAGAAAATATACAAAATAAAATAAATAATAAGGATTAAAACGGCACCCAGGTGTCGTTTTTTTGTGAGGAAAATATTCGTAGCGGAAGTAATCCTAAGGAATACAGTCACCCTGAGAGGCAGTCGAGTTCAACAAAGAAAACCTTGAGGAAGACAGTCACCCTGAGCGAACGCAGTGAGTCGAATGGGTATAACCTCCGAGGTGCAAGTCCTCCCAATTAAAATCAATAATAATTATCACGCTATCCGGATAGCATCAAAAATAAACTTATGCTATCCGATAGCATTTAAATATAATAATGAAAACTTAACCTTACTAAGGAGAGATCCTTTAAAGCCCTAGCCGAAATCTTTGATTTCGTAGCAGGTCTTATGCAAAGAGTTCCAAAGAAGACGAGCTATGCTAAGTCTGATTTGCAGAACTAGACTGCCTACTTTAAAGGCTAACGTCTTTTCTGCTCAGGATGACTTGTAGGGGAAGATGCTATACGTATAGCATCGAAAACAAACTAAAACAAAAAATTTAAAAAAACTTTCAAAAAACATGTTTAAATTTATCGCATCAGGGTATTAATATATTACCAAGAAATTGGTGAGGCACCCATCCTATTGATAACTAAATTTAACTCAAAAGAATTTAAGATTCGAGAGTCCATTTGCAATAGGAAATCACGACTTGAGATGTCAAGCGGGTTTATGTAATCCAAGCAAATGTTAAAATATAATTTATAAGTTTGATTACACTAATAGGAAGCTTAGATGGTACCTTGGTCTTATAGCTACAAATGTAAAAAGTTTGAGCAATTTAGAAAAAAGACCCGGTTACCTGGCAAAGGATGTAAGAAAAAATTAGAACGAAAAATTTATCGATAGATAAATAAATAATTAAAATTGAAAAGAGGAAAACAGTGATAGAACCTAAAACAGAACGGATGGGTGCCTATTAAAAGGAACAGAGAATCATTTAATGTGAACTGTTCCTTTTTTTATGTTTATTCTACATAGTCACAGTGAAATGGTTGTCATTTAAATTGGTTTTGATATAATTTTATACAAGGAGAAAAATAAATAAATTTAAATAAAAAGGAGGATTAATTTTGAAAAGAGTAATGGCGATTATCCTAGCAGCGATAATATTATTTGCATCATTTACACCGGTAGTGGCTATAGAAAATTCCAAGGCTCAAACTGAAAATGAAAAGATTAAGTGGCTAGTGGAAAACAATTTCTTAGTTGGAAGAGGAAAATCAAGAGATTTAAAACTTGGCTCATCAATAACGAGAGCAGAATTTACAAGGATGGCACTTGTAGCAAAAGACGAAGAGGATGTAGCCAAAGAAAAGGCGAGCATCTCTGTGAAATTTAAAGATGTAGACGAAACTCATTGGGCGGCGAAACTCATATCCTACGCCAGCGAAAAGGGATATATTAGCGGATATCCAGACGGAAACTTCAAGCCAGAAGGTGAAATTACATATGAAGAAGTAATCTCTATCTTAGCGAGAATCCATCCAAACTACACGAAGATTGAAGCGAAAACTAAAGGTTGGGCAGAAGGTTTCATAAATTTTGCTGCGGAAAATGGAATCCTCGAAGGACTTAAAATCGAAGGTAGCTACAAAAGTCCTGCCATTAGAGAAAAGACCTTTGAAATGATTTATAACTTTAAAAATATTGAAATTAATCATGCAAAGGAAACGAAGTCCACAAAACCAATTGAAACGAAGAATGATTATTTTGGATGGAATGGATTTTATCCTTATTGGTTCCAATTTGGATATAGACCAAGAGTAGAAAGACCGGATGATCCAGAAGTAAAACCGGAACCAGGAACACCAGATGTTAAACCAGAACCGGAGGAACCAAAAGAACCAGAAACACCGGAAATGCCAAAGGAATTTGACGCAGAAAATATAGAAACAATTACAGTTAAAACACAACCAAAACTAACTTATACAGAAGGTGATAAGCTAGATTTAACAGGACTTGTTGTGACCTTAACCGACAACCAAGGACTAACAAAAGACGTAGAGTTTAAAGATTTCAAAGAATACGGACTTATGACAGACCCAACAAGTGAAAAACAATTAACAGCAGATTACAATGGAACTAAGATTAAAATTACAAAAGGAAATTTAGAAACCGAAACAAATGCATTGACAGTAAATGAAAAAGTTTTTGACCCATCAAATATAACCAAGATCCAAGTTAAAGATCAACCAACAAAATTAGAATATACCGAAGAGGAAATTTTAAACTTAGCTGGACTTGTTATAACATTAATCGACAATCAAGGGCTAACAAAAGAAGTAGGCTTAGACAAATTTGGAGAATATGGAATCACAACTTCACCAGAAAATGGTACGCCTTTAATAATGGATCACAATGGAAAACCAGTTATAATTTTCAAAGACGAAGTAAAAGCAGAAACAGATGCATTAACAGTAAATCCAAAAGTATTTGATAAAGAAAAAATAACTGGCATAGAAGTTCTAACTCCGCCAACTAAATTGGAATACACAGAAGGAGAAAAATTAGACTTAACAGGTCTTGTAGTAACCCTAACAGACAACCAAGGTTTGACAAAAAATGTAGAGTTTAAGGACTTTATAGAATACGAAATCACAGTTTCTATAGCAGACAAAACATCATTAACTGTTAATGATCATAATGGTGCCAAGATAACAGTAACAAAAGGTAATTTCGAAGCACAAACAGATGCACTAACAGTAAATCCAAAAGTCTTTGATAAAGGAAATATAACCAAGATTGAAGTTAAAGCACAACCAAACTTAACTTACACAGACGGAGAACAACTAGATCTAACTGGATTAGAAGTGACCTTAACTGACAATCAAGGACTAACAAAAGATGTAAAATTTGAAAATTTTGATGATTTTAATATCACAATTTATCCAGAAAATGGAACGCCTTTAACAGCTGATTACAACGAAACTAAGATTAAAATTACAAAGGGAAATCTAGAAACAGAAACTAACACACTTACAGTAAAAGCATTTGACAAAGACAATATAACAAAAATAGAAGTTATCACTCAACCAAAACTTGAATACTTTGAAAGAGAATTTTTAGATCTTACAGGATTAAAAGTAAGATTAACAGATAATAAAGGAGCGACAAAAGAAGTAGAATTTAAAGACTTTAATGAATATGGTATAAAAACACGACCATCAAATGATCGCCAATTACTTATTGGTAGTTATAAGGAAGTTGAGATTTATAAAGGTACTATAAAGACAACAACGGCTCCATTGATAATTAAAAAAAGATTTTTTGACATAAATCTTCTTGATAGTATTGGTATAGCAAAACAGCCAAAAACAAACTACACAAAAGGGGAAAAGCTTAATTTAGCTGGAATGGAAATCCTGCTTGTAGATAAAAATGGCGCAACAGAAAAATTTTGGATTACAGGGATTATAGCTAAAGGATATAAATTAGAAATTACACCTTCAGACGGCACAGTTTTAGGAGTTGAACACAATAAACAGCCAGTAATAGTAAAAGTTAATAATAAACAAACAAAAACTAAACTGATATATGTCTATATTAAAGTTGATTTCAAGACCTCAGAAAAAGAAGTTTATTTAACTAAGAAAATACAACCTGACACCACAGTAAAGAAACCTGACGCTCCAAAGAGAGAAGGATATAATTTTATGGGTTGGTACACAGATCTTACATTTGAAACACCTTTTGACTTTGATAAGGCATTAAATGATAATATGGAAGTTTATGCAAAATGGGAGAAAATAATTTAAAATTTTATTTTTAAAAGACGGGAGACCGTCTTTTTTGTGTTGTTCTTGAAATATGAGAGGGTTTGGCGGTATTGTTTCAATTGCAAAGATTGCTCTTCGGAGGTTATACCCCTCGACTTTGCTCGGGGTGACGACCACCTACATAGATCACACTAAATAAGAAGATTTAAA
Organism: uncultured Peptoniphilus sp.; assembly: GCA_902488455.1. Taxonomy (GTDB): domain Bacteria; phylum Bacillota; class Clostridia; order Tissierellales; family Peptoniphilaceae; genus Peptoniphilus_B. Next base: position 28,524 of record CABTWG010000005.1, read on the forward strand.
GGAAGACAGTCACCCTGAGCGGAAAAGGCGATAGCCTTTGGAGTCGAATGGGTATAGCCTTGGTGAGGTCATACATTGATGATCGAGTCAGTTGAGAGGTTAATTGTAGCCTCGAAGCCCTAGCCTAAATCTTTGATTTCGTTGCACCTTGTGCATAGTTCCAAAGAAGACGAACGAAGTGAAGTTTGATTTGCTGAATTCGACTGCCTATCAGAATGACTAGTTGGTTAGATTGTCGTTTGATAGGGATAAATTAATTTGCAAGGTTTAAAGAATTTACGCCTTCGGCTGTGGAACCTAGATTTCCGCTACGGGGTTACATAGCGGGAAAGTTGGTTCCACGTCTTCGCCTGAGGGAATATAATGTAGTATCAAGGTTAATGGAAGCTGATAGCTTCCGCTACAATGCAGTTGCATAGGCTTGACATTCCTTTTCAAAAAACAAAAAAACCCACAACCAATGGTTATGGGGATGGAGCTAACGGCGGGAATTGAACCCGCGACCTCTACATTACCAATGTAGTGCTCTACCGACTGAGCTACGATAGCATACAAATATATTATAGATATTTACAATATATTTGTCAACTTATTAATTTTTACCGTCGCCTATTGTCAGGATTTCAATCATCTTTGAGACTCTAAGAGGTAGATCGATCTCATACTTTCCTGGTTTGAATTCGTCCACCTTGCCCATCTTTTCTGCAACGGCCACGAATGCCTTTTCATCTTGGATGACTTCTCTCTCCTTTAGAAGTAGAGCTATGTCCATGGCGCCCATCTCTTCTGTAACTGTGATTTCACAGACCTTAGGACTTATCCCAACGAGTTCAAGTAGTGTTTCTCTAACCGTATCTCTCTTTTCAATCTTGTAAGATCCAGCTTTGAAACTATTTTCTATAGCCATATTGTAGCAGACTCTTTTAAATGCGTTGATATCTTCGATTAGGTCTAAATCCTTTAGAGTCTGTCCTATTTCGTCCAGGTTCTCGCCGTCTTTAATCTCGACGGTCACATAGTTATCGAGAGGATCTTCTGTAAGCTCCACCTTTGGTAGTTCGAGGGTGGATCCTTCATTTTCAGTCAGTGTTATATATTGTTTTTTAAGTATGTTTATTTCATCTTTTATGGATAGAGATACATTGACATTTTTCTTAGCCACTTGGTTTATATTGTCAATTCTCCACTTAATCACAAATGCAACCACAAGTAGAAATATTACCAGTAGTATGTATTTGAATACAGTCAAGACACTGTCTTGTACTTTATGAAATATCTTCATTTAATCAACTCCTAATAGGTAGTATATCAGAATTGGAAAGAGTTTTAAACAGTGGTATAATTAAATAATGAAAGAAATTATTATTAATAGAAACGACAAAGGTCAAAGACTTGATAGATTTCTGGGCAAATACTTGCAAAATGCAAAAAAATCCCTGATCATGAAGTCCATCAGAAAAAAAAATATTATCGTAAATAATAAAAAATCTTCTCCAGAATATATTTTAAATGAAGGGGATAGAGTCGAGATTTATTTCAGCGAAGAAACTATAGAGAAGTTCACAAAGATTAAAAATCATGTGAAGAGAGACTTTCCTGAGATTATTTACGAAGATGAAAATATAGCACTCGTTAAGAAACCACGCGGTCTTCTAACTCACAACGACAAGAGGGAATACGAAAAAAACGCCCTCGACATGTTCGTTAGCTACATGATTCACACAGGAGAGTACGTGCCTAGGATTGAGAAATCATTTAGGCCATCTTTTTGCAACCGCCTAGACAGGAACACTTCTGGAATCCTAATCGGCTGTAAAAATGCAGAGGCTCTTCGAGATATCAACGAATCGATTAAAAATAGGCATCTCGAAAAACACTACATGGCACTAGTTGAAGGTAAGATTGACGAAGAAATCCACGACATTAGCTATTTAGAAAAGGACGGAGAAAAGAACAAGGTCAGTTTAAACGAAAGAGGCGATGGAAAAGAAATCGAGACCATCATCCGTCCAATTGAGAGACTTGGAGACTACACCTTGGTTGATATAAACCTCATAACCGGCAGGACTCACCAAATCCGCGCTACTCTTAAAAAATACAACAAGAGCATAGTCGGAGATTTAAAATACAAAGGCAGGAAGAGTTTCGGTCTTAACAGTCAATTCTTACACAATTACAAAATAGTATTCAGTGAACTTAAGAACCTCGAATACTTAAATGGCAAAGAATTCACCCTTGACCTTGACGATGAATTAAACGATATTTTAAAGGAACTTAGAAATGAAAAATAAATTTGACGTAATGGGCATGACCTGTTCCGCATGTAGCTCTGCAGTTGAGAAGGCAGTGCGAAAAGTCGATGGAGTCGAAGAAGTAAATGTATCTCTAATGACAAACTCCATGACCGTAAACTACGACGGTGACTTGGCAGCAGACATCGAAAAAGCTGTTGCAGACGCAGGTTATAGCGCAAAACTACAAACCAATGAGAAACAAGTAAATAGAGAAGAAAAGAAGGAAAATATATTTGAAATCCAGTACCAAGACACCAAGAAGAGGCTCAAACTTTCACTTATATTTATGATTCCACTGTTCTATATAGCCATGGGACCGATGATGGGACTGCCAACATTCTCATTCTTACAAGGACACGAAGGAATATTTAACCTCGCCTTTACAGAGATGCTTCTCGCAGCACCAATCCTCTTTATAAATCGCCACTACTTCACAAATGGATTCAAAGCCCTATATCACAGGACCCCAACCATGGACTCGCTGATCTCTATCGGCTCGGCTTCAGCGTTCATCTACGGAATCTATGTCATATTTAAAGTTGTAAACGGATATATCGCACAGGATATGGAAATGGTAATGCACTACGGCCACGACCTCTACTTCGAATCAGCGGCGATGATCTTGACACTTATTACATTGGGCAAGACAATGGAAGCAAAGGCGAAGAGGAAGACATCTGATGCAGTTGAAAGCCTTATAAATTTAACGCCAAACACAGCAAATGTAATCATAGATGGAGTAGAAAAAACTATTCCTATAGAAGAAGTCCAAGTCGGATTCATTGTGGTCGTTCGTCCAGGAGAAAATATCCCAGTTGACGGTACTATAATAGAAGGAAACCCATCAATTGACGAATCCACCTTGACAGGAGAGCCAATTCCAAAGGACAAAAAACCAGAGGATCCAGTCTATGCAGCCACCACAAACACCAATGGATTTTTCAAATTCAAAGCGACGAAGGTTGGCTCAGACACAACTATAGCTAAGATTATAGAACTTGTAGAAGACGCCAACGCAACCAAGGCACCAATAGCGAAGCTGGCAGACAAGATATCGTCAGTCTTCGTGCCAATAGTCATAAGCGTGTCAATCATCTCATTTATCGTGTGGTACTTCATCCTCGGAGGAGGATTTGAATTCTCCCTTGGAATAGCGATCTCCATCCTAGTCATCTCCTGCCCATGCGCATTAGGACTTGCAACCCCGGTTGCAATCATGGTAGGCACAGGAGTAGGAGCCAAGATGGGCATACTATTTAAATCGGCAGAAGCCTTGGAAAATCTTCATAACGTGGAAGAGATCCTTCTTGACAAGACGGGCACAATCACAGCAGGAAAGGCAGAAGTGGTAGAGATCATAACCACCATTGACCCAGAAGAACTTATAAGAATCGCAGCGGCACTAGAAGTAAAATCTGAACACCCACTAGCAAAGGCGATAATAAACTATGCAGATAAAAACGAAATAGAACCATACGAAACAGAAGAATTCTTCTCCCTAACAGGCATGGGAGTAGCAGGCACAATCGAAGGCAAACCATATATAGCAGGCAATTTAAAACTCATGGAAGAAGAGGACATCGAACTCTTGGAATTTAGAAACTATTCTGACGACCTGGCAAGAGGAGGTATGACACCAATCTACCTAGCAGACGAAGAAAAAGTCTTAGGAATCATCGCCATGAAGGACACAGTACTAAAAGCTTCCAAGGACGCAGTGGAATATATGAAAGAGAGAGGTCTTAAAATCTCCATGGTCACGGGGGACAACGCATTAACGGCAGAGGCAATTGCAAAAGAAGTCTCTATAGAAAATGTAGAATCAGAAGTCCTTCCGGAAGACAAAGAAAAAGTCGTAAGAGCCCACATGGAAGAAGGGCGAAAAGTAGCAATGGTAGGCGACGGCATAAATGACGCCCCAGCACTGGCAAGAGCAGACGTGGGCATAGCCATAGGAAGCGGCACAGACATCGCCATTGAATCCTGCGACGTGGTGCTAATCAAAAATAACTTGGTGGACATAGTAAACGCCTACGAACTTTCCAAAGCAACCATAAAAAATATAAAGGAAAACCTATTTTGGGCATTCTTCTACAACACCATCGGCATACCAATAGCAGCAGGAATCTTTTATAACGCCTATGGACTGAAACTAAATCCAATGATCGCAGCCTTTGCAATGAGCATGAGCTCCATATTCGTAGTACTAAACGCACTAAGGCTCGGCAGGTTTAAAGAAAAATTAAAAACCGACGAAAATATAAATGTAGAAGAAAATCAAGATATTAAAGTTATAAAGTTAGAATCTAGGGTATAATGGTATTATGTAAATGTTTTCAAATAGGAGGAATTATGGATTATAAAAAATCTTATCAACAAAAGTTAATAACAGCTGAGAAGGCAGCATCATTAGTAAAAAGCGGCGACTATGTAGACTACGCATGGTGTACAAACACACCAGTAGCAATAGACAGAGAACTAGCTAAACGTGCAAAAGAACTAAAAGATGTAAAGGTACGTGGCGGAGTACTACTATGGATACCAGAAATATTTAAAGCGGACCCAGAAGGAAACACATTCATCTGGACATCATGGCACTCAGGCGGACCGGACAGAGGAAGAATAAACACCACAGACGCAGCATTCTATGGCCCAATCAGATACTCAGAACTACCAAGATACTATAGAGAAAACTGTGAGGTAGACATTGCATATATCACATGTTCACCAATGGACAAACACGGATACTTCAACTTCGGACTAAGCGCATCACACCTAATGGCAGTAATCGAAAAAGCAAAGACAGTAGTAATCGAAGTAAACGAAAAGATGCCAGTAGCACTAGGCGGAGTAGAAAACGTAGTACACATCGACCAAGTAGACTATGTAGTAGAAGGGGACAACCCGGCAATAGCAACCCTACCAAAAGGATCATTCGGCGACGTAGACAAGAAAGTAGCAAAACTAATCGTAGAAGAAATCCCTAACGGAGCATGCTTACAACTAGGAATCGGTGGCATGCCAAACGCAGTAGGCTCACTAATAGCAGACTCAGATCTAAAAGACTTAGGCGTACACACAGAAATGTTCGTAGACGGATTCGTAGACATGTACAAAAAAGGCAAGATCACAGGAGCAAAGAAGAACATCGACAGATTTAGACAAGTATATGCCTTTGCAGCAGGCTCACAAGAAATGTATGACTTCATCGACAACAACCCACAATGTATGGCAACACCAGTAGACTACACAAACGATGCAAGAATCATCTCACAACTAGATAACTTCGTATCCATAAACAACGCAGTAAACGTAGACCTATGGGGACAAGTATCATCAGAATCAGCAGGACTAAGACATATATCAGGAGCAGGCGGACAACTAGACTTCGTACTAGGCGCATACCTATCAAAGGGTGGCAAGAGCTTCATCTGTCTATCCTCAACATTCACAGACAAAAAAGGCGAAGTACACTCAAGAATCCTACCTAACTTCGAAACAGGATCAGCAATCACAGCAGCAAGACCAAACACGCACTGGATTGTAACAGAACACGGTAAGTTCAACGTAAAAGGAAAATCAACCTGGGAAAGAGCAGAAGGAATCATAAACCTAGCAGCACCAGAATTCAGAGACGACCTAATAAAAGAAGCAGAAAAAATGAATATATGGAGAAGATCCAATAGATAAACAAGTGCCCGAAAAGGGCACTTTTTTTATGTGAACAAAATAAGAAAAACCTTATCATACAAAGTGGAAATTTTTACACAAATACATTACAATAGAAGTATAACAAGGAGGTAAGTATGAAAAAGAAATTATCACTACTACTAGCACTTTTAATGATGATGACCACAGTGTTCACATCATTACCAGTAGCAGCAGAAGAAGCAAAAACTACAAAGCATGAAATCGTAATACTACACACAAACGACGTACATGCAAGAGTAAAAGCAGACGAAAGAGAAAAAGCAATAGGCTATGGCAAGATCAAAACCTACAAAGACGAACTAGTAAAAGAAGGCAAGGCCGTACTAATGCTAGACGCAGGAGACACATTCCACGGAACAACATTTGCCACAATCTCAAGAGGAGATAGCATAATAAAATTACTAAACGAAGTAGGATATGACTACATGGTACCAGGAAACCACGACTTCAACTATGGATACCAAAGACTAGTAGAACTAACAGGAAAAGGAAACTTCAAAACACTAGCATCAAACGTAGTAACAGAACAAGGCAAGAGAGACTTCTTAGAAAATGATATCAAAGAAGTAGACGGAGTAAAGATCGGATTCTTTGGATTAAGCACCCCAGAAACATACTACAAATCACACCCATCAAACACAAAGGGCATAGTAATAGCAGAACCAATAGAAGTAGCAAAACAACAAGTAGCAGCACTAAAAGCAAAAGGAGCAGACTTCATAGTAGCAATAGGACACCTTGGAATCGATGAATCAACAAAAGAAGCAGAAAGATCAGAAGGCGTGATCAAAGCAGTACCAGGAATCGACCTATTCATCGACGGACACTCACACACAGCACTACCAGAAGGAAAAGTAATAGGCTCAACCCTACTAGCACAAACAGGATCATACACAAACAACCTAGGAAAAATAACCCTAACATTTGACGGCAACAAAATCGAAAACAAAAAAGCAGAACTCATCTCTTACGAAGCAATGAGCCTAGTAAAACCAGATGAAAAAATCGAAGCAATCGAAAAAGAAGTAGACGAAGCAAACAAACCATTCCTAGAAAAAATCGTCGGCAAAACACTAGTAGACCTAGAAGGAAGAAGAGAATACAACAGAAAACAAGAAACCAACCTAGGAAACCTAGTAACAGACGCAATGAGAGAAGTAAGTAAAGCAGACATTGCCATCACAAACGGTGGAGGAATCAGAGCAACCATCGAAAAAGGCGACGTAACCATGGGAGAAGTACTAACAGCATTCCCATTCACAAACTTCACAGTAACAGTAGACCTAACAGGAAAAGAAGTAATACAAGCACTAGAAAACGGAGTAAAAGCAGCGCCGGAACTAGCAGGATCATTCTGCCAAGTATCAGGGCTAACATTTAAATACGACGACACAGCTAAAGCAGGCGAAAGAGTATTCGACGTAATGGTAGCAGGCAAACCAATCGACCTAGAAAAGACATACAAAGTAGCAACAAACGACTTCATCGCAGGCGGCGGAGACCAATACGACGTATTCAAAGGCAAAACAGAAACAGGACAATACGAACTACTATCAGAAACATTAGCAAAATATATCGCAGCTAAAAAAGAAGTAAACCCACAAGTAGAAGGCAGAATCACAGTAGCAAAGAAAGACGCAAAAGCAGCAGAAGCAAAAGGATTCGAAGACATAAAAGGCATGTGGGCAGAAGAATTCATAAAATATTCAGTAGAAAAAGGATACTTCTCTGGACTAACCAAAACAAAATTTGGACCAAACAACTCAGTAACAAGAGCAATGGTAGTAGCAGTACTAGGAAGATATGAAAACGCAGCAAAAACAGAAGAAAAAGTAGAATTCTCAGATGTAATAGGCACAGAATACTACGCACCATATTTAAAATGGGCAAAAGATAACAAGATCGTCGCAGGATACGAAGACGGAACATTCAAACCAAACAAAGAAATCACAAGAGCAGAACTAGCATCCATCATGACAAGATACCTAAGAGACTACAAGAAGATGGAAGTAAAAGGCGAAGCACCAACATTCTCAGACGACGCAAAACTACCAGCATGGGCAAAAACAGACATTTATGACTGCGTAAAACTAGGCATCATCAAAGGATTCAAAGACAAAGACAAAAACGACGGCACAATGTTCTACGACCCAACAGGATACGCATCAAGAGCACAACTAGCAACCATATTCTACAACCTAGACCACGCAAAATAAAATAAAAGAATAAAATTAATGAAAAAGGAGCACCCGCTCCTTTTTTTAATGAAAAAAAGCCGAAGGAAGGAAGTCACCCTGAGCGAGCGTCAGCGAGTCGGCAGTCGAGTTCTTCAAATCAGCCTTCACTTCGTTCGTCTTCTTTGGAACTCTTTGCACAAGACCTGCTGCGAAATCAGAGATTTCGGCTAGGGCTTCGAATGGGTCTAACCTTTATTTAACCAAGTCTGGGCAACTACTTTTGTAGCGGAAGCAATCTGCTTCCATCAACCTAACTACTACATTATCTTCCCTCAGGCGAAGCCGTATAACAGCCATTCCTACTAAGTAACCCCCGTAGCGGAAGCAATCTGCTTCCATAAACCTTGATACTACATTCTCCTCCCTTAGCCGTCAGGCGTACGACCACAAAGCTTCTTATTCATCCCCGTAGCGGAAGCATCTTGCTTCCATAGCCGAAGGCGTAAATTTTTTACAACTTCCAAGTGATTAACACCTATTGAGAGGCAGTCTAACCAATTGGTCATCCTGAGCGAAGACGGTGAAACTGTCGAAGTCGAAGGATCTGACCTATATTTAACCCATCCTTGTAAAACACAAAAAATGACCTTTGAAAATGTATCAATCATCAATGTCTGACCTCACCAGGGTTATACCCGTTCGACTTCGGGTTCCGGCTAAAGCCTTCACCCTACGCTCAGGGAGACTGTCTTCCTTCGGTTCTCTTTTAAAACAATGTCTGTAGGTAGTCGTCACCCTGAGCGAACGAAGTGAGTCGAACGGGTATAACCTC